>JAAELL010000465.1 GCA_024226735.1 bacterium | reverse complement strand
TTTGGTCGGCCCGTACCCGCCCGCTGCTGCGTTGCGCCTCCTCCGAAACTTGCAGCGAAGTCGCGTCGTCGCTGCGCCTTGCAGCGAACGCGTACGCACCGACCAAAATGCCGCACAAGAGTGACTCACACCACTAGCTCCTCCCCCGATCCGCTCCGAGCAGGGTAGAATTCTCCGGTATCCGCCCTCGCGCCCGGAACGAAACAACATGTCTGACTTCTTCAAGGAGAACTGGATCTGGATCGTGGCCCCCATCATCGTCGTGGTGGTCGCCGTAGCCGTGATCCTGTTCATGTCCGAAGGCGACCCGGCCTCGGGCTTCATCTACAACATTCATTAGTCTTGGAGCCGGGAGGACCCGGCGCCAAAACTAACGACGCCTACGGTGTCGGCGTGTCTATGGCGCAACGCCTGACGGCGTTGCAGCGGGGGCAAAGGCTCGCGCGGGCCCGCGGAGCGCAGCGGCGCGTCAGACATGCCGTGTCTGGACCTCGTCAGCCCCGTGCCGAAGTGTAGATGCAGGTACGGTACCGCGACACTTCATGACGGATTCGGGTCTACTCGAACGTCACGCTCACCGCGTCGGTGAGGTTGCTCGCAGTGCCACCCACGTCGCGGTGCCAGCACTGGAAGTGCCACGTGTCACCGGGCAAGACGACGGTCGGAGTGACAGGCATGTGGATCGTGTCGACGCGTAGCGAGCCCGATGGGCCCTGGAAGATCTGCTCGACCAGGTTGAACCGGCCGAACGGATTCCCGAGGCACAAGACGCCCCCACCGGGAATCGGGATCACGTCCGTGTCCCTGCCCGTAACGAACATCGCGAACTGTCCGGGCGGAAGCTGCGCGGCAGTCACGATCAGATAGTCGTCGAACGCGCCCGTCGAGCCCGCGGCAAAGACAACCCCCGGGAGCCCCGTGCTGTTGTCGAGCGCGGGCGAGCAGAAGCGGGTACCGATCGAAGTCACGCATTCGAAGACGAGCGCCGAGCCGGCGTCGCAGCTCGGCACGCCCGGGCAGGCTTCGTCCGTGCGGTGCGCACCGACGACGACCGTCTCGCCTTCGATCGCTGCGCTGAGGCCGAAGAACTCGCTCCCTCCACCTTCGGGGTCGCGGAACAGGCTCGTCTCGACCCAGGTGCCGTCCGAGGTCCGCTCGAACACGTAGGCGGCCCCGGCGTTGAAGCCCAGCAGTGAGTCCGAATCGGCCCCGATCACCGCGCGGTCGCCGTCGAGGTCGAGCGCGTCGCCGAACTCGCCCGTGTACGGGCTCGACGGGACGAGGATCTGCGTCTCGACCCAGCCCGACGGTCCGCGCTCGTAGGCGTAGACCGCGCCGGCGGCGTTCGTGCGCGCGGCGATCATCGCCCGGTCGCCCTGGATCCGAATCGCGTTGCCGTAGCGGTGCAGGCTGCCGCCGTCCGAGGCGAGCAGCTTCTGCGTTTCGCCCCAAACGCCTCCCGCGCGCTCGAAGACGTACGCGGCACCGGAGACGTTTCCGAGGTCGTCGTCGCCGGCGGCCCCCATCATCGCCGTGTCCCCTTCGATCCAGACGCTCGAACCGAAGCCGTCGTTCGCGATGCCGTCGGAGGCCAGAAGCTTGTCCGTCTCGGTCCAGCCGCCGGGACCGCGCTCGAAGACGTACACCGCGCCGCGGAACGCGACCTCGCTCGAGCCGACGAGGATCGTGTCGCCGTCGAGGGCGACTGCCCGGCCGAAGAACTGGTCGAAACCTCCATCGGAGGCGACGAGCTTCTGCGTCTGGACCCAGCCCGACGGCATGCGCTCGAAGACGTAGGCCGCCCCGCTGCGCGCCGCGGGGCCGTGTGCGCGCGGCGAACCGATGACGACGGTGTCGCCCTGGGCGACGACGTCAAAGCCGAAGTAGTCGTCGGCGACCGAATCCGCGGGGACGAGCCGGTCGGTTTGACCCCATCCGCTCGGCGCGTTCTCGTAGGCGTACACCGCGCCGGAGAGCGAGCCGAGCGCGTCCCCACCGTACGCCCCGATCATCACCGTGCCCTGCGACATCGACGCCGACCAACCAAAGTTGGCGTCCATCACGTTGGGCGAGGCGAGAATCCTCTGCTCGCACTGCCTTGCCAGCGCGGGACTGCCGGCGAGCACCAGGGCCGACAGAATCAAGAATGGCTGAACTCGGAACCGCCGCATCGCTGCCCTCCCTCGGTTGAGACGTCGGTCTCACTCTAACCGACACCGCAGCATCGCTGGCGACCAGAACCCCGCGTAGTACGCTTGCGGCGTGACGCGCTCCAACCCCCTCACGCCCGATTGCCTCATCGTCGGCGGAGGCCCGGCGGGCGCCGAGCTCCCGCGCACGCTCGCCGACTGGGGACGCGATGTCGTCCTCGTCGACCGGGCCGCCGCGCACCGTGCAACTCCCGAGGAAACGCTCGTCGCCGGCGCGAGCGCCGCGCTCGAGGCGCGCGGCCTGCGCGCGCCCCTCGAGGCGGCAGGTGCCGTGTTCGCCCGACGCCACGGAAGCCTGTGGGGCAACGATCGGCTGATCGTGCGCAAGGGCATCGGAGAGCTGCAGGTCGTGCGGCCGAGCTTCGATCGCGTCCTGCGCGAAGCCGCCCGAGCGGCCGGCGCCACCGTGCTCTCCGGGACCGTGCGCGACCCACTCGCGGACGGCTCGATTACGGTGGTCGATCCCGTTCTGGATCGACGTGCGCATAGCGCTCCTGTTGTGGGTGTTGCCACAGTTCGTCGCCAACGTCGTCGTGCTCGCACCGGGGATGTACGCGCAGCACGCGGGGCGCGAGATGCCCGAGGGTGAGGTCCAGGGGTTCCGCCACTCGAACGTCTTCCTGTCGGCGTTCTTCAACCGCACGATGTTCAACATCGGCTACCACGCCGAGCACCACAGCTTCCCCCACGTGCACTGGAGCGAGCTCCCTGCCCTGCACGCCGAGGCGCGAGAAGAGCTGATCGCCGATGGCGCCCACGTCGTGCCTTTCGGATACCTCCGGGGCGGACTGCTCCTGTCCCGGACCGCCCGCGGCGACGCGGACGCGCGCGCCGTCGACGCGGCGCACTTCGAGCGCCTGCAGCGCGTCTACCTCGATTCGCCGACGAACGCGTACTACCGGCCGCGCATCACGCTCTCCGAAGGCGCGGCCGAGATCGAGGTCGACGTGCGCGAGGACCTGTACCACGCGGCGCACGCCGTCCACGGCTCGCACTACTTCAAGGTCCTCGACGACTCGGCGTTCTTCGCGGCCAACTCGATCATCACCGACGTCTTCGTCTTGACAGTGTCCTTCCACGTGCACTTCCTGCGGCCGGTGAGCAGCGGGACGTTGCACGCGAGCGGCAAGCTCGTGCATCGCTCGCGGCGCCTACTCGTGGCCGAGTCGGTGCTCGTCGATGACGAAGGGCGCGTGCTCGGGCGCGGGAGCGGGAGCTTCAGGAAGAGTGCGATCGCGCTGACGCCCGAGATAGGGTATCGCTGACGCGGCTGGGAGACGCCTTCCGTCGAGGCCAGTTCCGGGGGAACGGCAGGGTTAGGATGGGGCCGCTCCCAGCCCGCGCCCACTGACGCCAAGCCCACGAGACGGACATGAAGAAGACGACTCTGCTGCTCGCCTGCGCCTCCGCAGCGCTCCTCGCCTCCAGCGCCGATGCCCAGGTCGCCAGGGCGCTCCTGCGCGAAGGGGATGCCCTGACCGGGCCGTTCGCCGGCCGGACCGTTGTCACCGTCGGCGGCCCCAACGTCAACGAGAACGGTGGCTTCGCTGCACGGTTCACCAGCGTCGGCGGCGTCGCGCTCAACCACGTGTTCGGCAGCGGCGGCGGGGCGGCCCCGGGCATCCTCCGCACCGAGGACACGTTCGGCCCACTCACGCAGACCGCCTTCGAAGAACACCTCGGCATCAGCGACGCCGGGATCGTGAGCTACAGCGCGACCTGCAACGGCGCGGTCGTGACGTCGGCGGACACGGTCTGGTTCGGGGACACGCCCGTCGCCGTCGAGGGGGAGCCGCACCCGACGCTCCCCGGGCAGTTCTGGCGCTTCGCCAGCCGCCCGGACGTGACGGGCCCGGGGATCCCGTACTTCGTTGGAGGCATCACGAGCACGCAGGGCGGGACGACCGAGAACCGTGGCCTGTTCCTCGGGCTCGACGGTGGGACGGTGATCGCGCTCGGCGGCGACGTGCTGCCGGGACTGCCGGAACCGCTCTCGACCAACGCCTCGGTCGGTTTCGACTACCGCTTGTCCGCCCTCGGGACGCACCACATCTACGAGGCGGGGATGAGCGGTCCGACGGTCACGACCAGCAACGACAAAGCGGTGGTGCTCAACGGCAGCGGGCTGCTGATCGGGGGCTCTCTCGTCCAGGAGGGCACGCTCCTGCCCGTGAGCGCGGGAGGTGACGGGGTCGAGAACTGGGACAACTTCGACTTCTTGGGCATCACCGAGCTGGGCAGCTACTTCTTCTCGGGGGACACGGACGCCGCGACCGACCGGGACGAGATCCTGGTGATCGACGGCGTGATCGCCTACCGCGAGGGGGACCTGATCGACGGCAAGCTGACCGCGGGAGGGCTCGAGGCCGCTGCAATGAACGAGATCGGACAAATCGCGTTCGTCTGGGACATCGACGACGGCGGCACGAGCAGCGAGGCGTTGTTCCTGAACGGCACCTGCCTGCTGGCGATAGGGGACGAAGTCGACTGGGACGGGAACGGCAGCGTCGACGCCGGCTTCGTGGTGACGAACTTCACCGGCATCGGCAACGTAGCGGTCGGATCGAGCTCCATCGTCTTCTTCACCGCCGACGTCGACGCCCTGGGCACGATCCTCGACGGCCTCTTCGTCTACGCGTTCGGGGCCCCCGGGCAGAACTACTGCTTCCCGGCGATCCCGAACTCGTCCGGCCTCCCCGCGACCATCCGCGCCACCGGCAGCACGTCCGCGGCGGCGAACAGCCTCACCCTCGTCGCCGAGCAGCTGCCGGCCGGTCAGTTCGGCTACTTCCTCGCCGGCCAGACCCAGGGCTTCTTCACGCCCCCCGGCTCCCAGGGCGTGATCTGCCTGTCGGGCACGATCGGTCGCTTCAACCAGATCGCGCAGATCATCCAGGGGCCGAGCGGTTCGCTCGCGGTCGATCTGACGGCCATCCCCGTCAGCCCGCCCGTCGCCGTGCAGCCGGGCGAGACGTGGAACTTCCAGTGCTGGTTCCGCGACAACAACCCGGTGCCGACGAGCAACTTCACCGATGGGCTGAGCGTGACGTTCGATTGACGGGCCTCGCCGGCACGGTGTCGCACAGCCCATGCACCGCCTGCGTGCGTTCTGGACGTGTGAGCACTCCGCGGAGTCCGTGCACATCAACGCGGACTGCCGGACCGGATCATGGTCTACGGTGTAAAGGTGACACGCATCGCGTCGGACAGGTTGAATCCAGTACCGCCGGGACCGCTTGGGTCGCGGTAGAGGAACTGAAGCGTCGACTTCGACCCGGGCAGCCAGCCGGTCACCGGATGGGCCATGGGGCCTTGGGTCATGTCGACAGGCACGAGAGCTTCGCCCTGCGCGTCCAGCAGCACGGGACCAGCAATGCGGCTCAGACTACCCGCTCCCGACCCCGCGCACAGGATGCCGTCGCCGAAGGGAACATTCGTGAGTCCGGGACCGTAGACGAAGTAGCCGAGCTCGTTGGGGACGCCGTTCTCGACGAAGAGGTGCAGGCTGTTGTTGCCGATGCTGATCGGGCCGTCGAGGTGGAGGCCGGCGGATTGGCCAGTGGAGTTGGGGTCTGCGGGGCAGGTGCGTACTGCATCGCCTCGGGCGCCTTCGAAGACGGTGATCTTGCCGGCGCCGAAGTAGGTTGTGTAGTCCCACCAACTGCCAATGGCGAACTCCGAGATGCCGTCGCGCGTCAGGTCGCCCACCAACGCGCCGTCCAAGCCGCGGCCGAGCGTCCGTTGCTGCCAGAGCATCGTTCCCGTCGCCCCCGAGAAGACCGAATACAGAGAACCCACGGTCAGCCCGAGCACGGGATCGAACTCGCGGTCGGCATGGGGTGATCCAGCGATGATGTCGCCGATTCCGTCCCCGTTCACGTCGTGGCCGCCGCCGTGAATGCGATAGAAATCACACCCCCAGGACCAAGCAGGGACACGGGAAGCTTCGATCTCACGGATGATCGAACCGTTCGCGCCGGAGTAGAGCCGGATGAAGCCACGGTCGGGATCGTAGCCCTGGCACGCGTGGGCAAGAGTTGCGTTCACCGCGAAGTCGGGGATCCTGTCTCCGTCGACATCGCCGATGGCGGCAACGCTCTGTGCGAAGCCGAGAATCCCCTCAGTGACACGGAAGAGTTCGCAACCACTAGCTCCCGAGAAGACGACTGCACCGGCTATGGAGCGCCATCCGACCACGTAGTCAGGCACTGTGTCCAAGTCGATGTCACCGATCGAGGCGACCCAAGGGTCCCAAACACCGAATGTTTCCGAGCGGTGAGTGCGCAGGAGGTGTCCGTCCGGGCCGCCGTAGATGAAGACGTCGCCTCGCCCCAACGGGACCACCGGGGGGATGTGAAAGCGGGGGTGCTTGCTAAGCCAGGCTCGGACCTCGGGGTGTTTGTGGGTTGCGTAGTTGTCGACGACGAGGTGTAGCTCCTTGTTCTTCGGTGTGGAGCGGTTGATCTCCTTGAGGAACCGAAGGTACTCCT
>JAAELL010000464.1 GCA_024226735.1 bacterium | reverse complement strand
TTTGGTCGGCCCGTACCCGCCGGCTGCTGCGTTGCGACTCCTCCGAGACTTGCAGCGAAGTCGCGTCGACGCTACGACTTGCAGCGAACGCGTACGCACCGACCAAAATGCCGCACAAGAGTGAATCACACCACTAGTTCAATGCAGCCGGCGCAGAATGGGATTCAGCCAATCCCGAGTTTCTCCGCCGGTTGCATTTCCCACCGCCGATCAGAGCGCGAACAAGATCTCCATCCCGTCGCTGTAGTTGAATCCGCCCGAGCCGCCGTTCGCGGTGTCGCGGAAGATCGCCTGGAAGTACCACGTCGATCCCGCCACGATCGCACCCGGCCCCATGTTGGTCGGCGGCGTCTTGAAGTCGACGGCGTACGTCAGCGCGTCGCCCGCGCGGAAGACGATGGGCAGCTTGAACATGTTGCCGCCGATGCAGCGAAAGCCGTTGCCGGAGGGCTGCTGCACGGGCGCGCTGCCGTAGAAGAAGAAACCCGCCTCGCTCGGCACCGGGCTCGCTTCCAGGACGAGGTTGTTGGACGAGATGCTGCCGGTCCCCTCGGCGCGGATGCGCGCCGCGGCACCGCTCGAGTTGATCGTCGACGTGCAGAAGCGCGTGTAGGTCGGAAGATTGAAGTCGAGCTGCTGCATCATGCTGGTGGAGAAGTCAGCGGACCAGACACCGCCGGCGCCGTCGGGCGCGAATCCCCAGTACGTGTCGTCACAGACGAACTTGACCTCGCCGTCGGTCGAGTCGACCCAGAACGTCTGGCCCAGGGTCACGTCGCCGACGATGAAGAAGCCTCCCGAGTAGGCGAGCCCGCCCGACCATGGACCGGGCGCGGGAATGCTGCGCAAGATCGTTCCATCCTCGGTGTCGAGCATGTGGATCTGCTCGTCGTTGTGGTCGGCCTGCCACAGGTGCGTCCCGTCCCACGCCAAGCCGACGGCATTCGGGTCGCCGTCGCCGGTCCCGGTGCCCGGAATCGTGCCCAGGATGGCGCCGTCGGCCGGATCGAGCTGGTAGATGATGCTCGACTGCTCGGCCGCCGCCCACAGGCTCGAGCCGTCCCAAGCGAGCCCGCCGATGTCGGGCGCGGGGGCCGGGATCGAGTGCACGGCGCAGCAGTTCAGCGGCTCGACCATTTGGATCTCCTGGACCGCGTAACTCGCGATCCACAGGTTCGTTCCGTCGAAGGCCATGCCGCCAGGCGTGTCGATCGTGCCGCAGGGGGGCCCGGAGGGGCAGGCACCGCTACCTCCTCCGGTCGGACCGCCAGGCTCACCGGAGAGATAGAGGGGGCCGATGGTCGTCTGGGCGAGCGCTGGACCTGCGACGGCGAACGCGAGCGTGAGCAGGTGGAGACGCATGAACAAACCTCTTGATGCCCAAAGGGCTCTTGGTGCTTGAAAGGGTGCGCGAATCGATCGGAACGAGCCTACCGCGAACCGTGCGATCCGTGGTGCCATAGATCGACGGCGTCACGCGTAACAGCGCACCTCGAACACGCGCGCCTCCTCCGCGCCGTTCGTCGCGTGCACGGTCAGACGCAGGGCCTGGGCGTCGACCCGCTCGAACGTGTGCCGCCGCAAGCGTGAGGAGTTGCCCCGCACCTCGGCGAGCACGATGTCGCCCCCCGCCGTGCGCGCCGTCAAGTCGTAGTCGCGCACCGTCTCGGGCTGCGGCCCGCGCACCATGCGCGACGAGTGACCGTCGGACGCCGTGAGGGTCAGCTCGCGGTGAAAGCCGGTGTCGAAGGTGATCTGAACGTGCGAGAGTGCGCGTGGCTCGTCCCAAGCGAGCTCGAGCCAGGGCGTGCCGTCCGCCATCTTCGCGCCCCAGCGGTGGGACCATTTGCCAGGAACATCGCGCACCTCACCGTCGATCACGTGGGCCGGATCGGCCTCGGGCAGAGCGCTGGATGCGCTCACGCGTGCCGCACGCGCGAGGTCGAGCGGGTCCGTGTTCACAACGCCTCGAATCGTCTGATCCGCACGCAAGAGAGCCTGCTGCAGCTCCGGCATCGAATCCTTGCGCAGCTCGCTCGGCGAGACGCCCTTGGCGGCGCACATGGCCGCCGCGGTGCCGGCAGCTTGGCCCGTGCACGCACACGTCGCCATCACCCGCGTCGAGGTGAACGCGACGTGCGAGTTCGAGATGTTGCGACCGGCCATCATCAGGTTCTTGACGTTGGCGCTGTAGAGCGCCTCGAACGCGATGTTGTACGGCTCCTCGATCGGCTTGCTGTAGAAGGGCGGCTGATCCCAGTCGTCGAACCCTCCGGGGGGGTGTTCGTCGAACCCCCAGCCACCGATCGCAACGCCATCGTCACGCTCCTTCCAGCCGCCCTGTAGGTCTTGCTGCGTCTGCACGTACGCACCGGTCAGCCTGCGGCTCTCGCGCTTGCCCGGGATCATGCCGACGGTCTCGAGCGCCCAGCTGGCCGACTTCGGACGCTGCCCCGAATTCTTGATCCAATCCCAGACGCCGAGGACGACGCGCAGGAGCTCGAAACGCAACTCCTCGTTGTCGCGGATGACGTCACGGTCGCCGCCGAGCTCGATCCACCAGTAGCCGTACTCCCACGCGCTCGTCGGGATGCCGCGGAACAGGAGGTCGTCCTCGGTGATCTTGCGCGCCCAGGGCGGCGCGACGAACGGCATCGGGCGATCGTGCTTCTTCGCCGTGAAGAGAATGCTCGAGCCCTGCGACTTCTCGTCACCCTTCTCCAGCGCGAGCGACTCGCCGTACTGCGCGCGCGGCTCGCGCCCCTCGCGGAATGCGGCACCGGCCTCCAGCGCCAGGCGGCTGTCGCCGGTGCAATCGCAATAGACCGCGGCGCGCGTGCGGTGGATCGTCTCGGTCTTGTCACACCGCGCGTGCACGCGCGTGATCGCTCCGCCCTCGATCTCGGCGGCGTAGAGCGCGGTGTCGAGCAGGAGCTCCAGGTTCGGCTCGCGCGCGCAGAGGTCGTACAGGAGCAGGTCGAACAACTCCCACGCACGGTGCGGGTTGTGGACGGCGTCGGCGACGCGGACCTCCTCGATGATCCCGCCCTCCCGCCAGCCGGCGCGGCTGCCGTGGTTGTCGGCGCCGACGATGTGCATGCGGATCTCGCTCGACGCGTTGCCGCCCAGTCGCGATCGATCCTGCACCAGGAGCGTTCGCGCGCCGGCACGCGCCGCTGCGAGTGCCGCGCAGACGCCGGACATCCCGCCGCCGGCGATGAAGACGTCGACGTCGCGATCGACGACGTGCATGTGTGGCTCGGCCGCCGGCACGCCGGCGACGCTCGGCGCCGGCGCATCCTGTCGGGCGTCCTCGTGAGCGCTCCCCGGCACCGAGTCCGCCGCGAAGCGGCGACCGTCGACGGCGAGGGCGTATCCGGTGAAGAGCGACCCAGCGAGGAGGTCGCGTCGGCTCGGGCAAGTCATGACCAGCAGCGTAAGAGACCGCGCGCACCGATGACAAAAAGCAACCCGCCCACCTTTTCGGTGGGCGGGCCAATGCGGGCCAGCGCCTTTGAGCACCGCCCCGAAACAGTCTACCGGCCAAGGGATCCGTTTGCCGGTAAGGAACTATCCCCTGAGATCCGGAGGTCGCCAAACTCATCGCGAGACTTCTCCGATTCCCCTGCGGAACAGCGCCCCTGGGGGCCGCCCCAGGCCCTACGTGCCCGACACGCGAGCCCCGCTCTTGCCCAGCACGCGAAGAAAGGGAGAGATCCGTGCCACGAATCGGGACACCGGATCGGAGGCCAAGAACCGAGCGCCCTTCCGCTCTTTCCCGAGTCGTCGTGCGTCCGCGTCCCCTCCCGGCACTCCGCTGCCTTCTCGCCGCGCAGCTCGTCTTTCGCGACGTGAACGGACGCTCGCTCGAGGTGGCCGGATTGCTTCCCTTTGCGCGGGCCGGACCTGCCGTGGCCAACGCTCGGGATCGAATCCGCGACGCGGGCGGAGTCCCGGCCGCGGGGCACGTGATCGACACGGCGATCGAGGACGTGTGCTGCGCACGCGCCGAACCGCCGGGCGCCGACGGCTCGAGTCAGGGCGTGCGCGTCACGTTCTGTCCATGACTCGCGGACGCACGAAACGTCGGCCTCTCCCCTGGTGGTCCCCGCGCCGAGCCCGTACAAGACTGCCATGGTCCACAAGACCGGAATCCTCCTCGTCAACCTCGGCACGCCCGACGCCCCCGAGTCCGGAGCAGTCCGCCGCTACCTGCGCGAGTTCCTCAGCGACCCGCGCGTGATCGACATTCCGGCGCCCGTGCGGTTCGGCCTCGTCAACGGCATCATCGCGCCGTTCCGCGCACCGAAGTCCGCCGCAGCCTACCGCGAGGTGTGGACCGATCGCGGTTCGCCGCTTCTCGTGCACGGACTCGACCTGCGCGATCGCTTGCGCGAACGGCTGCCGGAAGTCTCGATCGAGCTCGCGATGCGCTACGGGAACCCGTCGGTCGCGGCCAGTCTCGATACCCTGCGAGCCGCGAGCTGCAACCGGATCTTGGTTGCGCCGCTCTATCCTCAGTACGCCTCGAGCTCGACGGGCTCGTCCCTCGAGTGCGTGTACCGTCACGCCGCGGAGCACTGGAACACGCCCTACGTCGAGGTCCTCCCCGCCTTCTACGACGACCCGCGCTTCCTCGACGCGTTCGCCGCCGTCGGCCGCCCCGTGCTCGAGCGCCTGCGCCCCGATCACGTGCTCTTCAGCTACCACGGCCTCCCCGAACGCCACTGCACCAAGAGCGACGAGAGCGGCAGGCACTGCCTCGCGCAGAACGACTGCTGCGCCAGCATCGTCGACGCGAACCGCAACTGCTACCGCGCCCAGTGCTTCGCGACGACGCGCGGCCTGCGCGAACGCCTCGACCTCGACACGTCGAACAGCACCATCACGTTCCAGTCACGCCTCGGCCGCACGCCCTGGATCCAGCCCTACACCGACGGCGAGCTCGTGCGCCTCGCGCAGACAGGCACCAAGCGCATGGCCGTCTTCTGCCCCGCCTTCGTCGCCGACTGCCTCGAGACCCTCGAGGAGATCGGCATGCGCGCCCTCGAGAACTTTCGCGGCGCGGGCGGCGAGGAGCTCGAGCTCGTACCGTCGCTCAACGCAACTCCCGCCTGGGTCGACGGGCTCGGAGCGATGCTCGAGGAACGCCTGTAGAGCCGGCCTCCGGGGTGAGGGCGCGACCGCCACCGGGGCGCATTTTTGAAGGGGCGGATACTTCTGTGGGTCAATCGCCGTAGCGGAGCGGCCTCACCCCGTGCTCGATCCCGAACACCTCGAAAACGACGAAACCCCGGCCCAAGCCGGGGTCTCGCCTACGCTCAATCGAGCCCGCGCCTACAAGAACAACACGGACACGCCATTCGTGAAGTTCGAGGTCCCTCCGTCGCGGAACCAAGCCTGGAAGTTCCAGGTATCTCCAGGCTGAATCGCCACCGTTCCGGGCTGCACCGCGATCGGCACTGCCGTGAGGTCGATCGCGATCAGGAACGTTCCGACGACGCCGCTGTTCTGCACCTGATCATCGTAGCGACCCAGCATCGGTCCCGTGCCGAGGCAGAAGTTGCCGACGCTGCCGCCGGGGGTCGGGATGAAGCCCTGCGTGGGGCTGGCGATGAAGTAGCCGAACTCATCGTTCGGCATCATCCCGGCGATGAGCGTGACGTCGTTGTCCGCGACGTTCGCGCTGCCCTGGGCCAAGATGACCGCGGAGTTGCCGGTGGAGTTCGGCACCGCGGGCGAGCAGTAGTTCGTGCCGACGTTGGGCGAGGCGACCGAGATGTAGTCGACCCTCGTCTCGGTGTCGATGCCACCAGCCGCGGTGACCGTCAGAATCACGGTGTAGTCGCCGGGCGTGCCGTAGAGGTGACCGGGGTTCTGCAGGGTGGAGGTGCCGCCGTCGCCGAAGTCCCAGCTCCACGCGTTCGGCCCGCCCGTCGAGAGGTCGCTGAACGCGACCGCGAGCGGGGTGACGCCACTGGTCGGTGAGGCGCTGAAGTCCGCGACGGGCGCGGGCGGCGGGCCCTCGTTCGCGCCGCTGACGACCAACGCGTAGTCGGCGTCGAGCGCGCCGGTCTCGGAGTGCGAGTCCTGGTTGATCTCGCTCGCGATGACTTCGACGAGCCACTGTCCGGCCGCCGGGCTCTGGACGAAGACGTTCTCGACGGTGTCGACATCGTTCGCTCCGCCGCCCGCCGTCGACCACATGTTGGCGTGCAGGCCGTTGTTGCCCCAATACACCGTCCCGCCCGGCGCCGTGACGCGCAGGTCGAGGTCGTTGATTCGGTGCAGCGAAGAGGAAGTCGTGCCCGGGCGGTCGCGGTAGACGAGCGTCGCCTTGAAAGCCGGCTCCCCGGGATCGACGGTCAGCGTGTGGATCGTCGAATCGAGCTCGGTCAGAACGTCCGTCTCGTCGACCACGAACATGTCGTTGCGCAGGTTCCAGGCCGTCGCGAGATCGGGGTGGCCCCACCCCTGGTGCGTGCGCGTGAGGTCGTGGCCTGTGCCGCTGAACGTCCACTGCGTCGCGGTGTTGATCGCGAGCGCCTTCATCGTCGTGTTGAACGGGCGGTTCTCGAACACGGTCGCGCCGGGCGTTGGGTTGCCAAACACGCCGTCCGACCACATCTCGTACAGGAGCCCAATGTGCCCACCGACGATCGGCGTCGCACCGCTCGTGCCGCCGAAGTTCGAGCGGTAGTCGCCGTTCACGTAGCCGGCGCTGCCCGGGCGATCGGTCGCGAGGATGTCGTCGTAGAAGCTCGCGAGGTCGGGCTTGATGCGACCATCGGCCGCCGGACCGATGCTCGCTCCATTGCTCCACGAGTCGTCGTTCTTCGTCAGCGTGTTCTCGTGCCGGACGCCGCCGACCGCGATGATGTTCTTGGCCCAGGCCTGGGGCCGTGAATCTTGGTTGCCTTCGTTCGACTGTGACTGCGTGATCGTGATCCGGCTGTGGTCGTACAGGATCTGGTCCATGTCCTGCGACGTGCTGTTGTACTGCGTCGTCCGCGAGCTACCCCAGCTGTTCGTCTGCAGGACCGCGCGGTACGGACCGGCCGCGTTCTGCAGCTCGGCGGTGTGGCTGTAGCGGTTGCCGAGGTAGCTGTAGTCCGCCACGATCAAGAGCGAGTCCGGCATCGCGCCGCGCGCGGAGAAGTTGCCGGCGCCAGAGCCCGCGACGATGCCCGCCGTGCAGGTGCCATGGTTGGCCGGATCGTTCGGGCCGTGGTTGATGAAGTTCGCCAGGTCGGGGTGCGAGGTGTCCGTTCCGCTGTCGAGGACCTCCGCGCGCACGCCGCTTCCGGTGTAGCCGCCCGACGACTCGACGACGTTCGCGCCGTGGAAGTTACGGGCGATGTTCATGTCGTCCTCGTTCGGCCCCCAACGGTCGATCCACTGAACGTCATCGTGGAACGCCAGCGTCCGGATCGCGGCGCGCGTCAGCGTCGCGCTCATCAAGTACGTCTCCTCGGAGACCGACTCGACGACACCGCCCAAAGCGCGCACGCGCGCCTGGATCGTGTCCTTGCTTCCAGGCCCGCGCTCCATCGAGAGCAGGTTGATCCGCTGCGTCACGGCGTCGTCGGACGCCTGGACAGCGCGCAACGGAGCCTCGAGCTTGTACGCCGGATGGTAGGGACCGACCCAACGCACGAACGGCAGGCCGCGCACCCTCTCGGCGGTGCGGGCGTCCATCTCCACGACGTTCGCGTGGCGCGCGAGGAAGAGGTACACTTCGACGCCGAGTGACTCGAGGTGCTCGCGGTACGGCTCGAGGCCCTGCGTCCAGTACTGCACGATGTAGAGCCGCCCGTCCGGCGGCGCCGCGAGCGCGGGTGCGACCGGATTGGTCGCGAACCGCGGATCGAACTCGCCGTGCAGCAGCTTGATCTCGTACGTTGTCTCGCGCGGCGCGGCGAAGTCGCGCCCGTCGAGCGAGACCGCGAACCACTCGCTGCGAGCGCCGGACGCCGCCATCTCGGCCCAGGTCACGCCGACTGCCGAACGGTCCGGCACCGTGCGTACGTCCGCGTCGACGATGCGCGCGGTGGAGGTTCGCAACTCGATGGAGCTCCCATCGGGGTGATCGAACGCGAGCCGGTCGATTCCTGCACTAGCGTCGACGCGAATCGTCTGGGCCGTGGCAGGGAGACCGGTACAAAGCAAGAGAGACGACGCCAGGAGGCGGTGGAGAGTGGCCATGGAGGTGCGGGCTGGAGAGTTCGACAGGGGACCGCGCGGGGCGCGGAGCGGATGGAGCTTCCGCTTGGATCTACAGTTCTATAACCGCGCTGATTCGTCCAGGGAGCACGGGCGGAAAGTGCGTAAGCACCCAGGGTTACCGCAGCGTTATCGCAGTGTTCTCGCAGTGTTCTCGCAGTGTTCTCGCAGTGTTCCCGCAGTGTTCCCGCACGAACGATGACAAGATGGCTCCGTGACGAGCCCGCTGGACTGGTCGCGAATCGAGGAACTCTTCCACGCCGTCCGGGATCTCTCGCCCGGGGAACGGGAGCACGTGCTCGATACGGAGTGCGCGCAAGACGCAGCGCTCCGGGAAGAGATCGAGTCGCTCGTTCGATTCCACTCGCAAGAGACCGACGGCTTGGCGGATGCCGTTCTCGAGGCCGGGCACGCGTGGGAGCAAGCGACCGACACGGCGATTCTGGGACACGCGGTCGGTGGATGGCGTCTCGCGCGGCTGATCGAGACGGGCGGCATGAGTGCCGTGTACGAGGCCCGGCGCGAGGCGGATGGAGCGATCGGCGCCCTCAAGCGGATCCTGCCCGGCCTGATGGGCGACAAGAGCCGTATGCGCTTCGACCGTGAGCGCGACGCGCTCGCAAGTCTCGATCATCCACACATCGCGCGACTGCTCGACGGCGGCGCCGCCGCCGACGGCACGCCCTTCATCGTGATGGAGTACGTGGAGGGGCAGCCGATCGACGCCTTCTGCACGCAGCGCGGACTGGCTGTGACCGAGCGACTGGAGCTCTTCCGCAAGGTGTGCGGCGCCGTCCACTACGCGCACGAAGCACTGGTCGTCCACCGCGACATCAAGCCCTCCAACATCTTGGTCGACGCTGCGGGCGAGCCGCGGCTGCTCGACTTCGGCATCGCCAAGATGCTCGAAGGCGACGACATGATCGCGGCCGCCTCCAGCGTCCTGACTCCGGCGTACGCCAGTCCCGAGCAGTTCGAGCGCAGGGAGCTCGGCGTGGCGACGGACGTGTACTCGCTCGGCGTCGTCCTCTGCGAGCTCCTCACTGAAAGGCGTCCGTTCGAGTCACCGCCTGGCGCACCGCACGCGCTCGGTCGCATGGTCTGCCTCGACGCTCCGCGGCGGCCGAGCGAGCTCGTGGACGACGAGGCTCTGCGGAACAGGCTGACGGACCGCCTCGATGCGATCGTGCTCCGCGCACTCGCGAAGGACCCCGCGAAGCGCCACGCGACCGTCATGGATTTCGCCACCGAAGTCGGCCGCTGCATCGATGGCGAACCCCGACCACTCGCGACCGAGCACCGGGTGCGGCGCCGAGCCGTCACGATCGCCGTCGCCAGCGCGGCCACGGTAGCGGGCATCTGGCTCGCGTGGCGTCCCACGCGCGCGGCGCCCTCCCCGCGCGCTACGATCGAGTTGCTCGAGACCCAGGCGGCCGCGCACGCCGAACGGCACGCGTACGACGACGCGGCGGGGCAGCGGAAGCGTGCGATCGACCTGCGCGTCCAGCACGGCTGGGCTGCCGCGGACGAGCTGGCCCGGGCGTACGTCGCGCTCGCACGGGACTATGAACGGGGCGGCCGCTGGCGTGAGGCCCTGGACGCGCTCGAGCGAGCCGGCGCGTCTGCCCCGCCGGAGCCAACGCTCTTCGCCGCGCTCGAGCACGCCCGCGCGCGCGTCGCCGCCGCCGCATGCGAGAACGAGCTCGCGCGCGCGTCCTTCGCGCGCGCGGCGCAGGCCCTCACGGGCGATTCACTCCTGCAGCTCGCGACCGACCACGCGCTCTTCCTGGGCGGCACCGGCGCAAACCGCGAGGCGCGGGACATGCTGTCCGCCGCGCTCGCGGCGCACGGGAGCGCACCGGCGCGCTCCATCGCCCGCGCTCGCCAAGTGCTCGGTGTCCTGACCTGGCAGTCGCCAGACTTCGCGTACGCTGGAGCTCTCCTCGAGCGCGCCCGCACGACGCTGGCCGATGCCGGCGTGCCGCCCACGGACCACGCGTACGCGTGGCTCGAGCTCGACCTCGGCTACGTGAACGCCTTCGGGGAGGATGCCGGTGATGCACGCCGCAGCGCGATCCGGGCGGCGGACGAGCTGCTCGCAACGGACGCACATGCCGCGCGCACCGCCGAGGTCCGACTCCGCACGGCGCGCGTCCTGACGGCGCCGCGCCCGACGGCCCAGGCGCTCGGGCACGCGCAGGCGGCGCGCAGGTTCTACGCGTCGCGCCTGGGAGACGAGCACCCACTGACGCTCGAGGCGCGAGGACTCGAGATGGCGAGCGCGGCGGACATCGCGGGCACGACCAGCCTCGCGGACCTCGCACGCGCGACCGAGGCCATGGCCGCTCAATGGATCGGCGAGCCGTGGAAAGCACACTACCAGAGGGCACTGTACGGACACGCGCTCGCGCAGCACGCAGACGGCGAACAAGGCGGGCGGGTGCTCGATGCCGCCCACGTCGGCCTCGCGAACGAGCTCGGTGCGCAGCACCCCGTTACGCTGCGCGTCGCGAAGTGGCGGCCGTAGCGCGCCAACTTCAGCGCGCCGCCGAGAGGGCCGCCCAGATTCGGTGCGCCGTGCCGCGGTCGCTCTCCCAGATGCGCACGCCTGCGGCGGAGCTTCGCAGACCGGCCAGAATGCGGGCGCCGTCGGAGCTGAACGCGACCGACGTCACGACCACGCCGTGATCGAGCGTGCTGATCGACTCGCCAGTCCGGACGTCCCAAACGCGGATCGTGCCGTCGCGCGCCCCCGATACGATGCGCAGGCCGTCGGCGCGGAACGCGAGGTCTTCGAGCGGCCGGTCGTGGCCGTGCAGCTCACCGCGCAACTCACCGCTCGCGCTCCACAGGCGGACGATGCCGTCGTCGGACCCAGACGCGAAGCCGCTCCCGTGCGGCTCGAAAACGACCGCGCGCACTGCCCCACCCGGGCTCGGCACGACCGCGAGCGTCGCGCCGCTGCGCGCGTCCCAGACGACCAGCTCCCCGTCCGCACTGCCCGACAGCAACCGAGTGCCGTCGGCGTTCACGGCGACCGCGAGCACCGATGCCGCGTGCTCGCGCCCCACCCACACGCACGTCCCGGACCCGGCGTCCCACGCCCGCACCGCGTGATCGCCCGAGCCGGAAGCGAGCAATGCGCCGCCCGGATCGAAGGCGACGCGATTGACCGACGCAGTGTGCCCGGACAGCTCCAGCGGCACGGGTCTCCCGGAGGCGAAGTCCCAGAGCCACACGGAGCCGTCGTTCGTCCCCGCCGCGACCCGGCGCCCGCGCGCATCGAGCGCGACGTCCCAGATCGCGCTCGCGTGATCGAGGACGTGCAACGCAGCCCCGGTGTCGACCGACCAAACGACGAGCTTGCCGCCTTGTCCGCCCGACGCAGCGAGCCCGCTCGCGCCACCGCCGTCGAGCCCTTCGACGCGCTGCTCGTGCAGTGCGAGCACCGTCGACGCCGCGCCACCGGCCGCGTGCCAGACGCGCGCCGTCCCGTCCCCGCTCGCCGTCGCGATCCACGCACCACTGCCGCTCACCGCGACCTCGGCGACGTACGCGTCATGCCCGAGCAGCGTCGCGACGCACTCACCCGTGCGTGTGTCCCATACGCGGGTGGTGCTGTCCTCGGCGCCGGTCACGAGCCGCTGGCCGGTCCGCACGAACCGGACCGACAGAACGCGCGCACTGTGCGGCAAGAGGCGCTCGGGCGCACCTTCCGCGATGCCCCAGAGGCGCACGGAGGCATCGGCGGACGCCGAGGCGAGCCGATCACCGGTCGGCGAGAACGCCAGATCGATGACGCGTCCGGTGTGCGCGGTGAACGTCGCAACGCGCTCCCCCGACTCGAGCCCCCAGACGTGGACGACCCCAGCGGCGTCGCCCGCGGCAACGAGCGCTCCGTCGGGCGACAGTGCGATGGCCTCGATCGCCACGCCGCTCGTGCGACCGCTCAGCTCGTGCCGCTTCTCACCCGTGCGCGTGTTCCAGACGACCACGGCGCGCTGGTGGGTGCCGGCGACGAGGTAGTCACCGCGCGGATCGAACGCCAGGTCGCTGACGAGCTGGCCGTGCGGCCCCAGCTCGCAGAGCCGCTCACCCGTCGCGATGTCGTGGACTGCGACGAAGTGCTCGGTGCGTCCTTCGATCGTGCGCACGATCCCCACCGCGAGCCGCCCTCCATCGGGTGCGAAGCCCGCGGCCAGAACCGCCCCCTCGCCGGCGGGCAGCTCGTGCACGAGCTCGCCCGAATTCGCGTCCCAGATGAAGACGGCGGCATGCCACTTCGACGCCGCCGCCACCAGCGCGCCGTCGGGCGAGAAGGCGAGGCCCACGAGGTCGGCTCGCTCACTCCCCGCGGGCAACCCGGTGAGCGTCGCTGTGCACTCCCCGGACTCGACGCGCCAGATGCGGACGGCGCCGTCGGCCGCGCACGTGGCAAGTCGGTCTCCTTCAGGATGGAACGCGATGCCCGACAGAGCACCGGCATGGCCACGCAGGACGTGGAGCGCGGAGTCCGAGCGCAGGTCCAGGTGGCGCCACTCCCAGCCCCGCAGCTCGGGCGCGGCCGCATCCAGACGCCGGCGTGCTTCACGTACGTTGCCCGCGTCGAGGCTGACGCTCGCGAGCGTGATGCCGGAGAGGTAGGCGCTCTGCCGAGCCGCTCGCTTGCCGGCCGCCTGGACGAGGGCCGTGCTCGCAAGGCCGCCGAGCGCGAGCACGACTGCCGCGACCGATGCGATCGCGATGCCGCGGTTGCGCCTGACCCATTTGCGCAGCTCGGCGAAGGCACCCGTCGCGTATGCGCGCACGACGCGGCCTTCGAGGTAGGCGCGCAGGTCGTCCGAGAGGGCGCGCATGTTCGAATAGCGGCCGGCGAGCTCGCGCGTCATCGCCTTGGCGCAGATCGCCTCGAGCTCGGCGGGCACGCCGGAAGCGATCTCGTGTACGGGTGCCGGCGGCCCGGCGCGCACGCGTCCGAGTACCGCGTGCGCGTTCGACACGACGCCCGGCTCCGCGTAGGGCATCCGACCCGTCAACAGCTGATAGAGCATCGCGCCGACGGCGTACACGTCCGCGCGCGGCCCGAGCTCCTCGACGTCGCCGCGCGCTTGCTCGGGCGGCATGTAGCTCGGAGTGCCCACGACCGTCCCATCCAGCGTGAGCAGGGGCGAGCTCGCGTCGTCGCCGCGCACGTCGAGGCGGTCCGTGTGGATCGCGAGCGAAGCGGCGCGCGTGTCCCCGCGACCGGCGACGCGCGCCAAGCCCCAGTCCATCACGTAGACCTCGCCATACTCGCCGATCATCACGTTCGCCGGCTTGAGGTCGCGGTGCACGACGCCCTTGTCGTGCGCGTACTCCATCGCCTCGCACACGCGCAAGATGACGCCGACGGCACGGTGCAGACTCCACGCCTCGGCCTGCCGCCGCACGAGGTCGAACACGACCTCGAGTTCGCGACCGCGCACGAGCTTCATCGTGAAGTAGACGCGGCCGCCAGGGTCGACACCGAGCTCGTGCACGGGAACGACGCCGGGGTGTTCGAGCTGGCCCGTCACCTGCGCTTCCTCGAGGAACCGGGCCAGCTGGGGCTCGCCGCCGGGGAGCATGACCTTCATCGCGAGCGAGCGCCGCAGGTCGGTGTCGAAGACCTCCAGGATCGCGCCCATGCCGCCGCGGCCGATCTCCCCCTTCAGCTCGTAACGCATGCGCGGATCGCCGTGCGCGAGCTGCTCGACGCGCGCCGTCGCCGCGTCCGGGAGAGCGGGATCTTCGCCACTCATGCAAGGCATTGTACGGCGTCGACGTCCTGCGGCCGCACGCCGCGCCGATCAGCGCCCGCGGGCTCCGCGCGGCGCCTCGCCCCGCGCGCGAAAGAACAGCCGCTGGCGCTCGAGTCCGTCGCCACAGACCTTGCGTACCGATTCCTCGATTCGATACAACGAACCGCCACGCAAGACCTCGAGCGCGCGATCGAAGTGCTCGTTCAGCGCCTCGTCCTCCGAGCGTTCGCGCGCGGTCTCGAGTGGCCCGAGTAGTGCGAGGTCGCGGCTCAGCGCCATGGCACACGCGGCCACGATGCGTTCGTCGGGAATCTCCGCAGCGAGGGCGCTGGTGAGGGCCTCGCGTACGCCATCGTCCGCGGCAAGGTATCCGAGAGCGAAGAGCAGATGCGCGCGGCGGCGTACGTCATCCTCTTTGCCCAAGAGCTTCAGGAGCGTGCCGCGCGTGCGCTTGTCGGCGCGCCCGGTCGCCGCGAGAGCACGCCACCAGAGCGGCTCGAGCGCCTCGTCATCCTCGTCGGCCAGCGCCTTGCGCACAACCTTGAGAGCACTCGGTGCGCCGAGCTGCTCGAACGCGACCGCGACCTCGCGTCGCACCTCCCCCGAGCGGTCGTTCGCGAACCGCCCGAGCACCTTCCAGTTCTCGCGCGGTGCGAGCAAGCCGATCGCGCGAACGATGCCGGCCTGCAGCTCGCCCCCTCCCCAGCGCGTCACGCCCGATCCCAACTCGCGCTCGGAGTAGGCCGCTGCCTCTTTCTCAGCCGTGAAGAGGATCGCGGCCCACCCTCGGCGGCCAAGGCCGAACGACGCTCGCACCGACTCGATCTGCGCATCGAGCTCGTCGGGGGTCCGCCCGCGCACGAGCATCGCTTCGTTCGGCGGTGTGTAGACCTCGCGCACGAGCAGTCGCCGCGGAGGATGGGCGCCCTCGGGGCGCGGACCGCTCGCGGCTGGATCGACGAGACGCTGCGCCTCGTGGAAACACCAAATCATCTCTTCGGCCGTCATCTCGTACGGCACGCAGAGCAGCACCTCGCCCACTGGATCGAGCCACAGGTGCTGGGGCGTCGCCACGTGACCGTCGTCGTTCTCGGACAGGTGCGCTGTGCGCAGGTCGGCTTCCGCGCGCCGCAGCTCGTCCCACGCGAGCCCCTTGACCGGCGACTTGCCCGTCTTGCCCAGCGCCCCGCTGATTCCGATCACGTTGACCGTGTCCTCGCTCCAGCGGCCGATGGCCCGATCGCCGTAGAGGTCACCGAGGAACGCGCGGCTGCGTGCCTCCGGCGGCTCGAGGACAGCCGCGAACAGGATGCGCTTCTCGCTCGCTGCTCGCTCGGCGGCGCGCTCGAAGCTCGCTTCCCAAACGATCCCCGCCGAGGCGTGTTCCGCGGCGGAGGAGGCACAGACGAGGAGCAGCGTGGACCAGATCATCGCCACCAGCATCCGCGAAACGCCGCCTCTACGGCAACCGCCGATCGACCGCGGGACCCGACAATTGCATGATCGGTACCTGCCGATGAGCGTCCCCTCCCGAGCCGCCCGGATCGTCCTTGCCGTCATTGCGGCTGCGCTCATGGCCGCCGGCTGCGAGCCCGCGGCTACGCCGCGCCGTGAGCCGGCGACCACGCTGGACTCGCTGCGCGCTCTCGGTTACGCCGATTGGGACGAGGACGCCGACCCCGCGCAAGCGGGGGTGACGCGCCACGATCGCGAGCTAGCCTCTCCCGGCGTCCAGCTCTTCACCGACGAAGAGAGCACGGTCCGCGCAGTCGCGATGGACGGCAGCGCGGTCCACACGTGGCACGTCCCGGAATGGACCCGCTGCGAGCACGTCGAGCTCCTGCCGCAAGGCCGGATCGCGGTCCTGAGCGTCGACGAAGGAGTCAGCGTGCTCGAGCCGAACGGCGACGTCGTCTGGTCGCGCGCGGCCGCGGCCCACCACGACATCGCTCCGCTAGCTTCCGGCGAGCTCCTCGTCCCCGTGCACGACGAGCACGAGTACGCCGGCCGGATCGTCCGTTTCGACAGCATCGCGCGCGTCGGCCCGAGCGACACGCAGCTCGTGTGGTCGAGTCGCGAGCGTATGCAGGAGCTGAGCGTTCTGCATCCGCCCACGCCGCTCGACCGTCCGGCCCGCGAGATGCCCGATCAGATGTACGACTACTACCACCTGAACAGCGTCGAGGTGCTGCCGCCGAGCACGCTCGCGGAGGCCGACGACCGGTTCCGCGCCGGCAACCTGCTCGTGTGCCTGCGCAACGTGAACCTGATCCTCGTGCTCGACGCATCCGACGGCGCGGTGCTCTGGCACTGGGGCCCCGGTGAGCTGGACGCCCCGCACATGCCTTCGTTGACCCCGGACGGCACGATCCTCGTCTTCGACAACGGCCGCCACCGTGGCTGGTCGCGCGTGCTCGAGGTCGATCCGCGAGCGAAGGCGATCACCTGGCAGTGGCGCGCCGATCCACCCGAGTCGTTCTACACCGAGCTGCGCGGCTCGGCACAACGCCTCGCGAACGGAAACACGCTCGTTTGCGAGTCCGAGCGCGGGCGAGCGTTCGAGGTGACGCGCGGCGGTGAGATCGTGTGGGAGTTCTGGAACGTGCTGCTGGAAGGCAAGCGGCGGCGGATCTATCGCATGACGCGCGTGACGGTGGACGAGGCGCGAGGGTTTCGATGATGCGCTCGGCTACTGCGTCGGCGTCAACGTCAGCTCCTTCTCCTTCCCCACCGCGACCTCGGTCGTCGTCTCGTGCACGACGCCCTCGGACGCGGTCCAGAGCTGGACGAGCACCGGCCCAGCCGGCACGACGTTGTTCGCGGTGCTCCCGTTGCGCAGCGTGAAGTCGTCCAGCATGAGGGCGTCGCTGAGGAGCCTGCAGCGCGTCGACTCCCGGTCGCCCGCGAGCGCCTCCTGTGACCCATCCGCGCCTCCTCCTCTCCAAAGGAAGAAGAGCGCGGCGGCCACCAAGGTCAAGGCGAGCAGGGTTCGCGCGCGGTTCGTTGCAGGCCTCCCGGATCTAAAGGAACGTGATGCTCACTCCATCCGTGAAGTTACTCGTACCGCCCGCATCGCGGAACCAACATTGAAAACTCCACACGTCGCCGATGAGGACCGCCTCGGGAGGCGAGACCGGGATCGCGGTCAGGTCGACCTGAATCGATCCCACCGGACCTTGGATGATGTTAGAAGCCTGGTTGAAACGACCGATCGCACCCGCGAGGCAGATGAATCCGGCGGAGCCGGGCGGATTGAAGAAGCCTTGGGTCTCGCTCGCGAGGAAGTAGCCGAACTGGCCGACAGGCAGGAACTCGGCCGTCAGGGTCAGGTCGTTGTTCGCGACGACCGCGCTGCCCGTCGCGGTGATCACCGCGCTCGCGCCGGTTGAGTTGGGGAGCGCCGGACCGCAGTAGTTGGTCCCGATCGGTCCGGTGGTCCCCCCGCCGTCCGCGCTCACGAGAAACACGGCGTTGGTCTGGCTCGAGAGGCCGAACGGCGCGCCCGCGAGGTTCATCAAATCGAGCGGCACGTTGGGACCGGCGCCGACGATCCACGCGGAGGGACTCCCGCCGGCGTCCAAATCGAGCCCGACAGGAAAGTCCCCCATGTCTTGCATCACCACACCCACGAAGAAGTTGCCCGTCACGGGGACGTTCGGCAGCGGGTAGCTCACCTTGAGGTCGGTGTTCGACTGGGTGACCGTCACCGTCGACTGGTGCAGAAGCACTGCGTCCGACGGATCGAAGTCGTCGTTCGGATCATCCCAGACCGCCAGAGTGAGCGGACGGCCGTCGTGGACACCGACTGGCGCCAGCGCGGTCCCGACCCCCACCTGCATCTGCGTCAACACGTCGCTTCCTCCGCTCGCGGCGAAGCCGTGCAGCATCGCGATCTCACCGGGAATGAAGTTGATGCCCAGGCTGAGCGCGTTCTCCGTCGACCCGTTGTCATAGGAGTAGGTCTGGGCGAAAGCGGGGCAGGTGGCGAGCACAACGGCGGCTGCGAAGCGGTTCTTCATCGATCGTTCTCGTGGTCGGGGGAGCGGAGCGGAGCGGCTACGACGCTTGCGCCCAGCGGATTGTACCTGCCCTCGACTCGGTCCTACACATCCGATGCACGCCGGCGCGGCACCCGCGCACCCGATTCGCGCCGCGCTACGGGCAACCACAAACCTCAGGACGAAGCCGGCTCGCATCAGCCACAGTTCGTATGGAGCATTCGAACAGATCCGAAGATCCTAGGGCGCGTGCAGGTCCCAGCGCGTAAGGCTCTCATGCTCGTCCTCGTCGGGGCCTTCTGCTTTCAAACGTGGCTGGTCTACACCGACGCCGCGGGCCGCGAAGCCCCCCTCTCCGCCGCGGCGCTGCGCGGGCGCGCTGTCTGGCACGAACACAATTGCCAAAGCTGCCACCAGGTCTACGGCTTCGGTGGATTCCTCGGCCCCGATCTGACGAACGCATCGGGGCACCTCAGCGCCGAGCGGATGCAGAGCGTTTTGACCGTGGGCTCGGGTCAGATGCCGGCGCTGCGGCTGGCGCAAGCCGACATCGATGCGCTCACCGCCTTCCTCGCGGAGCTCGATGTCACCGGCACGGGGCAGGCGCGCATCGGGGAAGCGCTCGCGCCCGAGGCGTTGCTGGAGCAGCTCGGCAGGGAGGAGCTGACCGAGTCCGAACGCCGCGGGTACGAGATCGTACTGGCTCAAGCGTGCCTGTCGTGCCACTTGCCGAACGCGCAGAGCCTGCACCGCGCCGCCGACCTCACGACCGTCGTCGATACGTTCTCCCGTGACCACGTCCTCGCTGTCCTGCGCGACGGCGTCCCGGGCAAGGCAATGCCCGCTCTCGGCCTCGTGCCGGACGACGGTGCATCCGTGCTCGCGTTCCTCACCTGGATGAACGCCAACGGTCCGAGAATCCGGGCGAGCTACGAGAGCTCCGCCAGCGGGGGTGAGCTCTCGTGGCCACGCGTGCCCTGGTTCGAATACGAATGACATGAGTGCGACGAGTCTGACGAGCGGCGAGAAGATCACGATGCTCACGATGGCCTGTGCACTCGTGTGCCTCGTCTTGTCGATCCTCGTCGGCGCCCTCGGGGCGCTCTACTACATGCCGGCGCTAGCGGATTGGATGCAGACCGTGCATCTGAGCCTGATCCAGCTGCGCCCCCTGCACACGACGTTCGCCTCCGCCTGGATCTTCCTCGGGGCGGTCGCGTGCATCTCGTACTTCCTCTTCGAGTCCAAGGCGCCCACGCCCAGCGAGAAGCTGCGCTTCAAGATCCAGATGGTGTGCTGGGGCAGCGCTGGCCTCGGCGCCTTGTTGACGCTGCCGTTCGGGCTCGGCTCCGGACGCGAGTACATCGGGATTCTGCCCGTGTTCTCGGTCCTGATCCTCGCCGGCTGGACCCTGTTCGCGATCAATTTCTTCGGGCGCGTCGCGCGCGGATTCTGGTCGCGGCCAGCGTACGTGTACATGTGGTCGGTCGGGATCCTGTACTTCATGTACACGTTCATCGAAGGGCACGCGCACCTCTTGCCCTGGGTGAAGCGCTATCCGGTCGCCGACCTGCAGGTGCAGTGGAAGTCGTGTGGGACGCTCGTCGCCGCGTTCAACCAGATGATCTACGGCTCGCTGATCTACGTCGGCGAGCGAATCTCGGGCGACAAACGCCCCGGTCAGTCGCGGACCGCGTTCGCCTTGTTCGGCGTCGGCCTGTTGAACTCGTTCACCAACTACGCCCACCACACCTACCATCTGCCGCAGTCGCACCTGGTCAAGTGGATCGCGTTCTGGGTGAGCATGCTCGAGATCATTCTGCTCGTGCTCGTGTTCCGGGAAGTGACCGGGATGGCGAGCCGCAAGCGCCGCTCGACGCTCGACTTCCAGACGTCGACACACTTCATCGAGCTCTCCAAGTACTGGAACAGCTGCCTCCTGTTCTTGGCGCTGTTGATCTCCGTCCCGCCGCTCAATGCCCTGATCCACGGCACGCACACCGTCATGGCGCACGCGATGGGCTCAGAGCTGGCCATCGACAGCTACATCCTGTTCGCCGTGTTCGCCAACCTGCTCGCCAGCATCTTTCCCAAGCGCGAGACCCTGCGCGAGTACGTCGACTCGCAGAGCGTGCATCGCACCGCGCGGCTGCTCAACGTCAGCCTCATCGGCCTCATCGTGTGGCTCCTCGCGCGCGGCACCGTGACCGGCGTCACACGCTACCTCGGGCGCGCGGAACCCGATTGGGTCGGCGCGTTCCCCTACGTGTTCGCCGTGCTCGGGATCGCGGTCGGGCTGCTGCTCCTGCGCTTCGTCGCGATCTGGGTACCGCTGTTCGTCGATCCCGATCGGCACCGCGCGTGGAGCCCCGGCCGAGCACGACTCGCGCGCGAGCCCGCCGATACGCCCAATGCACCGAACGCGGCACGCACAACGGCGTACACCGTAAGTCCGGTCATGGACCGCCGCGGGGACTAAGATTGTCGTAGAACGCGACCCCGTGCGATGCTCGACCCGCTGCGCAACGTATCCGTCCGCTACAAGTTGGCCCTGACGTTCGCTGGTGTCTGCCTCCTGACGTTCGGCCTCGGTGGATACCTCGTATCCGGCTCCGCAATCGCCGCCCTCGAGTCGGAGATCGTCGAGCGCCTCGAGCTGCAGTCGGAGGCCTACGCGCGGGCGCTCGCGAGCGACCTGGAGACCCTCGCACAACGCGTCGACGACTTCGCGTCCGACGGGTTCATCCGCTCGCGGTTCGGGTCGCTCGCCGACGCCGGTGACGGGCAGGCGACCGCGGAGCTACGTGCCCACCTCCTCGCGAACAAGCTCCCGATCGTGCCCGCCTTCCGCAACCTGGCGCTCGTCGGCACCGACGGGCACATCTTCGTCGCCGAGCCCGTGCGCTCGTCCTGGGCGCACGCGTTCGCGCCCAAGGCGCAGCGCGGGACGCCGCGCGGCGACCTCGAGGCCGCTCCCGACGGCACGGGCGTCCCCACGCTGACGCTCGCCACGCCGATGCGCAGCCTCGATGGCGACCGGCCGATCGGCCACCTCCTCGCGCAGGTCCACGTCGGCAGCTGGCTCGCCAAGAGCCTGGGGACGATCCGCACGGGCAGCGACGGCGCCGCGGTCCCCGCCCTGCGCCTGCGCGACCCGAGCGGGACTACGCTCGGAGTCTCGCGTCACTGGCTCGCGCAGCCGGCACCGAGCGCCTCGAGCGAGCTCGTCCGGACGAGCTTCGGGTTGCGTATGCACACTCGGCACGCGCGGCGAGCGGCGGAGCGGCCCGGGCGCGGGGTCTTCGCGAGCGGGATGCCGATCGGGAGCTCGGGCTGGCAGGTGGAGGTCGAGCTCGACGCACAGGACGCGCTCGCTCCCGTTTCGGGGCTCCAATCACGGTTCGTGATCGTGGGACTCGCGCTGGCCCTCGCCGCGTGCGGCTTGCTGATCTTCCCGATGCGCTTCCTGGCCCGGCCGCTGAGCGCGTTGAGCGACGCGGCGCGGCGCATCCAGGCCGGCAACTTCAGTGTACGCGTCGAGGAGAACTCGACCGACGAGATCGGCGAGCTATCGCACTCGTTCAACCTCATGGCGGCGGCGGTCGAGGAGCGCACGTCGATGCTCGAGAGCGCTGCCAACGACCTCGCCCGGCGCACGGAAGAGGTGCGGGCGGAGCGCGACCGGCTCAACGCGGTGATCTCCTCGATGCGCGACGGCCTGATCGTCCTCGGTGCCGACGGCACGCCCGAGGTGTGGAACCGCGCCGCGCGCCCGCTCGTCAACCTGATCGAGAAGCGTGAGCTCGAGCCGCACGGGCACCACACGTGCCACGCCGAGCTCGCGGCGCTCGCGGAACCGGCGCGGCGCTCGAATCCTTGCGTCGAGTGCCTGTTCTCGACCACGTCGCCCCAGCGCTCGTGCCTGGTCGACGTCGGCGCGAGCGTCTTCGAGGTGCACTCGACGCGCCTCGCCGCCGATGCCGGCGGCCACGCGGGTCGCGTCCTGGTCTCCCACGACGTGACCGAGCACATCGCCGCGGACGAACACGAGATCCACCAGGAGCGCCTCGCGGTGCTCGGCGAAGTCGCGGCCGTGGTCGCGCACGAGCTCAACAACCCACTGGCCGCAATCACGATGTTCAACCAGATGCTCGCCGCGGACCTCCCCGATGATTCGGAGCTGCGCGAGAGCGTCGAAGTGATCGAGCGCAACGCCCAGACGTGCAAACAGACGATCCGCGAGCTGCTCGACTACGCGACGGGGGCGGTGCCGGAGGTCGGACCGGTCGACGTGCACGCGACGCTCGAGGACGTCACGCGCTTCCTGCGCGCGCTCGCCAAGCGGCGCGGAATCGCGATCGAGCTCGAGCTGCTCGCGAGCGACCCGATCGTGAGCGGCGACGAGGTCCAGATCCGTCAGGTCTTCGTCAACTTGATCATGAATGCGCTGCACGCGGCGGCCGACGCGGGCGGGCACGTCACGGTGCGCACGCGCCTCGAGGCGGGGCACCTGATGGTCGAGGTGCAAGACGACGGCCCCGGCGTTCCCGACGAGCTCGCCGACGAGATCTTCAGACCCTTCTACACCACCAAGCCACGCGGGAGCGGGACCGGGCTCGGCCTGCCGACCGCCCGCCGCATCACCGAAATGCACGGGGGCGGGCTCGAGCTGCTCCACGGCGAGCCAGGCCGCACGACATTCCAGGTCCGGCTCCTGCGGAGCGCCTCATGACGACTGTCGATTCGATCGATCTCTCGCAGCTGCGTGTCCTCGTCGTCGACGACGAGGCGGACATCCGGCTCGGCCTGCGGCGACTCGCCACGTCGCTCGGCGCCGAGGTGAGCGACGCCGAGGACGGCGTGGCAGCCCTCGAGCAACTCGTGCAGAGTGGCGCCGACGTCGTATTGACCGACCTGATGATGCCGCGCATGTCCGGCGCCGAGCTGCTCGTCGAAGTGAAGCGACGCTCGCCCGAGACCGCGGTCGTGATCCTGACGGGCTACGGCACGATCCCCTCGGCCGTCAGCTGCCTACAGAACGGCGCGGCGCACTTCTTGACCAAGCCGTTCGACAACGCCGAGGTCCTGCGCCTCGTGGAACGGCTCGGGCGACAGGTGCTCGCACAGCGGCCGCAGGCGGCGCACACGGTCCACGCCGGTGGGCGTGCGATCGTCGCTGAGGACCCGCGCATGCGCTCGGTGCTGGAGCTCGTCACCCGCGTCGCCCCCACACCCGTCTCGGTCTTGGTCGAGGGCGAGAGCGGAACCGGAAAGGAGCTCGTCGCGCGCGCCGTGCACGCCGCGAGCGGCGTCGCGGACAGGCCTTTCCTCGCCGTGAACGCGGCCGCGCTCTCGGACACCCTGCTCGAATCCGAGCTCTTCGGCCACGAGCGCGGCGCGTTCACGGGCGCCGAGAGGCGCCACGATGGCGTCTTCGCCCAGGCGCGCGGGGGCACGGTCTTCCTCGACGAGGTCGCATCGATGTCGCCGTCGTTCCAGGGCAAGCTGCTGCGCGTCCTGCAGGAGCACGTCGTCCGACCGGTCGGCGGCAACGCCGAAATCCCGGTCGAGTTCCGCCTGATCGCGGCCACCAACCGCGAGCTCGAAGCGATGATCGCCACGGGAGCGTTCCGCGAGGACCTCTTCTATCGCCTCGGCGTCGTGCGCATCGCGGTGCCTCCGCTGCGCGAGCGTCCGGCCGACGTCCCCGCGCTGGCGGAGCATTTCCTACGCACCGCCGCACGCGTGAGCCTCGGTCCGAATGCGCCGGTGCCACGCGTCTCAGCTGCCGCGCTGGCGACGCTGACCGCGCACGCCTGGCGCGGGAACGTTCGCGAGCTGGAGAACACGATCCAGCGCGCGGTGATCGTCTGCACGGACGGCACGATCGAGCCCTGGCACCTGGGACTCGATCGCGGCGGCTGGAGCCCCTCCGCCGGCGAAGAGGTCGACTACTCCACCGGTAAGCAGCGTGCGGTCGCCGCGTTCCAAAGCGAGTTCGTGCGCCGCGCATTGGAGAAGGCGCACGGCAACGTCTCGCACGCGGCCGAGGCGTGCGGGCTCACGCGCGCCGCCCTGCAGCGCATCATGCGCCAGCTGGGCATCGAGCGCGAGACGTTCAGCGCATAGTCGAGGCGGCGCGGGTGCATAGCGCCGTATGCAGCTCGCGCCACTGCGCGACGCACGGTGCGCCCAAAGCGCACATCGCGCGTTGGCACGGCGTTTGAGGGAGAGCTCACGGTCCTATCGACGGGAGACCGGCCGTGAGCACGATGACGCTGAACGCACCGAAGACGTTGCTGATCCTCTTTTTCGCCTCGGCGAGCCTCGCACGCGGGCAAGACCCGCCGTCGGAGGAGACGATCGCGTTCTACGAACAGAACTGCATGAGCTGCCACACGATCGGCGGCGGCAGGCTGACCGGGCCCGACCTGAAGGGGGTCAGCGAGCGCCAGACGCGCGAGTGGCTCGTCGGTTTCATCCTCGACCCGAAGAAGGTCATCGACAGTGGCGACACCTACGCCGCCGAGATCCTGCGCGAATCGCGCGGCGCGTTGATGACCAAGGTCCCCGGCATCGACCGGACGCTTGCGGAGAAGCTCCTCTCCTTCATCGACGCGGAGTCGGCGAAGGAGACCTCGCGCTACGCCGGACTGCAGGTCAGCGACCGGCCCCTGACGGACGCCGATATCGCCCGCGGTCGGCGGCTCTTCCTCGGCAAGGACCGTTTCGAGGGCGGCGCACCGGCGTGCGTGGCCTGTCACACGGTCAACGGGCTCGGAGGGCTCGGCGGCGGGCGCCTCGGTCCCGACCTGACGAGCGCGTATGCGCGCCTCGAGGGACGCAACGCACTCGCGGCCTGGCTCAGTGCGCCGCCGTCGGCCGTGATGCAACCCGTCTACCGCAAGCACCCCGTCGAGAGCGAGGAGATCCTCGCGCTCGTCGCCTTCCTCAAGAACACCGCCGAGAGTGGCTCCAGCGATGCGCCCCCCGCGACGCTGAGCTTCTTGCTGGCGGGCTTTGGCGGCGCGATCGCGCTGCTGCTCGTCTTCGACTTCCTGTGGCGCAAGCGGTATCGCGCAGTGCGTCGTCCCCTGGCTTCCGGCCGGCTCGCTCTCGATCGCCAATCATGAAGAACGGTCACACCAAGAACGGCGGCAATCCGTACATCCAGGACATCATCGATCCCCAGACGCGCTCTTGGGAGGAGTTCTACCGCAACCGCTGGCAGCACGACAGTGTCGTGCGCAGCACGCACGGCGTCAACTGCACCGGCGGCTGCTCCTGGAACATCCACACCAAGGACGGGATCGTCACTTGGGAGATGCAGGCGCTCGACTACCCCGTGATCGACAAGTCGATCCCGCCCTACGAGCCGCGCGGCTGCCAGCGCGGCATCTCGTACTCGTGGTACCTCTACAGCCCGCTGCGCGTGAAGTACCCCTACATCCGCGGTGCGCTGCTCGACCTCTGGAAAGAGGCCAAGGCCGCGCACGAGGATCCGGTCGATGCTTGGCGCGCGCTGATGAGCGACCCGGACAAGCGCGCGCGCTACCAGCGCGCACGCGGCAAGGGTGGTCTACGGCGGGCGTCGTGGGACGTCGTGCTGGAGATCATCGCCGCATCGGCCATCTACACCATCCGCGAGCACGGCCCCGACCGCATCACCGGCTTCTCGCCCATCCCCGCGATGTCGATGCTGTCCTACGCCGCCGGCGGACGGATGCTGCAGCTGATGGGCGGCGTGAACCTGTCTTTCTACGACTGGTACTGCGACCTGCCGAACGCCTCCCCCGAGACCTGGGGTGAGCAGACCGACGTCAACGAGTCCGCCGACTGGTTCCACTCGAAGTTCATCGCGGTGATGGGCGCGAACCTGAACATGACGCGCACGCCCGACGTGCACTTCGCGTGCGAGGGTCGCACCAACGGCGCGAAGATGGTCGTCTTCTCGCCCGACTTCAGCCAGGTGGCGAAGTACGCGGACGAGTGGATCCCGATCAACGCCGGCCAGGACGGCGCGTGGTGGATGGCAGTCAACCACGTGATCCTCAAGGAGTTCCACCACGAGCAGCAGAACGAGGGCTTCCTCGACTACACGCGCTCGTTCACCGACGCTCCGTATCTCGTCGAGGTCAAGAAGACCGAGCGCGGCATGGAGGCCGGTCAGCTCCTGCGCGCGGGTCGCGTCGCTGGCTACTCGGACGAGGAGAACGGCGAGTGGAAGTTCCTGCAGTGGGACCGCAAGGACGATCGGCCGAAGATGCCGATGGGCTCCTCGGGCCACCGCTGGCAGAAGAAGCCCGGCCAATGGAACCTCATGCCCCAAGACGGGGCCGACGGCAGCGAGATCGATGCCGAGCTCACGTTCCTCGAGAGGCACGATGAGGTCGGGCAGCTCGTCTTCGACGACTTCGGCCGCGCACAACCGGTCACGCGCGGTGTTCCGCTGCGCAAGATCGTGACCGAGACGGGTGAGACGGTCCTCGCCGCGACGGTCTACGACCTGTTGATGGCGCAGTACGGCGTCCCGCGCGGGCTCGAAGGTGAATACCCGGCGAGCTACGACGAGGACGCGGTCTACACCCCCGGCTGGGCCGAGAGCTACACCGGCATGGACCGGGCCACGCTCATCCGCTTCGCGCGCGAGTGGGCGACGACCGCCCACCACACCGGCGGCAAGTGCACGGTCATCATCGGCGCGGGGATCAACCACTGGTACCACGCGAACCTCATGTACCGCGGCGCGATCCAGGCGCTGATGTTCACGGGCTGCGTCGGCGTCAACGGCGGCGGGCTCGCGCACTACGTCGGACAAGAGAAGCTCGCCCCGATGGAGTCGTGGTCGAACATCGCGTTCGCCAAGGACTGGTACCCGCCCTCGCGCCTCCAGAACGCGCCGAGCTGGCACTACGTCCACTCCGATCAATGGCGCTACGAGAAGAGCTTCCGCGACTACCACACGGTCCCCGAGAACCAGCCCGAGGGCAGCCTGGCCGAGGGGCATACCGTCGACACGAATGTGCGTGCGGTGCGCAACGGCTGGCTGCCGTTCTACCCGCAGTTCGACAAGAACCCGATCGACGTCGTGCAGGAAGCGCGCGCGGCCGGAGCCAAGGATGATGCGGGCGTCGTCGATCACGTCGTCAAGGAGCTCAAGGACAAGAAGCTCAAGTTCTCCATCGAGGACCCTGACGACGAGAGTGCCTGGCCGCGGCTGTGGTTCATCTGGCGTGGCAACGCGCTGATGTCATCGGCCAAGGGCCACGAGTACTTCCTCGATCACTACCTCGGCACGCACCACAACAACGTGTCGAAGGACATGGCCCAGGACAGCGTCCATGAGGTCAAGTGGCACGAGCACGCGCCGAGCGGGAAGCTCGACCTCGTCGTCGACCTGAACTTCCGCATGGACACGTCGGCGCTCTACTCCGACATCATCCTCCCGGCGGCCACGTGGTACGAGAAGACCGATCTCAACTCCACGGACATGCACAGCTTCATCCATCCGTTGGCGAAGGCCGTGCCGCCGTGCTGGGAGTCGAAGAGCGACTGGGACATCTTCCGCGAGATCTCGAAGAAGTTCTCCGAGCTCGCCGCGAAGCACCTGCCGGGCAAGACGCCGGACATCATCGCCGCTCCGCTCGCGCACGACACCCCCGCCGAGATCTCGCAGCCCGAGATTCGCGATTGGTACAAGGGCGACTGCGAGGCGATCCCCGGCAAGACGATGCCGGCGCTGAAGGTTGTCGAGCGTGACTACGCCAACCTCTACAAGCAGTTCGTCTCGCTCGGCCCCAAGGCGCGCGAGAACGGCCTGGGCGCACACGGAACCAGCTACGCGATCGACGACTTCTACGACGAGTTGCTCGCGACGCACCCCGTGCAGCGCTGGGACGGCAACACCTACCCGTCCGTGGAGGACGCCAAGGAGGCGGCCGACGTCGTCCTGCACCTGGCGACCGTCACGAACGGCGAGCTCGCGTACCGCTCCTACCAGAACATGGAGAAGAAGGTCGGTCTGCCGCTGGCCGACTTGGCGGAAAAGGACCGGCGCGTGCGCATGAGCTACGCCGACCTGCAGGCGCAACCGAGGCGCCTGCTCAACAGCCCGATGTGGAGCGGGCTCGTGGCGAACGGCCGAACCTACGCGCCGTTCACCTACAACAAGGAGCGCATGGTGCCCTGGCGCACGCTGACGGGCCGCCAGCACTTCTACCTCGATCATCCCGGGTACATCCAGTTCGGCGAGCACCTGCCGACGTACAAGCCCAAGCCGAAACCGAACGAGTACGCCGACCTCGTGTTCAGTGAGGAGCACGGGCGCACGCTGCAGCTCAACTTCCTGACGCCGCACGGCAAGTGGCACATCCACTCGACGTACGGGGACAACCAGCGCATGTCGACCCTTGCGCGCGGCTGCGAGCCGTTCTGGATCAACGAGCGCGACGCGGCCTCGATCGACATCCGGGACAACGACTGGGTCGAGGTCCACAACGACCACGGCGTCGTCGTCACGCGCGCCGCCGTGAGCGCTCGGATCCCGCAGGGCATCTGCATCATCTACCACTCGCCGGAGCGCACGTACTCGGTGCCGAAATCGCCCTTGCGCGGCAACCGTCGAGCGGGCGGGCACAACAGCCTCACGCGTACCCGGCTCAAGCCCAACTTCATGGTCGGTGGCTACGGCCAGTTCACCTACCACTTCAACTACTGGGGTCCGACGGGTTGCAACCGCGACACCAGCATCCTCGTCCGGAAGCTCGACTCCGTCAGCTGGTAGCTGCACACCCCACCGAAAGAAACGATATGGATGTTCGCTCCCAGGTCGCGATGGTCTTCCACCTGGACAAATGCATCGGGTGCCACACGTGCAGCATCGCCTGCAAGAACGTGTGGACCGACCGCGAAGGCACCGAGTACATGTGGTGGAACAACGTCGAGACCAAGCCCGGAACCGGCTACCCGACGAAGTGGGAGAACCAGGAGGAGTACAAGGGCGGCTGGAAGAAGAACGGCGACAAGCTGGAGCTGCGCTCGACCAGCAAGAAGAAGATCATCCCCAACATCTTCCACAACCCGTCCATGCCGAGCATGGACGACTACTACGAGCCGTGGACGTACAAGTACGACGAGCTCTTCAACGCGCCTGAAGGCGACGACCAGCCGGTCGCGCGGCCCGTGTCGATGATCACCGGCGAGCCGATGGACATCGAGGCAGGTCCCAACTGGGACGACGACCTGGGCGGTTCACCGGTGTACGCGGCGAACGATCCGAACATGGACGTCCTCAGCGAGCCGGAGCGCAAGCAAATGCTGGCGATCGAGCGGATGGTGATGTTCTACCTGCCGCGCATCTGCAACCACTGCCTCAATCCCTCGTGCGTCGCCTCGTGTCCCTCGGGTGCGATGTACAAGCGCGGCGAGGACGGGATCGTCCTCATCAACCAGGACCGCTGTCGCGCGTGGCGCTCGTGCGTGTCGGCCTGCCCCTACAAGAAGACGTACTACAACTGGTCCACGGGCAAGTCGGAGAAGTGCATCTTGTGCTTCCCCCGCCTCGAGTCCGGGCAGGCGCCGGCCTGCTTCCACAGCTGCGTCGGACGCATTCGCTACCTCGGGAACGTCCTCTACGACGCGGACCAGATCGAGCAGGCGGCGCGCAGCCCCGACGGAGAGCTCGTTGAGGCGCACCGCAAGATGGTCCTCGACCCGAACGACCCGGAGGTCATCGCGGCGGCACGCGCCTCGGGCATTCCCGACGGCGTGATCGAGTCGGCGCAGAAGTCGCCCGTGTTCCGGTTCGTCAAGGACTGGAAGCTCGCCCTGCCTCTGCACGTCGAGTACCGCACGTTCCCGATGCTGTTCTACGTCCCGCCGCTCTTGCCGGTGATGTCGCAGACGGAGGGCGACGTCGTCCGCAGCGACGTCGACGACCTGTTCGCGGACATCGAGAAGACGCGCGCGCCGATCGCCTACCTCGGAAAGCTCTTCGCCGCCGGGAACGACGGCAAAGTGCGCTACGCCCTGCGCAAGCAGCTCGCCGTGCGCATCTGGCGCCGCCACGTGACGGTCGGTGACATCGACGAAGAGACCGCAAAGCGCGCTCTCGTCGAGGCGGAGTGCACGCCCGAGGAGGCGGACGCGATCTTCAAGCTCACCTCTCTCGCCACGTTCGACGACCGCTTCGTGATCCCGCCGTTCCAGCGCGAGATGGCCATGGAGATGATCACGGACCCGCACGAGCATCGCTCATCCGCCGGATTCGGATTCCGCGAAGCCCCGACGAGGAGCTGACATGCGACCGACACCAGAAGTCCACGATGCACTGGCCCTCCTCCTCTCCTACCCCGGAGAAGGCAAATGGGCACACCAGGCAGCAGCCGTCGAGGTCGTCGCCACCGCCCACCCCGAGACGCGCGAGCCGCTCACGGCCTTCGCCGCGCACGTCGAGGCACTCACCCCCGGTGAGCGCGAAGAGCTGTACACGCACACGTTCGACAGCAACGACGAGCGCTCGCTCGAGGTCGGCTGGCAGCTCTTCGGCGAGAACTACTCGCGCGGTGCACTGCTCGTCCGGCTGCGCCAGTTCCTCAAGGACTACGGCATCGAGGAACAGACCGAGCTGCCGGACCATTTGACCCACGTCCTGCCCCTGATCGCTCGCGCCAAACCCGAGCTCGCCAGCGCCCTCGCGGGCAGCCAGGTCGGGCAAGCGGTCGGCAAGATGACGACCGCGCTGCGGGAGTTCGAGAGTCCGTACGTCTCCGTCCTGGAGGTGGTCAGCACCCTGCTGAAGAAGCACGTTGCGCAGCCGGCGCAGGAGCTTGCCCGATGAACGATTTCGTCCTACTCGGCGTACTGCCCTACATCGCGGTCGTCGTGTTCCTGTTGGTCACGATCCAGCGCTACCGGATGAAGGGCTTCAGTTACTCGAGCCTCTCGTCTCAGTTCCTGGAGAACCAGCACCACTTCTGGGGCTCGGTACCGTTCCACTACGGAATCCTGGTCGTCCTCCTGGGGCACGTCATCGGCTTCCTGATGCCGACCGCGATCCTGTCGTGGAATGCCGAGCCCGTGCGGCTCTTGATCCTCGAGGTCACCGGGATCGCCTTCGCTATCCTGACGCTCGTCGGGCTCGTCAACATCGTCCTGCGGCGCATGACGAACCGACTCGCACGGCGCGTCACCACCTGGAGCGACCTCGCGGTGTACGCCCTCCTGCTCGTGCAGGTCATCAGCGGCATCGCCATCGCCGTCTTCGAAGGCTGGGGCAGCTCGTGGTTCGCCACGAGCCTCACGCCCTGGCTGTGGTCGCTGATCAAGCTATCGCCGGACGTCAGCTACGTTGCGCCGCTGCCGGGCATCGTGAAGGTGCACATCGTCAACGCGTTCCTGCTGATCGGCTTCTTCCCGTTCACGCGCCTCGTGCACGTCCTCGTCGTCCCGAACCCGTACCTGTGGCGCAAGACCCAGGTCGTGATTTGGAACTGGGACCGTTCGCGGCTGCGCAAGACGACCTGACCGGTCGCACCGAAAGGACCCGCCCGTGGAAGACACACGCAAGGCACTGATCGTGCTGACGCTGGACAGCGTCGCGTTCACCGCAACGCCGAGTACGGAGGAAACCCGGTGAAGACCCCCGAACGCTGGGACGTAGAGGACGAGGCCTTTTGGTCCTCGACCGGCAAGAAGATCGCCAACCGCAACCTCTGGATCTCGATCCCGAACCTGTTGTGCGGGTTCGCCGTGTGGCTGTACTGGGGCATGCTGGCGAAGTTCATCCAGCGCATCCACTTCGCCGACACGTCGCTGTTCAACTTCACGTTCATGAACGACGGGCAGCCGTACGAGGGCGACGCTTACCGCGCACTGCTCTTCACGCTGCCGGCCGCCGCTGGCCTGGCGGGCGCCACGCTGCGGATCCCGAACTCGTTCATGATCGCCATCTGCGGCGGCCGCAACGTCAAGTTCATGACGACGCTGCTGCTGCTGTTGCCTGCACTCGGTGCCGGCTTCGCGCTGCAGAACCCGGACACGCCCTTCTACCTGTTCGTGCTGCTGGCTTCGTTGTCCGGCGTCGGGGGTGGAGCCTTCGCATCGTCGATGTCCAACATCAGCTTCTTCTACCCCAAGCGCATGCAGGGGTTGACGTTGGGGCTGAACGCCGGACTGGGCAACGCGGGCGTCAGCGTCATGCAGTTCCTCCTGCCGTGGATCATCACTTTCGGTGCCTTCGGCAACTTGGGTGGCGACCCGTACGAGATCGTCGAGAAGGGCGCCACGCAGTCGCTCTGGATCCAGAACGCAGCGCTCGTGTGGATCCCTATCCTCGCCGTGTTCGCCATCCTCGCGTACGCCGGGATGAACAACCTGCCCCAGCACCGCTGCGGCGCGACGCCGGTCGCGGTCGGCAAGTACCTGTGGCTCACCCTGCTCGGGTACGTCGGCGCTGCCGTGGGGATCGTGCTCCTGATCGCTCCGTGGGGCGGCTTCCCCGTGCTCTTGAAGATCTTCGTGATCCTCGTCATCGCGGTTCTCTTGACCCTCGGCGCCATGCGTTACCTGACGCCGCGCGAGACCAAGGAGAACCTGATCGGACAGTTCTCGATCTTCCGCAACAAGCACAACTGGGTCATGACGTGGCTGTACACGATGACCTTCGGCTCCTTCATCGGTTACGCCAACGCGTTCCCCAAGCTGATCGACGACGTGTTCGGCGTGGTCCGCGTGGGGCCGGGCGGTGAGGCGCTCGCGAACGGCATCACCAACCCGAATGCCCCGATGTCCGCACGCTACATCTGGATCGGAGCCGGCGTCGGGGCCCTGATTCGCCCGCTCGGCGGGTGGCTCTCGGACAAGCTGGGCGGCGCGCGCGTCACCCAGTGGGACACCGTCGTGATGATCGGCGCGACGATCGGCGCAGGCTACTTCGTGTCGCAAGCCAGTCAGTCGGCGACGCCGGAGCAGTACTTCATGCCGTTCCTGCTGCTGTTCATCCTCCTGTTCGCGGCGACCGGCATCGGCAACGGCTCGACGTTCCGGATGATCCCGATCATCTTCTCCAAGGAACACGCCGGCCCCGTCCTCGGTTGGACCTCGGCGATCGCCGCCTACGGCGCTTACCTGATCCCGAAGATCTTCGCGACGCAGATCAAGGCGGGCACGCCCGAGCGAGCGCTGTATGGCTTCGCCCTCTACTACCTGTCTTGCCTCGCCGTGAACTGGTGGTTCTACGCTCGCAAGGGCGCGGAGGTCCCCTGCTGATGTCGAGCCGCAACGCCAACATTCTCTGCGTCTGCATGCTGTTGTTCGGTGCGCTGGTGCTCGCGCAGACGACCGACGTGCGCCTGCCGGGGAACAACCAGGGCTACGAGCCGGAACAGCCGATCGCGTTCTCGCACCGGCTCCACGCCGGCGAGCTGGCGATCGACTGCATGTACTGCCACTTCGGAGCACAGACCAGCCGCCACGCAGGCGTGCCGCCGGCGTCGGTTTGCATGAACTGTCACTCGACCGTGACCGCCGGCTACGACGCGGTGCTCGCCGAGCGCGAGGCCGCCAACGACGAGGGGCGCGACGAGCGCCGCATCATCTCGGACGAGCTGAGAAAGCTCTACGACGCCCTCGCCCTCGACGATGAGCTGCGGCCTGTCGCCGGCGCCGAGCCCCAACGGATCGAGTGGGTCCGCGTGCACGACCTGCCCGACTACGTCTACTTCGACCACCGCGTGCACGTCGCGCGCGGCCTCGCGTGCGAGACCTGCCACGGTCCCGTGCAGAGCATGGAGCGCGTCCGACAGTACTCCGACCTCGCGATGGGCTGGTGCGTGCAGTGCCACCGCGACCAGACCGTCGTGGTCGAAGGTCACCCCGACGAGCACGCCTCCACCGATTGCGCAGCGTGTCACTATTGATGAAGAAACATCCGAGGAAGACGGTGTTGCCGCCCTTCGAGGGTACCGTGTTGCTGCCCTTCGAGGGTACGGAGAGCTCCCGCCGCGGGTTCCTGCAGCTCGTGGGTTTCGGGATCGCGGGCGCCGCGATCTCCGGTTGCTCACGCGGGCCGACGCGACACGTCGTCCCCGCGCTCGTGCCGGCCGAGGGCGTCGTGCCCGGCCGCCCGTACTGGATCGCGACGACCTGTGGCGGCTGCGAAGCCGGCTGCGGCGTCCTCGCCAAGTGCCGAGACGGCAGGCCGATCAAGCTCGAGGGCAACCCACAGCACCCGGTGTCGAGCGGCGGCCTCTGCCCCGCCGGACAGGCGAGCGTGCTCACGCTCTACGACTCGCGCCGCTTCGAGAAGCCCCTGCGTGCTGGTGCGGCCGTGGAGTGGGAGGAGCTCGACCCGGCGCTCAGTGCCGCGCTCGGAGCGCTCCGTAGCGGCACGGGACGCGTGCGGCTCCTGACCGGGACGACGAACGGGCCGAGCACCCGCACCGCGATCGGGCACTTCCTGTCATCGTTCGGCGACGCGCGGCACGTGACCTACGACGGGCTCTCGTGCGCCGCGCTCCTGGACGCGCACGAAGCCGCGTTCGGACGGCGCGCCCTGCCGCGCATGCGCTTCGAGCTGGCCCGCACGATCGTGTCCTTCGATGCCGACTTCCTCTCGACCTGGATCTCTCCGGTCGAGTTCACGCGCGGCTACTCGCGCGGGCGGATGCTCGAAGGCGATACGCCGCGAATGTCGATGCACTACCAGCTCGAGGGGCGCATGTCGCTGACCGGCAGCTGCGCCGACGAGCGTGTACGCGTCGCCCCGCACGAGGAGGCGAGCTTGCTCGCCGGCCTCTGCGATCTGCTCGAGGTCCGGGCCGGCGCGACGCGCAGGCTCGCGGGTGCGATCGAATCCTGCCCGCGGCGCGACGTCGTCGAGCGCATCGCCGAGTCGCTGTCCGACTCGGGCGCGGACAGCCTCGTCGTCGCCGGCTCGAACGACGTCGAAGTGCAGCTCTACGCTTGCTACGCGAACCACCTGCTCGGCGCCTACGGCCGCACGCTCGACCTCGACGAGCCGAGCCAGCAGCGCCTGGGCGACGACCGCGCGCTCGCGGCTCTGCGCGACGAGCTCGCCGCCGGAGCAGTCGACGTCCTGATCGTCGCGGGAGCCAACCCCGCGTACGACCTACCCGACCTGGACCTCGCCGCGGCGGGCCAGCTGATCGTCTGCGCCGAGGCGCCGGACGAGACGACGGCGATCGCCGACTGGGTCGCGCCCCTGCCCCACGCGCTCGAGTCCTGGGGCGACGCCGAGCCCCGGGCCGGCGTGCTCTCGCTGACCCAGCCGACCGTGCCGCCGTTGCGCGCGGGCCGAACGCTGCGCGCGAGCCTTGCGCGCTGGAGCGAGGACGGGCGGTCGGAGCGCGAGCTGCTGCGCGAACATTGGCGCGAAGCCGTCTGGCCGTCCGCCCAGGACCCCGGTACCGACTTCGACGCGTTCTTCGACGCCGCGCTCGAGCGCGGGTTCGCCCAGACGCGCGTCCAGTCGGGCCAGGCGTGGACGCTGAGCGCGGACGCAGTGCGTCCAACGCAGCCGTCCGCACCGGCGGCCGACGCGCTGACCGTCGTGCTCTACCCCAAGGCCGGCGTCCTCGACGGCAGGCACGCCCACAATCCGTGGCTGCAGGAGCTGCCGGATCCGGTCACGAAGATCACCTGGGACAACTACGCCTGCATCTCCCCGGTGACGGCCGAGCGGCTCGACCTGTCCGAGGGCGACATCGCCCGTCTCGAAGTCGAAGGCGACCTCGCGCCACTCGAGCTCCCCGTTCACGTGCAGCGCGGCCAAGACGACCGCGTCGTCGCCGTCGCGCTGGGCTATGGCAGGCTCGGCACCGATCGCTTCGCGGACGTGGGCCCGGACTGGATCGGCGCGCGCCCGACCGTCGCGGCGGGTGGCGTCGTGGGAGTGAACGCCGCGACCCTGGTCGCCACGACCGCCGCCGGTCTACGTGGCTTCCAGGCGCGCTCGGCAAGGCTGACGGGGACCGGACGCAGCAGCGAGCTGGCTTCGACGCAGGAGCATCACTCGCTCGAGGTCCCGGCGCACCTCGCCCCTCCCGGCCATGAGGTCCGGGACAAGGACATCGCGCCGCGCGCGACGTTCGAGCAGTGGCAAGCGGACCCCGCGACCGCGCTCCACGGCCGGCACCACGTGAGCGGCGAGGACCTCTGGAAAGAGGACCACGCGGGTCGCGTGCGCTGGGGCATGACGATCGACCTTGCGCGCTGCACTGGCTGTTCGGCGTGTGTCGTCGGCTGCCAAGCGGAGAACAACGTCGCCGTCGTCGGCAAGGACGAGGTGCGCCGCCACCGCGAGATGTCCTGGCTGCGGATCGACCGCTACTTCCAGGGCGAGGGCGACGCCGTCTCGACGGTCCACCAGCCGATGATGTGCCAGCAGTGCGACCATGCGCCCTGCGAGGCGGTCTGCCCCGTCCTCGCGACGGTGCACTCCAGCGAGGGCCTCAACCAGCAGGTCTACAACCGCTGCGTCGGCACGCGCTACTGCGCGAACACATGTCCGTACAAGGTGCGGCGCTTCAACTGGTTCGACTACGAGCCGATCGATCCGCTGCAGGCAGCCGCCTTCAATCCAGACGTCACGGTGCGCAGCCGCGGCGTCATGGAAAAGTGCTCGTTCTGCGTGCAGCGCATCCAAGAGGCCAAGGCCGAGGCGAAGCGCGACGGCCGGGCGGTGCGGGACGGTGAGATCCAGCCCGCGTGCCAGCAGTCGTGTCCCGCCGACGCGATCACCTTCGGCGACCTGAACGATCCCGAGAGCCGGGTCGCGGTGCGCGCAACCGATGCGCGCGGGTACGGCGTGCTCGAGGAGCTCAATGTCCGCCCGTCGGTGCGCTACCTGTCGCGCGTCGACCACGGACAAGAGGAGGACAGTCATGACCATTGAGGCTCCGGTCCTGCTTCCCGCGGACGAGGCCGCACCGCCGCCGCGCCCCGCGCTGATCCAGGGCGACAAGTCCCCCGCCGACGTGACGCGTGACATCTGCAAGCCGATCGAGAGGCGCGCTGGAGCCCTGTGGTGGGCCGGATTCCTGACGGCCCTCGCAGCTCTCGCGTTCGGGATCTGGTCGGTCACCTACCAGTTCATGACGGGCATCGGGACCTGGGGTCTCAACCGCACCGTCGGCTGGGGCTTCGCGATCACGAACTTCGTCTTCTGGGTCGGCATCGGCCACGCTGGCACGCTGATCTCCGCCGTGCTGCTGCTGTTCCGCCAGAAGTGGCGCACGTCGATCAACCGCTCCGCCGAGGCGATGACGATCTTCGCCGTGATCTGCGCGGGGCTGTTCCCTCTGATCCACATGGGTCGGCCGTGGCTCGCGTACTGGGTGTTCCCGTACCCGAACTTCCGCGGGCCGCTGTGGGTCAACTGGCGCTCGGCGCTCCTGTGGGACGTCTTCGCAATCGGCACGTACTTCACCATCTCGCTGGTGTTCTGGTACATCGGCCTGATCCCCGACCTGGCGACCGTGCGCGATCGCGCGAGCGGCCTGCGCAAGAAGATCTTCGGCTTCCTGAGCTTCGGCTGGGACGGCTCCGCGCGCACGTGGTCGCGTTACGAGATGGCGTGCATGCTGCTCGCCGCACTCGCGACTCCGCTGGTCGTGTCGGTCCACAGCGTCGTCAGCACCGACTTCGCGACCTCGGTCGTGCCCGGCTGGCACACGACGGTCCTGCCCCCATACTTCGTGATCGGCGCCGTGTTCTCGGGCTTCGGGATGGTCCTGACCCTGATGCTCATCGCACGCAAGGTGATGGGCCTGGAGGACTACATCACGCGGCGGCACATTCACGCGATGTGCAAGGTGCTCGTCTTCACCGGCAGCATCGTGGGCCTCGCGTACACGACCGAGCTGTTCGTCGCCTGGTACTCCGGCAGCGCCTACGAGCGGTTCGCCTTCAACAACCGCATGTTCGGTGCGGCCGGTTGGGCGTACTGGATCATGGTCGCCTGCAACGTCGTGGCCCCGCAGCTCCTGTGGCTGCGCCGCGTGCGCAACTCACTCGTGGCGATCTTCGCGATCTCGATCGTCGTCAACATCGGCATGTGGTTCGAGCGCTTCGTCATCATCGTGACCTCGCTCCAGCGCGACTACCTGCCGTCGACCTGGGCTGGCTACGCACCGTCGCTCGTCGAGTGCGGCGAGATGGTCGGCAGCTTCGGCCTGTTCTTCACCCTGTTCCTCTTGTTCTGCCGGTTCTTCCCGATGATCTCCATGTTCGAGATCAAGACGGTGCTCGAGCCCACCGAAGGCCACGGCGCCGATTCCGAAGGAGAGGCCTGATGCAACGCCGCCTGCACGTCGGCATGTTCGAGCGCGAGGGCGACCTGATGCGCGCGGCACGCGAGTGTCGCGAGCGCTCGCTCCCCATCGTAGACGCCTACTCGCCGTATCCTCTGCATGGGATCGATCCCCTGATCGGGATCGCACGGTCGCGCCTGACGCTCGTCTGCTTCCTCGGAGGGCTCGCCGGTCTGACGATCGCGCTCTTCTTCCAGTACTGGACCTCGGCGCTCGACTGGCCAACGAACGTCGGCGGCAAGCCGTACGACTCCCTGCCGGCCTTCTTGCCCATCGCATTCGAGATGACGGTCTTGCTCGCGGGGCTCGCCACGGCCTTCGCGCTCCTCGCGCGCAGCCGCTTGTGGCCGGGCAAGCGTGCCCCCAAGGAGCTGCGCGGCACCACGGACAATCGCTACGCGCTCGTCGTCGCCGAGGAGAGCGCGGAGCTCGCACCGCGCGAGATGCACGACATGTTCACGCGCCACGGTGCCGTCGAAGCCTGGGAGGAGCTGGAATGAATCGCTCGACCCTCTCCCTCGCCCTCTGCCTCGTGTGCCTGGCGATCCTCATGGTCGCTCAGATCGCCCTGCGGCCGGACGTGTCCCAGCGCAACTACGACTTCATGCCCGAGATGGTTCACTCGGTCGCGGGTGAGAGCCAGGGGCAGTTCGCCGGGTTGCCGGACGGGCTCGTCGACGCGCCCCTCGTCGCGGGCGTAGTCCCGCGCGGCGCTCGCCCGTACCGCTACGGCACCAGCCTCGAGGAAGAACAACGTGCGGGACGCGAGCTCGCCAACCCCTTCACGGACGAACCGGAGATCCTCGCGCGCGGCGCGGAGGTCTACCGCGTGTTCTGCGTCGTCTGCCACGGCGCGGACGGCGCCGGCCGTGGACCCGTCGTCCTGCGCGGCCTCCCGCCGCCGACCTCGCTCTCCGGGGCGAACGCCCGCGCGATGTCCGACGGGCAGATGTTTCACGTGCTGACGCGCGGCCGCAACAACATGGCTTCGTACGCCGCGCAGGTCTCAATCGAGGACCGTTGGAAGGTGATCCGCCACGTGCGCAAACTTCAGGAGACTCCCCAATGATGGCTGACGGCACGGATGTGCGCGATGCGTCCACTGCGCTCGCGGGCACGCGACAAGGCCTGATCGTCGCCGCCGGCTTCGGCGCGCTCGTCTTCCTCATCGGCCTGATGGTCGCCCCCGAGCGAACGTGGGGCGGCTACCTGATGGGCTTCTCGTACTTCGTCGGGCTCGCCCTCGCGGGACTCCTGTTCCTCGCCGTCCTGTACCTCGCGCGCGGGGAATGGGCGTTTCCGTTGCGCCGCGTGCCCGAGGCGATGGCCTCGACGCTGCCGGTGGCGGCCGTGCTCGGCCTGGTCTTGATCGCAGGCATCCACAGCCTCTACGAGTGGTCGCACTCCTCGGTCGTCGAGAGCGACCCGCTCTTGACCCACAAGTCGACGTGGCTCAACGGGTTCGGCTTCTCCGTCCGGCTCGTGATCTACTTCGCGCTCTGGATCTGGCTCGGACGAAGACTGGTCCGGGTCTCGCGCAGCGGCGACCGGGCGGCGGAGGTCCGGGCGGCATCCTGGTTCCTCCTCGCGTTTGCCCTGACCTTCTCGCTTGCGAGCATCGACTGGGTGCAGTCGCTCGACCCGCACTGGTTCAGCACGATGTTCGCGCTGCGCATGCTCTCGGGGATCGGCCTGGCCGGCCTCGCGGTGTGCACGATCGTGCTGGTCACGCTGCGCCGGAGGGGCGCGATGCGCGAGGTCGTGACGCGTGACATCCTGGATGACCTCGGCAAGCTCCTGCTCGCCCTGTCCCTGTTCTGGGCGTACATCTGGTACTGCCAGTACATGATCATCTGGTACACGGACATCCCCGAGGAGACGGGCTATTACATCCTGCGCCACCGGGGCCCCTGGGCAGTGCTCGTACCGGTCAACCTGATCGTCAACTTCGCCGTTCCGTTCCTCGCGCTGATGTTGAGCGCGTGGAGACGCAATGGCGTCATCCTGCGCCGCATCGCCGTGTGGCTCTTGGTCGGCCACGCCCTCGACCTCTACGTGATGATCGCCCCACCGCTGGCCACCTCCCGACCCGTGCCCGGGCTCTGGGAAGTCGGCCCCCTGGCCGGGATCCTCGCTCTGTTCGCGTGGTCTCTGTTGGGCGGAATGCAGCCAAGGAAGCAAGCCGCGGTGTAGAGTCCGAGGATGCTTGGCCTCGCCCTCTGCATCGTCGGCCTCCTCCCGTCGCAGCCGCAAGATGGCCCGCAGTGCACCGTACTCGTCACCGATTCGGAGCGCAGACCCGTGCCCGGCGCACAGGTCTATTGGGCCTCCGGCATCACGCGCCCCTTGAGCGCGATCGTCGCGGGTGGAGTCGATGAGTACGACCGGCACCGCGAGCAGGGAACGCGCTTCGAGACGGGTGAGGACGGCAAGGTGCGCGTGCCGTGCAGCCCGGAGGAGAAGCAGCGCGCGACGATCCTCGTCGAGTCCCGCAGCCTCTGGGCGGGGGCGAGCCTCCCGACCACCGCGGGAGTCGTACGGGTGCAGCTGGCGCCGAATCACGTCATCGAGCTCGTGCTGCATGACGACGAGGGAGCGAGTGTCGCCGAGCTTCCCGTCCTTCTGACGCTCGGCACGAAGGGCGAGACGCTGCGCAGGGGCCTCACCGATGGACGCGGGCACGTGCGCTTCGAGCGCCTGCCCGCGAACGAGGTCGAGCCCGACGAGACGCTGTTCGCGGTTCGCTTCGACGTCCTCGGCGGGCGTCGCTCGGGCCCGACGGTTCGCCTGGGCCAAGCCCGCGGCGGTCCCGTGCGACTCGCCGCACCGCCGCTGGGCCGCGTCGAGATCGAAGTCGACGGCCTCGAGGCGGCTCCCGCGACTCAGCTCATGGTGGGCCTCGGACCCGCGAATGCCTACGAGGAGGGCGAGATCGCCACGGTGCACGAACGCGTCGCGCGCTTCGCCGTCGTCGCGGACGGCTCGAGCCTCGTCGCGCGCATCGCGGGCACCAAGGACGTCGTGCACTTCGAAGCCCCGACGGCGAGGGGCGAAACAGTCGTCGAGCGGCTGAGCTGGAAGCCCGACGTGCCCATCCTCGTCGGCCGCGCGGTCGACGAGAACGGGCGCCCCCTGATGGGGACGCGCGTGCAGATCGGCGTCGACGGGCGGTGGGCATCGCCGCGCCTCGACGTCCAGGGGCGGTTCACGGTGCGGCTGCAGTGGCGCCCCATCGACTCGAAGGACGTGACGGACCAGGCGCTGGTGTGGTGCACGCGCGAGGGCCAGCCGCCGCGGCGTGGCCAGTTCGCCGTACCGCGGACCGACGCACCCGGCATCATCGACATCGGCGAAGTCGTCGTCGAGCGGCTGCCCGTCCTCTTGTCGGGGACCCTGCAGGGTCCCGGTGAGTGGAGCTCGGACTCCGTCGCGCTGCGCGTCGAACGTCAAGTCGAGCAGCTCTGGAGATCGGTGACGACCGTCGGCGACCGAATCGAGCCAGACGGCCGCTTCGTCGCCTACATCGAGGAGCTCGACCCGACCGTGCCCTGGCGCGTCTCCGCCCACGACGGCGTCGGCGGGTTCAGCACGCGCAAGGCCATGGAGTTCCGACCGGGCGACGCGGACGTACAGGTCGAGCTGCTGCGCCTGCTCTCACCGACGATCCGCGTCCAGTTTCCACCCGGAGTGTCGGCCCAGTTCTTCTCGATCCGCCTCGAAGGCGAGGGCTTGAGGCGCTGGGAGCTGAGGCCGCGCCGCGGCAAGGTTCGCCTCGATTCCGTCTTTCCCGGCAAGTACCGCATCACGGTCGAGAGCCGCGGCTGGGACTCGAGCCGTCCGCTCTTGCGCTTCGCCGGCAAGGGGCCGCTGCTCGTGCTCGAAGACCTCGAGGTTCGGGCGAGCGGGAAGGTCGACGAGCGCCTGAGAAAGCTCGACTTGAGCGACATCGTGCACACCGTCCGACTCGACGTCTCGACCGTGAGCGGGGACTCCGTGCCGGGACTCTCCGTCACCGCCGGCACGGGCGATCGCCCGGCGGCCGGCTTCGACCTCGAGGCCGCCACGATCGCGACCGACGTGCCGTGTGACTTCTTCCTGCGAGCACCCGGCTTCCGTTCGGTGCTGCTCGAGAGGCCGCGGGGCAAGCAGACGGTCGTGATGCAACTCGGAGCCGCCGTTCGGATCACGGTGCCGGAGGATCTGCCGCTCCCGCCCGAGGGCGTCGCAGTCCGCATGCAGCTGACCGAGCAGGTCGAGCTGCCGCGCTACTCCGTGCGCAGCCCCGGCGTCGCTCGCGCCACGCTCGGCGCGGGCCGCGCGCTGGAGGTGCGAGTCCCCTCGCGCGGGGAATACCACGCTCACTGGTGGCTCGACAAGGGCGAACAATCGGTCCACCTGACACGCGAGTCACCGTCCCCCACCATCGTCGTCGACGGCGGCGCCGGCCCCGCGAGCTTCGAGATCGGATGGAAGCCGGAGTGGCTCGAGGCGGCGCTCAGCGAGCTGAAGTAGCTCGGCACGCCACCGCGATCACGACGGCGGCGAGGGTCGCTCCCACGGCGTTCGCGACGAGGTCCCAGCCCGTATTGACGTAACCACCGACGTTCGTCTCGGGGATCGTGATCGTCGCGATGAACTCGACGATCTCGTTGAGGGCGCCGAGCCCCATGCCCGCGAGCGCCGCAAGAAACAAGTTGCCGGCGCTCGGCCGCCGCTCTGCGTCGCGGTGAACGATGCCCTGCCAGCACAGCCACGTAGAAACGGCGAAGCCGTACCCGTGAACGAGCTGATCGAACTTCAACCGGCCCGGCACGAGCCAATAGCCGTAGAGGACGCCGATCTCCTCCGACACCACGACGAGCCCCCCGAGCATGTGCAAGAGACCCCAGAACGACAGCGCCCACAGAGTGAGCGGGTGCAAGCCGACGCGCCGGTCGACTACGAAGATCAGCGCCGCCAAGACAATCATGATGCCGACGTAGAACACGAACTCGTGGTTCGACGAGCGCCACGCCACGGGCGCCGCGATCGCCATGTACAGCAGCGTGAAGAGGATGACGGGGATCGGATGGCGCGGCATCAGCGCAGAAGGGCTGCGACGCTCGCGCGTCGATCTTCGTCCTCGAGTGTCTTCGCGAAAGCCTCGGCCAAGTCGTCGTAGCCGTAGTAGCGCACGCGGTTGACACGCGGGCCGATGCCTTTGGCGTCCATGTAGTTGATCGCTGCCCCGATCGCCTGCGAGCCGACTGCGTCGTGAAGCCGGATCCACAGGGCCATGGCAGCTTCGCCGTCCGCCGTTCCCGGCTCGACGTCCTCGTGCTTCTCGCGCTCCTTCGCCAGCGAGCGCCAGCGTACGTCGCGCAGGTGCTTCATGACGGCTTCGTTCTCGAGCGACTGCGTGAGATGCTCGACCAGGAGGACGCCGGTGTAGTGCGCCCAGGTGTGGTGATCGGCTTGGTTCCGGCGGTCGCCCCACATCGCGATGACGTGGCCGAGCTCGTGGCACAACCCGTAGAAGAGGAACTTCCCATCCTTCGTCGGCGAGCGCAGCCGCTGCGGATCGATCACGGGGAAATCGATCTCCGAGTGGAACGGGTACTGCGGCGCGAAGTGCGGCGGACGGGTGATCTTCTCCTCGAGGTGCACGCGCACGCGCAGCTTCTTGCCGGGGACCTTGCTCCACTCCGCGAACCCGAAGAGCTCGTCGTAGCCGACGAGGGTCGCGTCGAGCACCTCCGCGAAATGCTCGAGGTAGGCGGCGTCGAGTCCGCCGACGCCGCGCAACAGGAAGCGCGGACGCGAGAGCGCGGTCCCGAGCTCGGCCGCATGTTCAGCCGAGGCCCCGAGGCGCTCGGCGATGCGATCGAAGTCCTTCGCTCGGTCGAGATCGAGCGCCGCCTCGCCGCAGCGCACGAGCGCCGCGAAAACGTCGGCGCCGTCCTTCTCCTTCAGCAGCTTCTCGAGCGCGCGCGTCGCCTTCTTGGGAAGCTTCGCGCCGAGCTCCTCCTCGGTCTCGGCGCGTTGCTTCGCCACGTGAGCCTCGTTGATCTTCTGAACCTCACGCACGTAGACGTCGGCGAGGTCGTCCGCGTCGGGACGCGCCAGACCAAGAAGTGCGAACAGGAGGACGGGTGTGAGGCGCAACATGCCTCGAGGTTAACCGTCCGCGGTCCGCTCCGGCAACGACTGCACGTAAACGTCGCGCTTGGGGTACGGAATCTCGATCGCCTGCTCCTGGAACGCTTCGTAGATCGTGGTGTTGAGCGAATCGAGCGCACGCCCACGCAGGACCGGCTCGGGGATCCAGCACAGCAGCTCGAGATCGAGCGAGGACTCGCCGAAGGTCCGGAGAAGCGCACGCGCGCCGCGGGCTCGTCGCACACGAGCTCTTCGGCGTTCGCGATCTCGAGGAGCAGCTCCTTCACGCGACGGACGTCCGAGCCGTACGCGACACCGACGGCGACACGCAAGCGGCGCTTGCTGGACTCGCCCGCGGTCTCGTTCGTGATACGCGCGCGGCCCATCACCGAGTTCGGAATCGTGATCTCGATGTCGTCGCGCGTGCGCAAGCGCGTCGAACGCAGTCCGATTTGGATGACCTGCCCGCGCTCGCCGCTCTCCAGGTTGATGAAGTCACCGACGTTGTACGGCGAATCAGCGATGATGAAGACGCCCGAGAAGAGGTTCGCGAGGCTCTCTTGGGCCGCTAGGCCGACCGCGAGCCCGACGATTCCCGCAGAGGCGAGCCAACCCGTCGCATCGAGGCCCCAGACGCGAATGACGGCGTAGACCCCCGCCGCGACCAGAAGCACCTTCGAGGCGTTGTCGAAGAGCGGCAGCGTGCGCTCCTCGATCGCCACGAAGCGCGACTCGAGCGACGTCGCCGCGCGCAGCAGCGTCGACACGAGCCTCAGCGCGGCGACGATCCAGATCAGGATTCCGACGGTGACGAGCGCGTGCGCCGTGATCTCGGTGTAGCGCGTCGGCTCCTCGCCGGCCTCGGGCGCGTCGAGGTCGAGCAGGATCGTCGCGGCGTAGAGGCCAGCGAGGACGACCGTCTTCACGATCGGCCCCTGCACGGCGTCGATGATCCGGTCGTCGGTGTCGCCCGGCGAGCGCCGCGCGATGCGGCGCAGTACGCGAACCGCCATCCAGTCCACGAGCCTCGCGACGAAGTAGGAGGCGAGCAGGACGGCGAGTGCCCCCGCCCACGGACTCCAGCCGAGCTCCTCGAAGAACGCCCGCAGTCGATCGATCATCGTGCCGCGCACCGTAACCGGCGCGCGACTCGGATTCGAGGCCGAGACGGTCCGCGCCTACTGGGCGGCGTAGATCTCGGCCTTGTCGGCTTCCGAGAGCTGCTCGGCGCTCGCGGCCTCGACGAACCCCAGCGCCTCCGGGGACAGCGGCGAGTTCTCGATCACCACGTGCTTCAGGTCGTCGCGCGTCAGACCATGCGGCACCGTGAGAAGCCGCTCGAGGATCCGCTCCGCCAGCGCCCCCTGCTCGACCAGCACCGCCCTCTGGTCCTGGGTCATCATCCGGTCCGTGTCGATCACCGCGAACAGCTCCGAGTCGCGCAGTGGAAGCATCGTCAGGAGGTAGTTGCGCAACGGCTCCCCGTGCATGTCGGCGATCGCGTCCTCGACCTGCTGGCGCGGGGGCGTCAGCGGCTGCTCGGTGCCCTCGCCGCGATCGCCGTTCTCCCCACCGGCTTCCTCGTCGAGCGCGCGCTGGGCATCGACCACGAGTGCGACGGCCGTCCAGTCGAAGTCCGCTTCGGGCCCCGAGTACGAGCGCATGACCCCGTCGCGATCGAGGTAGCTGACGGCGAGGAAGACCCCCGCCAAGTCGTGGGAATCCGCGAGCGGCTCGAGGTCGCCGGATGGGACGCCGAGCGCCTGGAAGGGATCGCCCTGGCGCCGTGCGACCGAGGGAATCTCGACGACCCGCCACGACAGGAGCCGCGGGAACGGGCTGCCGTCGAACCCGGCCGCGTCGAAGTGCAGCCGCACGCCCGGCGCGAGGTCCAGCGACCGCGCGACCAGGCTGCCGAAGACCTCGAACTCACTGCCGATTCGAACCGCGGTGTCCGGCGCGTAGATGGTGCCGTAGAACTCGCTGTCCGCTTCGAGAGTGATCGGCGCGGTGCCCGCGGGGGAGGCGATCTCGGCGACCTGGATCGAGGTGGCGTCCGTCTCCGTTCCCGAAGTGCTGAGCGCCGAGCCAGGCGCCAGGTTCATGCCTCCCTCGATGTAGAGCGAGATGTCGCCCACCGACGTATCGAGCGTGAGCTCTGCACCGGCCTGCAGCTCGAGGTTGCCGACGACGAGCGTGCACGGACCACGCACGACGAGCTCGGCGTCGACAGCGACCGTGATCGAGGTGTAGCTCGCGGATGCCGACCCGATGACCAGCGGGACCGGTCCGTCGTGGGCGACCGCGCCCGCCGACTCGAGCTCCGGCAACTCGACCTCGGGCAACACGACGTTGTCGAGTCGGCTCTCCGTCTCCCCGGTCACGGTCGCGCCTTCGCCGACCGACACGCTGGATCCAGGTCCGGGGACGGCGTCTCCGTAGATCGCGACCCCACCTCCGGCGGAGTTCGTGAGCGAGACCGAGCCGTTCGAACCGATCTGCCCACCACTGGCGGTGTGGACGGCGAGCTCTTCCGCGACGAGCTCCTCGCTGCCAGCGCTCGCTCCCTCGGGTGGAGTTCCCGCGAAGTACGCCAGGACGCCGCGGTACTCTTCCCCTTGGAAGTCCTCCCACCAGTCGTCGTCCGTGAAGTCGTCCGGGCCGATGCCGTAGGGATGGTGCTCCCCGTTCTCGCGTTGGTCCGCGAGCTGCGCGACGGTCACCGCGTGGTCGTACACGTAGTTGTCGCCGTCGACGGCGTGGTAGCGGTAGAACGTCCCGTGTTGGAAGAGCAGGCCGTTCGCCTCGTCGACGTTGAGAAAGCGGTAGTTGCGGTCGAGCGCGACCCGGTCACCCGTCACCTGCTCGATGTACTCGCCTTCGTCCGAGTCGTAGCCGTCGACGAGCAGCACATCGTCGACGACGAGATCTTCTTCGGAGAAGAAGCCCAAAGGCAGCTCGAGGGGCTCGACGACGAGCGCGAGGGTCGCGCGTCCGCGGCCGCACACGCCCGTGCTCTCGAACCGCACGCGCGTGTCGTCGAGCTCGGTGGCGTCGACCCACAACAGGCCCTGGCCGAACGCCGCCGGCGCCTCCTCGGAGCCGATCTGTCCGCGCCGGCCGACGCGCAGCGCCTGGTAGGCCTCGTTCAGCCCGGCCTCGGCAAGGTAGAACGCGCGCGTGTTCTCGACTTCCTGGTGCAGGCTGCGCGTCAGCGCGCCGGAGACCTGCAGGACGGCCGCCGCGAGCGCCGCGACGGCGCTGACGACGATTAGGGCTGTTACGAGGGCACTGCCCCTTCGACCGCAATGACGCACACTCATCAGGTCTCGCTGGTTGGGTTCGCGGGGGCTCCTCCACGAGCGAGACGGAGGAGACAGTCCCTCTTCGGACTCCCGCGTCAGCGCACTGGGCGAAAAGCCCGATTGCTGCAGCGTGTGTCGAATCGAGGCGTCGCGGCCAGTGGCCTACTGGGCCGCCAAGATCTCGCTCTTGTGGGCGCCCGTCAAAACGTCCGAGCCCTCGACGACAGCCAGGACCTCGTCCGAGAGCGGCGAGAAGCCGATCAGGACATCTTTCAGGCCACCGGCCCCCAAGTAGTCCGATTCGATGAGAGTCTCGATCACACCGTCCGAGAGTGTGCTCTGCGCCTCCACGACCTGTTGTGCATGGGCGCTCGACATCGGATTCGCGCCGATGACCGCGACGAGCTCGGCATCGTTGAGGGGGCTCTCGGCGATCAGGAAGTCGCGCAGTGCTATGCTCGCCATGTTGGCGATCGCATCCTCGACCGTCGTCCTGGCGGGCTCCGGTTCCTCCGGCAGCTCCGGATCGACCGCACCTGGATCGTCGAGCGTCTCGTCGAGCGCACGTTCCGTCCCGAGGACCGTCGCCACGTCCATCCAGTCGAAGTCGCTCTCCGCCCCGCTGAACGAGCGTACGACGCCGTCGTGATCGAGGTAGCTCACCGCGAGGAAGACGCCGGTCAGGTCGTGTGCGTCAGCAAGGAAGTCGAGGTCGTCAGGCGCGACGCCAAACGCGTGGAACGGATCTCCGCTGACCTTGGCGACCGCAGGCATCTCGACGATGCGCCAAGACAAGAGCCGCGGCAACGGACTGCCGTCGAGGTCGGCGTTGTCGAAATGCAGGCGCACACCGGGCGCGAGGTCGAGCGACTTGCCGACCAGGCTCCCGTAGACCTCGAAGTCCCGCCCGACGTGGACCGGTGTGTCGGGCGAGTAGATCGTTCCGTAGAACTCGCTCTGCGCCTCGAGGTTGACCGGCGCGACGCCACCGGCCGGCGCGATCTCCCCCACCTGGATCGCGACCTCGTCCGTCTCCGTAGCGGTCGTCGTGAACCTCGAGCCGGCAGCGAGGTCCATCCCTCCCTCGATGAAGAAGGAGATCTCGCCACCGGTCGTGTCGAGCGACATCTCCGCACCGGGCTCCAGCGTCAGGGTGCCGACGACGAACGTGCACGGGCCGCGCACGACGAGCTCGGCGTCGGCGGCGACGTGGATCGAGGTGTAGGCGCCCGACATCGAGCCGATCACGAGCGGGATCGGCTCGTCCTGAACGATCGCGCCCAGAGCATCGAGCTCGGGAACGTCGACCTCCGGGAGCTGCACGGGGCTGCTGCGGCCCGCGGTCTCGCCAGTGACGGTCGCATCGCCACCGAGCGCGACGGACTCGCCCACGCCGGGAGTGACGTCGCCGTAGACCGCGATGGGGTCCCCGCCGGCGTTCGTGAACGAGATCGAGCCGTTCGACCCGATCTGACCGCCGCCGTCGGTGTGCACCTCGACCGCTTGCGCAGGATCGGCGCCTACTCCGGCACCCGCGCCGGCGTCCGGGTTGGCGGCAAAATAGGCCAGCGCACCGTCGTACTCGATGCCCTCGAAATCGTCCGACCAGTCCTCGTCCATGAAATCGTCGGCGGCGATCTCGTACGCATCATCGGGTCCGTAGGCAGGATCGTCCGCGAGCGCCGCGACGGTCACCGAGCGATCGTAGGAGTACGTCGTCCCGTCGACGGATTGGAAGCGGTAGAACGTACCGTCCTGAAAGAGAAGTCCGTTCTCCTCGTCGATGTTCAGGTACGGATACGAAACGTTGAGCTCGACCTCGCGCGCGACGACCTGCTCGGCGTACGCACCGTCTTCCGAGTTGAACCCGTCGACGAGCAGAACGTCGTCGATCACGATGTCCTCGTCCGAGAAGAACCCGAGCGGCACCTCGACGGGCTCGACGGTGAGCGACAACGCTGCCCGTCCGCCACCGCAGAGTGCCGTGCTCTCGAGTCGAACGCGCCCGTCCGCGAGCTCCGCGGCGTCGACCCACAACAGACCCTGACCGTACCGAGCCGGCTCACCGGCGGATCCGATCTGTCCCCGCCGTCCGACACGCAGGGCCTGGTAGGCCTCGCCCAGGCCTGCCTCGGCGAGGTAGAACGCGCGCGTGTTCTCCGTCCCCCGGTGCAAGCTCCGGGTCACGATCCCCGAGACCTGGAGCATGCTCGCCGCCAACATCGAGACCACCATGACCGCCAAGAGCGCGGTTGCAAGCGCGCTGCCCCTGCGTCCGTTCGGAAGGCGGTGATGTCTCGACGTTTGCAAGTCCTCGAGTGTCTTTCTGGCACATCGGGGGGGCGTCGTGGTCTAAATCGGAAGCGCACTCCCGCGCGCTGGTGCGCAAGTCGGGAATCCGCCGTGGACCGGTGCGGCCCGCTTGGTCTCAGTTTGCGACCGCTCTCGGGCGAGAGCGGCTACTGCGCGTCGTGGATCGCGCTCCTTTGCGCATCCGTGAGCAACGGCGAGGCGTCGACGAGGGCGAGCGTCTCGGGGCTCAAGGGCGAATTGAGGATCATCAAGTTCCCCAAGGCGCTGGTCGTCAGGACCTCGTCATTCTCCAGGAGCCGCTCGAGGACGATCGGCGACAGCGGCGACTCTTGCTCGAACACATCCTCGTAGTGGCCGTACGCCATGGCGTCCGCATCGATCAATGCGAAGATCTCGGCGTCGTTGAGAGGGCTGAGTGCAATCACGGCATCGCGCAACGCCATGCCAGTCAGCGTCGCGAGCGCATCGGTGAGCGATGCGCGTACAGGCTCGCTTGGGTCCTCGGGATTGTCAGGATCTTCGGGATCCCCGACCTCCTCGTCGAGCGCCCTCTGAGCCCGCAGGACTTCGGCGACATCGCTCCAGACGAAATCCTCCTCCAGTCCACTGTAGGACCGCACGACGCCGCCGTGGTCCAAGTAGCTGATCGCGATGTAAACCCCTGACAGGTCGTGGGACTCGGCGAGCACCTCGAGGTCCCCTCGGACGACACCGAGCATCTGGAACGGATCGCCACGACGCCGAGCGAAGCCAGGAATCTCGACGATCCGCCAGGAGAGCAACCTGGGCAGCGGGCTGCCCTCGAACCCCGCGTTGTCGAAGTGCAGCCGTACGCCCGGTCCGAGGTCGAGCGATTTGGCTGCGAGGCTGCCGAAGATCTCGAAGTCGGCGCCGACGTGAACCGCCGTGTCCGGCGAGTAGACCGTGCCGTAGAACTCGCTCTCCGCATCGAGGTTGACCGGTGTCACGCCTGCCGGCGCGGCGATCTCCGCAACCTGGATCGCGATCTCGTCCGTTCGCGTCCCCGAGGTCGAGACCCGCGAGCCCTCTGCAAGGTCCATGCTGCTCTCGATGTACAAGGTCACGTCGCCCGCCGTGGTGTCGAACGACAGGTCGGCTCCCGGATCGAGCGTGAAAGTGCCGACAGCGAGCGTGCACGGACCGCGCAGGATCAGTTCGGCGTCCGCGGCGACGTGGATCGAAGTGTAGCTCGCCGACATCGACCCGATGACCAGCGGAACCGGCCCGTCCTGGACGACGGCGCCCATCGGGTCGAGCTCGGGAACCTCGATCGCGGGCAGGTCGACGTTCTCGGTGCGGCTGGCGGTCGCGCCAGTCACGAGCCCCTCGTCGCCGAGCGTGACGGTCGCGCCGACGCCGGGGACGGCGTCCCCGTAGACAGCGACCGGTTCGCCGCTCGGGCTGGTGAACGAGATCGAGCCATTGGAGCCGATCTGGCCGTCGCCGCCCGCATGAAGCGTAACCGCGTCCGCGACCGGGTTGCCGGTCTCAGCCCCAGCCCCCGGGTTCGCGACGAAGTAGGCCAAGACCCCGTCGTTCTCGATGTCGGTGAAGTCGTCCTGCCAATCGTCATCCCTGAAGTCGTCCGAGTCGATCTCGAACGCCTCCCCGGGTCCGTACAACGGATCGTTCGCAAGCGCCTCGACCGTGACGGACCGGTCGTAGGTATACGTGTCGCCGTCGACCGATTGGTAGCGGTAGAACGTCCCGTCCTGGAACAGGATCTGGTTGTCCCCGTCGATGTGCAGATAGGGATACGAACCGTTGAGCTCGACTTCGCTGGCGACGACCTGGTCCTCGTACTCCCCTTCCTCCGAGTCGTACCCGTCGACCAGGAGCACCTCGTCGACGACGAGATCCTCTTCGGAGAAGAAGCCCAAGGGCAGCTCGGTCGGTTCGGCGACGAGCGCGAGCGTCGCGCGCCCCGCGCCACACAGCCCGGTGCTGACGAGGCGCACCTTGCCGTCACCCTCGGCGATCGCTTCGACCCAGAGCAGGCCCTGACCGAACAGCGCGGGATCCTCGGCGGAGCCGATCTGCCCGCGCCTTCCGACGCGCAGCGCTTGGTACGCCTCGCTCAGGCCCGCCTCGGCGATGTAGAACGCCCGAGCATTCTCGGTCTCGGTATGGAGCTCGCGCGTCAGCATGCCTGACACTTGGAGCATCGTGGCCGCCAATGCCGAAACGACGCTGACGACGATGAGGGCGGTGACGAGCGCACTCCCGCGCTGTCGTTTCTCTGAAGCTGTCTCTAGTTGCATTCCGGCTCGTGTGCTTCCGTGCCGGCCCAAGGGATAGTTCCCTATCGGGACGCGGACGCACGCATCTTGCTTGGAAGCCGCAGAAGTCGGCGAACCACACTCTCCAAGAGCGGCTTCGTACGCGCCAAGCCACGACGTGTATCGCATCGATCTCCGGGTGGAATAAACTTCCGACCATGGAGAACTTCGACGACGAAGCGATGGGCACGGTGCGCGCGGGACTCGGGAGCCAGTACCGCGCCACCCTCGCCATGCTGCGCGACGCGATCGAGCGCTGCCCGGAGAACGAGTGGACGAACACGGCGCACGAGAACGCATTCTGGCGCATCGTCTACCACACGCTGTTCTACACCCACCTCTACGCGATGCCGGACGAGAGCTCGTTCCATCCATGGGCGCAGCACCAGACCGACATCCAGCACATGGACGATCGCCCGGCGCCGAAGGAGATCGAGGACCTGCTCGAGCTTCCCCACCGTCCGCCCCAGACCGGGACGCGGCACACTCTTCTTTTTTTGGCGGTTTCGGCGTAGCGGTTGCGTGTTCCCGCAGTTGGAGAGGAACGCCTCCTCTCTTCCTCGCCCAGCGCCACCCCCGGCGCGGAGGAGAGCCCCTGCACTCAGCGTGAGAGAACTACAGAAGGAGAACGAGATGCTCAGAATCCCCCTTTGGCCGGATTGCAAACTCCTGGCTGCCTGCTGCTTCGCCAGCCTGGGCCTCGAGCCCGCAACGGCCCTCCAGAACGACACGCCCGCCGAAGCCGCGGGCTATGCGGCCCTCGTCTGGGCCGATTACGACAACGACGGGTTGCTCGACATCTTCGCCATCTGGGAGCCGGGCAGGGCGCGCCTCTTGCGCAACTCCGGCGACGGGAACTTCGAGGATCAGACGGTGGCGGCGGGCCTGGGCGACCTCACGGGCCCACGCGCTGCGCAGTGGGTCGACTACGACGCGGACGGCCTCGTCGACCTCTACGTCGCGATGGACTCCGGACCGCCCGCGCTGTTCCGCAGCATCGGCGACGGCACGTTCGTCGACATGGCGAAGGCAGCCGGCCTGCGGATCGCTGCGGCGGTGCGCTCGGCGCATTGGCTCGACTACGACGGCGACGGAAGGACCGACCTGCACGTCAGCACGGAAGAGGGTCAGGAGCTCTACCACAACGTCGGCTCGGGCTCCTTCGAAGCCGTCTCGCCGGACTCGGTCACGTTCCAAACGGCGGATGGTAAGCCGATCCCCTTCGAGGACGCCGCGATCGTCCAGCCCGGCGCGGCAACGCTGAACGGCGTCCCCGTCGCATCGAACCCGGTCAACATCTGCGGGCCGCAGGGCCTGCAGGACTCGGCGAATCCGATGTTCTGCATCGGCGCGTCGAGCGTTCCGACGATCGGCCGCTTCTATCCGATGAGCACGGAGTTGAACGTCAACTCGGGAACGGGCTTCGTCGGCGTCGGCACGACCTCGCCCGCGACGCAACTCGACGTCAACGGCATCGTGCGGTCGCGCAGCGGTGGATTCCGCTTCCCTGATGGAACGACGCAGGCGACGGCACAGCTCGTCGGCCCGACGGGTCCGGCTGGCCCCATCGGCCCCGTGGGCCCGACCGGCGCTACCGGTCCTGCTGGCCCCACCGGTCCGGCCGGTCCGACTGGTCCCGCCGGTCCTGCAGGCACGACCTCCTGGGCCGACGGCGCGGGACAAGTGACGACGCTCGTCAACGTCGGCGTCGGTACGACCATCCCCGCCCAGCCGCTGCACGTCATCGGCAACATCCTCAGCCAGGGCGACATCCTCGCCCAGTTCGGATCGACGACGGTGCCCTCGTTCCGCTTCGGCGGTGGCACGGAGGCCGCGGGCCTTGCGAGCCCAGTCGGCGAGTCCGTGTCGATCTTGACCTCGGGTGAAGAGCGCATGCGCGTCAACTCGCTCGGCAACATGTCGGTCGGGACCACAACGACCGGCGGACGCCTCACGGTCCGCGCGACCACGGGCAACATCCTCGCGGGGTACAACTCCGGCTCGAGTGCGGTCTTCGTGGTGCGCAGCAGCGGTCGCGTCGTCACGACGGCGCTCGAGATCACCGGCGGCGGTGACCTCGTCGAGGGCTTCCAGACCGAGCACGCGTGCGAGCCGGGATCGGTCGTCTGCATCGACGCCGACAACCCGGGTCAGCTCGAGCAGTCCGGCGGCATCTACGACACACGCGTCGCAGGCGTCGTTTCGGGTGCAGGCGGTGTTCGCCACGGCATCCAGATGGGTCAGGACGACGTGCTCGACGGCGACACGCTCGTCGCAATGACGGGTCGCGTCTACGTCAAGTGTTCCGCCGAGAACGGCTCGATCGCGCCCGGCGACCTGCTGACGACCGCGGCGCTACCCGGCCACGCGATGAAGGCTTCCGATCCCACGCGTTCGTTCGGTGCGGTCCTCGGTAAGGCCATGTCCACGCTGGACGAAGGGCAGGGTCTCGTGCTCGTCCTCGTGAACCTGCAGTAGGAGGACGACGTCATGCGATTCCAAAACCTCTTCTTCCTCATGCTCCTCGCTCCGGAGGTCGCGGCCCAGCAGACGCCGCCCGGACCGACGAGCGCTCCTTCCGTGCCGGTCCTGACGCCGCGCTTCGACGGTCCGATCACCGAGCAGGAGATGCGCGAGCTCACGGCGCGACTCGGAACCCTGAAGGACCAGGGTCTCGACAAGCGCACGCTGCGCACCAACTTGTTCCGGCGGCGTTGCGACGTCGACCTGAGCGCCGATCCCTCGACCGTCACGCCGACCTCGCCCGAGATGACCCTTGGCGGGCCCGGCGGCGGCGGCAGCGCACTCGCGCTGTACAAGACGAAGCTCCTGACGGACACGGAGACGAACGATTCGACGTCGACGGCCGCGTGCGAGCCGAGCATCGGCATGAACGGACGCGTCAGTTGGGTGACGGGCAACTGGTTCTCGGCGGTATCCGACGACTACACCGACAACTACACGTACTTCAATCCGGCGACGAACTTTCCGAACGCGGGAGGCGGGTTCTGCTGCGACCAGATCGTGCACTTCGATCGGCGGCACAACCTGATGTTCCACTACCTGCAGTACACGGTCGACGGAACGGGCTCCAACATCGTTCGCCTGGCCGTGTCGAACTCGATGGAGAACCAGGCGGGCAACACGTGGTACTGGTACGACCTCGACCCGCAGGCCTTCGGCTATGCCAACGGCGTGTGGTTCGACTTCCCCGGAATGGCCGTGGGTTCGAACCACCTGTACATCACGTCGAACGTCATCGGGCACGCCACCGACCGTGCGATCAGCATTCGCTTCGACCTCGACGGCCTAGCGGTCGCGGGATCGGTGACGGCGATCAACTTCCGCAGCCCGCTCGCGAACCTGCGCTGCACGCAGGGCGCGGGGACGACGATGTTCATCGGCACGCAGGTCGACACGAACACGCTGCGTGTCTACCGCTGGCCGGAGGTCGGCACGCTGTCGAGCGTCGACCGCGACGTCACCGCGTGGTCCCAGGGCTCGTCCGCGCCGGACCCCGGTGGGGTCGACTGGATCGCGCGCGACTTCAACGACATCCTCGCCGCACACGTCATCGGCAGCGAGATGTTCTTCATGTGGGGCGCGGCCGCCTCGGGAAGCTTCCCGTTCCCACACATCCGCATCGCGCGCTTCTCGACGGGCAGCTCGACGCTGACCGGACAGGGCCAGATCTGGTCGGGCTCGACGGCCTGGGCCTATCCCGACTCCCACCCGAACGACAGCGGTGGCGTCGGAGTCCTGATGTACTTCGGAGGAGGTGGCTCGTACGCATCGCTGGTCGCGGCGGTCGCCGACAGCTTCGGCGGCAGCACGCTCGGCCCGATGGACGGCGTACTGGTCGCCTCGGGGACGGGCAGCCCGTCGGCCAACCGCTGGGGTGACTATGTCACCGTGCGCAGGGCCTCCCCCTACGACAACACGTGGATCGGCGCGGGCTTCACCATGAACGCGTCGGCTCCGGGCGCCAACACCGAGGTGCGCACCGTATGGTTCGGCAGGGAGACCCACCGGCCGCCGGCGAACCGCACGATCTACGTCGACGGCGACGTGACGGACCCGTTCCAGGACGGGACGTTCCCCAATCCCTACGACACCGCCCGCGAGGGCTTCTTCGCGGCGATCGACGGAGACACGGTCGCGCTCGACGGCGACACCTACTCGGAAGCTCCGCTCGCACTCGACCGCAACGTCGACGTGCTGAAGACCGGATCTGGGTCGGCGGTCGTCGACTGACCTGGTCCGGGGCGGTAACGAGCCCGCGCAATCCCCACCACTTCCATCGTCTCTCCCCTTCGTAAGTGGTGGGGATTGAGCGGGCTCGGTACCGCCCGGGCCGCGGCTATCCCGCTAGTGATGTGATGCAAACATTCCCAGTCGTATCCCGGCCCGCATGCACGCGCCACGGCGTTGCGGCTCCTGCGACCAATCCCAGTATCACCGTATTGGCAGCGAAGTTGCGTCGTCGCCGCGCCTTGTGGCACGCACACGCGAACTCGGGATAAGGGCCCGTCCGAGAATA
>JAAELL010000463.1 GCA_024226735.1 bacterium | reverse complement strand
GCATCTCGAGGAACTCGGTTACAGTGCGCGCACGCGCGGTTACTACGAGCGAGTGTGGGTACCCTTTGTTCGGTTCGCCGACAAGACCGCCCCGCTGTGCATGCGCGTGCGGGATCTCGAGGCCGATTTCCTGGCCAGTCGTGGCATCGTGCCCGGCCCTGGTCGCGACCTCACCTGGTCACGGAAGGAGACTCGACGTGGCCTGCGCATCCTCGCCGAGTTTCAGGAGACCGGTCGATTCCGGCCCCACGAGAAGCGCGTCGCGGAACCTCGCACACCGCCCCGCCTGCTACAGGAACTGGAGCGCCACGAAACGTTCTGCAAGCACCACCTGCACCATCGCGCCGCGACCCTGGCGATGCGGCGGCGCGTCTTGACGGGCTTTCTCGTCTTCCTCGGAGCGCAGGGTGTCACCTCGCCCGGCGAAGTCCAGCCTGCGGTGCTTGCCGCCTTCATCTCCGAGCGCGCCCGCCACGTCCGTTCAAGATCCCTCGCCACCGAGGTGGGAGGCGTGCGCTCGTTCCTTCGCTTCCCGTGCATGCGGGGGCTGGTGGCCGCGGACCTCGTGGCACAGGCTCGCGCGCTG
>JAAELL010000462.1 GCA_024226735.1 bacterium | reverse complement strand
GCGACGCCTCGACCGGCTCGATCACCAGCTGGAGCTGGAGTTTTGGCGACGGCGGCACCTCCACGTCGCAGAACCCCTCCCACACCTACACGACCGCCGGCACCTACACCGTCGCCCTGACCGTCACCGGTCCCGGCGGCTCTGACACCGAGACCAAGACCGGCTACATCACCGTCAACGAGCCCGCGCCCACCGCCGAGTTCAGCGGCTCGCCCACTTCCGGTGTCGCGCCCCTCGCGGTCAGCTTCGGTGACGCCTCGACCGGCTCGATCACCAGCTGGAGCTGGAGTTTTGGCGACGGCGGCACCTCCACGTCGCAGAACCCCTCCCACACCTACACGACCGCCGGCACCTACACCGTCGCCCTGACCGTCACCGGTCCCGGCGGCTCCGACACCGAGACCAAGACCGGCTACATCACCGTCAACGAGCCCGCGCCCACGGCCGAGTTCAGCGGCTCGCCCACTTCGGGCACCGCGCCCCTCGCCGTCACCTTCGGCGATGCGTCGACCGGCTCGATCACCAGCTGGAGCTGGACCTTCGGCGACGGCGGCACGTCCAACCTCCAAAACCCGTCGCACACCTACACGGCCGGAGGGAGCTACACCGTTGCGCTCTCCGTCACCGGACCGGGTGGAAGCGACACGGAAACCAAGGCGAGCTACATCATCGTGACGGACCCGGCGCCCGTTGCCGAGTTCAGCGGCACGCCGACGAGCGGAACCAACCCGCTCACCGTCGCCTTCACGGACCTGACGACGGGTCCGGTCACGAGCTTGCTCTGGGACTTCGGCGATGGAGGCACCTCGACCGCCCAGAACCCCTCCCACACCTACACGAGCGTCGGAACGTACACGGTCAAGCTGACCGCCACGGGCCCCGGCGGCTCGGACATGGAGGCGAAGACGGACTACATCACCGTCGACCCCGCCGTGATCGGCACGAACTACTGCAGCCCGAACTCCCCGAACTCGACGGGCAGCCCGGCTTCGATCGTCGCAACCGGCAGCGAGGTCGTGGCTGACAACGACGTCACCCTGAACGCGTCGAGCATGCCGCTCAATCAGTTCGGCTACTTCCTGGCGAGCTCGACGCAGGGCTTCATCGCCAACCCCGGCGGAAGCGCCGGCAACTTCTGCCTCGGCAGCGGCCCGTTCCTCGGCCGCTACAACGGCATGGTCCAGAACTCCGGCGCGACGGGGACCTTCTCGATCACGGTCGATCTCAACGCGGTCCCGATCGCCTCGGCGCCGGGCACGATCGCGATCCAACCGGGCGACACCTGGAACTTCCAGGGTTGGTACCGGGATGGAGCGACGTCGAACTTCACCGATGGGGTCTCGATCGTTTTCCAGTGATAGACGCGAGCGCCCACGGATCGTGGCCCGGCCTCCGTCTCGAGAGACAGAGGCCGGGCCACACTTCACTCACTCCGTTCGACGTTCAGGATCACCGTGTAGTCGCCCGGATCGACCGGTCCGTCGGACTTCAGCTGAACCCAGAACTTCATCCGTGGAGCCCCGTCGAAGTTCACATCGGACACCCATACTGAGCTCCTCGCTCATCGGAAACAGGCTTCCCAGCGTCGGCTCCGACCACGCACCGATGCACGCCATCGGCAACGCAGCGTCGAGGATGCCCGGCACGCCGCAGAAGTGGGCCGTGTCATGCATCGTGCCAGGGCCGTCGTTTCTCATCGCGCTGGGCGCGGTTTGCCCGTCGGGCAGCGTGTCCCCGTCGAAGTCGAGCCATTGCGCGGCGACCACGGACACCGCGCCCCAGAGCCCGGCCTCACGCGTCACGTGTAGAGGTTGTCGAATCGGCCCAGCCCTGCTCCAGCCGGACAGGCACTTCCGGGTTTCTTGCTCGATCCGTCCTACTCGGGCCGCGCCGTGCGCCCGCGGCGCAGGATCTCGGCCAGCTCGATCACGGCCCGCTTGTACAGCTTGCGCGCCGCCTCGGCGCTCGGCCGGCCGAGCTCCTTCGCCACCGTCTCGTACGTCGCACCGGCATAGGCATGGAGCAAGATCGCTTCGCGCTGATCGTGCGTGAGGCGCTCCAGCGCTCGCTCGACGACCTCCACTTGCTCGGCGTCCTGGGCGAGACGATCCGGGACAGCGGCGTCCACAGCCTCGCAAATCAGCTCGCCGCTAATGAGCGACGCACGAATGCTCGCAAGAGGTACTTCGCAAGCGCGGTCCCGCTTCCTGGCGCCCATGTCACGCGCGGCGTGGGTGATGCGACGTTCCGCGATCTTGGCCAACCAGTTGATCAGCCCGGCTTCCTCCCGCACCTCGAAGTTGTCGAAAGCCTGGATGGCGGCGATGAAAGTCTCCTGCACAATATCGCCGGACTCGAGATGATTCCGCATCTTCGCGCCGAGCCGCAAACGAACGATGCGTTGCACCCGCTCGTAGTAGCGCCCGAACAGGCGCTCGTAGGCGGGCATTTCGCCGCACTTCGCGCGTCGGATCAGGTCGATCGAAGCCGTCAGGGCGTCGCCGGCGTTGGGGTCACTGGGTGGCTGCATTGCACCTTCGAATGAGCGTCACCATCGTGCCAAGTCGATGTCGATCGTCCACGCAAGCCGCCCCAGAACGTTCGGTCCATCGGCGAAGAGGATTCGCGGTATCGTCGACGCGAGAGAGGAGGATGGGAATTCACCATGCCGACGGGCAACGAGAACGAGAGCCAGCTCGTCCAGGAGATCCTTGCGCAGTACCTCGCTCGAGTCGACGCGGGCGAGGCGGTCGACTTCGACGAGTTCTGTGCCTCCCACCCCGATCTCGCAGGCGACTTGGTGGACCTCAAAGAAAACTGGATCCAGGTCCAGGGTGTCCTGGCCAAGCTCGGGGTCGTGGGCTCCTCGAGCAAGACGCTGAGCGCGCTGCACGACAAGGACATCGACCCGATGATCTCGCTCGAGCCCGAGGGTCAGGCCGATCCCGACTTCGCGTCCGAGGTCATCGGTCGTCTCGCGGGCCGCAGTGGGTCGTTCGGCCGCTATCGGATCAAGGGCGAAGTGGCGCGCGGTGGCCAGGGCGTCGTCCTGCGGATCTGGGACGACGACCTGCGCCGCAACCTCGCGATGAAAGTGATCCTGGGCGAGGGCGACGCCGCGAAGACCGGCGCCACGCCCACCGTCGACGGCCGCAAGCTCAGTCGGTTCGTCGAGGAGGCGCAGATCACGGGGCAGCTCGACCACCCGGGAATCGTGCCGGTGCACGAGCTCGGCCTCGATTCCGAGGGGCGCGTCTACTTCACGATGAAACTCGTGAAGGGCAAGACGCTGCAGACGGTCTTGGACGAGCTGGCGGCCGGTGAGGGTGGGTGGACCCAAACCCGTGTGCTCGGGGTTCTGCTCAAGGTCTGCGAGGCGATGTCGTACGCACACGCCAAAGGCGTCGTGCATCGCGACCTGAAGCCGAGCAACGTGATGGTCGGGCGCTTCGGCGAAGTGCACGTGATGGACTGGGGTCTGGCACGCGTACTCGGTCGCGAGGACGGAAAGGACATCCGCATCCGGCCGCCGCTGGGCACGAGCGAGGTGCGCTCGCCACGGCGGGAGGCCAGCGGACCCGACTCCCCGCTCGTCACGATGAACGGTGACGTGGTCGGCACCCCCGCGTACATGCCGCCCGAGCAAGCCTTCGGCAAGCTGGACGCGATCGGACCGCCATCTGACGTGTACGCACTGGGAGCGATGCTGTATCACCTCCTGGCGGGCCACATGCCGTACGTGAAGCCGGGCATGAGGCTCACCAATCACGCCATCTGGTACCAGGTCCAGGACGGGGCTCCTCATCCACTCTCCGAGCGCGCGCCGGACGCGCCGGCGGAGCTCGTCGCGATTTGCGAGAGGGCGATGGAGCGCGACGCAGGCCGACGTTACGGCGACACGATCGAGCTCGCGAAGGACCTTTCGGCCTACCTCGAGGACCGCGTGGTCTGGGCGTACCAGAGCGGAGCGGTGGCCGAGCTGCGCAAATGGGTCCGGCGCAACCGCGCACTGGCTGCGGCGGTCCTACTCGTGCTCGGGTTGTCGGTGCTGGGCTCGGTCGTCTTAGCAGGCAACAACCGGAAGCTCACTCGCGCCAATCGGGAGGTTACGGAACAGCGTAACCTCAGCGCCCTCAACACGTACGCCGCGCAACTCGGCGCGGCGCAGAACGCGTTGAATACAGGGGCGATCGCTGCAGCGGAGCGGCACCTGAAAGAGACGCCCGAGCGCATGCGCGGCTGGGAGTGGCGCTACCTCAATGCACTGTGCGACCAGAGCATCGGCAAGGACGACATCGGGAAGGGCGGCTTGCAAGACGTCGCGTGGTTGTCGAACAAGCAGCTCCTCGTCGTGCCGATCGGGCCGGAAGGCATCCACGTCTGGGACCTCGACACGAAGTCGATCGTGCGCAGTCTTCGAGGCTTTGACGCGCGCAACGCTCGAGTGGCGCTAACGCCCGACCTGAAGTGGGTGATCACGGGTTCGGAACGCGGAATCGAGAGATGGAGCCTCAGCACTTGTGAGCGGCACGCGCTCCTCGCCGACAGCGGCCGCGTACGAAACATGAGCTTGTCGCGCGACGGGACCCACCTCGCCTGGATCGTCGAGGACGACAGGTGCGGCGAGGTGTGGATAATGGAGCTCTCGGGAACGAAGGGTCCCCGTGCTCTGTTCGATCCAAGGCAAAGCGAGACGGCGTACACGCGAGTCCAGTTCACAGCCGACGGCAAGTCCCTACTCGTCGCCTCCTACGACGGAGAGGGCGCTTCGATCGCCGTAGTGGATCTCGCCTCGAACAAGGTGAGCGACACGTTCAACGTCGACACGCTCCCGGTGGACGTGATCGAGCTCGAAGCTGTGAGCACACGGCTCTACACGGGCGGCCTCTCGGATCGAATCCGTCAGTGGAGCTCCAACGGGAAACTTCTGCGCGAATACGAGTGTCCCGACCGTGTCCTCGATTTGTTCCCGACGAGCGACGGGCACTTGTACGCTGCGGGCGGGTGGTTCGCGGGATGGGTCCATCGCTTGGACACGGCGACTTTCAAGCGTGTGGGGCGGTTCAACGGCCATCGCCAGGGCGTCAACGCGTGCGCATTGGCCCCGGCCGGCCACCAGTTCGCGACAGTGAGCCGAGATGGGACCCTTCGAACCTGGTCCTTGGACCCGCGGCCTCCATTCCAGACCATCTACAGTGGAAGGCCCGCACGTCAGCTTTCGCAGACCCGTGACGGAAAGCAGTTTGCCACCGTCTCGACGGTTGGCGAATGGCAAGTCTGGGACGCGGACGAGCTCGACGTCATCGGTCGCGGGGGAATGAAGCTCGAGGGCGTTGGCTACTCGGGGCTGAAGCCCGGGTTTCGCGGCTGCGCGGTGGAGGGCGAGGTCATCTACACGTTCGGCGACGTACTGCGTGCGTACGACGTCGCTACCGGCAATGAGTTGTTCGCAATGAGAATCCCCGACGATGCCCGGAAGGTCAACCACGGAGTCATGGACGTCGTGGTCGAAGCGGACGACACGCTGATCGGCAGGACCTACGACGGAAGACTCATTCGTTTCGATCCCAGGACAGACCCAGAGGGGCGATTCGTGGACCTGGATCCGCCTTTCCTAGTCAACTCCCTGCGCTGGGAGCCCGGCCACGAGCGCCTGGTAGCAGGCTGCAAGGATGGCTTCGTGCGGTTCCTACAACCCGAAACGCTCACGGTCCTCGAACCGTCTCTGGAGACCACGCCCGGGATACCGGTCAACCGGACGGCTCCGCACGGTGACCGCATCGCAGTGTCGAACGACGATGGGACCGTGCGCGTGTTCGATAGGGCGGACGGTGGATCGCCCGTCCTCTGCCAGGGTCCCGATGGCGATGGAATGTCGTTGGCTTTCTCCCCGGACGGCAGCCGCTTGGTGACCGGGGACGGAGACCGAACGGTGCGGATCTGGGATCCATCGACCGGCAAGGAGTTGCTCTCGCTCGAGACCCCGGACAGTGCGGGGGACGTGTTCTTCAGCAACGACGGTCGCAGGCTCTTCGTACGCTCCCAAGCATGGTATTACTCGAACGCCTCGATACTGGTCTTCGAGATTCCAGACAGATAGTTCGGTCGAGAGCCTGCGCGATCAGCGCGCCAAGTCGAACACGGTCCCCTCGCGCACCCACACGAGCCGGTCCTCGCCCGCATCGATCTTGACCCATCCGGGCAGCTCGTCGAGGTGCTCGACCTCGCTCCCCGCCGGAATGTCGAACAGGCGCTTCGCGTCGGCGCGCGGCTCGGACCGCGCGGGCGTGCTGCGCGTCTCGACGACCATCATGGGGCGGCTGCCGGAATGGACCGCACTCCAGATCCAGGGCAGGGCGAGGAATCCGAAGAGCACGAGCGCGCCGAGCGACAAGCGCCGCCAGAGCATTCCGCCGCGCAGCGCCTCGCCGGCAAGGCACACGGCCAGGAGCACCATGCCCGCCAGCGCGAGCCACTCCGCTTCCGCGCGGGTCGTCGACGAGACGAGGCGCTTGAACGTGTCGGTCAGGTCGCCGCGGTCGGCGGGCTCCAGCTCGGCCTCGGTGCGGGCGAGCTCCAGGTTGGCCCACCCGTCCGCGTCGCCCGGCAGGAGGCGCAGTGCCGCCGTGTACCACGCGACGGCTTCGAGCGTGCGACCAGCGCGGTACGCCGCGTTGCCTGCGTTGTAGGCCAGGCGGCCGCGTTCGGCTTCGGGCTGGTCCGCGGACTCGGCGAGCGCTCGGTTCCACAAGGTGAAGGCGCTGTCGAAGTCGCCGGCGCGGTACGCGTCGTTCGCGCGCGCGTCGAGGGCTTGCACGGGTTCCTGCGCATTCGCGACCGCGGCGAAGAGGAACCAGAACAGGAAGAAGCGGATCATCTAGTGCCCTGCATCAGAAGTTCGGGTCATATGTCTGGTGGCCTTGCGTTCGTGGCAAGGCGCAGCAACGACGCGTATTCGTGGATACTCGGAGGAGCTGCAACGCAGCCACGGGCGGAAGGACGCAAGACATACGACGCGAACTTCTGATGCAGGGCACTAGAGGCCCCCCTTGACGAGCTGCGAGGCCGCGCCGCGAACGCGCGACGCGTCGAGCGGCTTGCCGTCACCGGCGTACGTCCGGCGATCGAGCTCTCCGAGGACGTCCTTCAGCTCACGCAGCGCGCCCTCCTCGACGTCGGCATCCACGGCCTCGCGCCACTCCAAGGGATCGCGGCCGAGCCAGGCTTGCTCACCTTCACGCGTGCGTGCGGCCAGGAAGGCGTGCAGGCACTCGGCCTGCGCCGCCGCTGTACCCGCTCGGCGCAGGCCCTTGCTCAACTTGCGCGGCGCTGCACGGCTGCGGCGCTCGAGCGGCGCGCTGGGATCCGAACGTCGGTGGCGCAGGAGCATCCGTCCCACCAACCATGCGAAGGGCATGCTGAACAGCGCGCCGAGCAGCGTCCCGCCACCGATCGGGGGCAGGCCACTCGACGTGTTCGGCTCCGACTTGATGTCGCGGATGTCGAAGACGCTCCCACCCTCTTCGTCATCGGTCATCAGCTCGTTGCCGCGCTCGAGGCGCCGGACGCGGATCGGCACCGAGTCGGTCTCGATCTTGCGGTAGGCCTCGATACGCGTGTCGAAGGTCCAGAGCGGGACGGGCGGGATCTCCTCGATGTCGCTCGAGACCGGAATGAGGTCGTAGGTGACGCGGCGCTCGTCCGCACGCAGCTCGTCCTCGACGCCGAGCACGCGAAAACCCGAGAAGGCGTCGATCCGCGCGAGGTCGGGCGGTTCGAAGAACTCGAGGTTGCCGGCCCCCGACCAGCTCACCGTCAGCTTGATCGGATCTCCCTCGTCGAGATCGCGCCGGTCGACGCGGCGCGCGGCCTCGATCCGGCCCACCGCGCCCGACCATTCGAAGGGGCGCCCGGCTTCGGGAACGGGACGCACGTCGATCTTGAACGATGGCAGAAGCGCGTAGTACTCCTCGAGCTCGTTGCCGCGGAACCGTTGCTTGGTGACCTCAGCGAACTCCAGTGTGCTCTGCGGAAACGACAGCGCACCGCTACGGCTCGCAATGAGTCGGCGCTCGAGACGCAAGACGTGGAACGGCCGCCCAGAGCGGTCCGTGTCGCCGAGCTGCTCGACCTCGACCGTGCCGCGCCGGTTGACTTTCAGGGAGATCCAGTTTGCGGCGAGGTTGCGCGGCCGGCCCGAAACCTCGAGCGCGCCCGGTAGGTTGCCCCACCACGGCAAGTAGAGCGCCGCCGAGCCGACCTGCAGCCCGGAGTCCCAGCCGAAGCGCATGTCAATCGTGAACGGCTCGCCCTCGTACACGCGTTGCGGCGGGTTGATCAGCTCGAAGTAGCCGAGCTGCTCGCCGCGCATGTCCTCGACCACGCGCAGCTCGGGCGGCATTACGGGAACCGTCTTGCGCTCACCGTTCACGACGACCTCGACCGCCGGCATCACGAAATCGCCCAGCCTCTCCGGCCGGATCAAGACGGACCAGCGGATGCTGCTCTTGCGGTAGGTGCGGCCGTTGATGAACTGCGAGTACTGCGTGCTCATCGGGCGCCCGGGACTGGAGATCTCCAGACCTTTGACCTTCGGGACGCCCGTCAGGTCGGCCGAGCGCGCCCCCTCGACGACGACCTCGAGCGTCACGGTGCCGCCGAGCTTGACGAGGTTGTTGGACAGCATCGCCTCGGCCTTTGCGCCGCGCGCCTGCGCGAACGCTTCGGGGGCGAGCGCCAGAACGAGCGGAAACAGCAGGAACCAGGTGCGCATCACCAGTCTCTCCTCACCGGGACCCGGCGGATGCGGCGGACGCGCTCGCGCATGCGCTCGCCTTCCTCGTCGTGCTCACGCAGCTCGTCCATCAGCCGCTTCATCTCCTCCTCGGTGAGGTAGCGCTCCTCGGCCTCGCCCTCCTTCGGCTCCGACTCGCCCTCGGGCTCGCCGGGATCCTCTTGGGGCTCCTGGTCGCCCTGATCCTGCTCTTGATCCTGCTCACCGTCCTCGGGCTCGGACGGCTCGGACTCCCCCTCGTCCGGGTCCGACTCGGAGTCCTGTTGCTCGTCGCCCTGGTTGTCTTCCGACTGCTCCTGGTTCTGCTCGTTCTGCTGCTGCTCCTCGCGCTCCTTCTCGATCTCGTCGAGCTCGGCGAGGCGGCGCATGCACAGCTCGACGTTCGCGCGCGTGTCGGCGTCGCGCCAGTCCGCGCGCAGGCGCTCGACGAAGTGGTCCTTGGCGGCGCGGTAGGCGGCGCGCGCCAGCTGGAGGGGATCGGGTTCCTCGGCCCCGGCGCCCTTGCCGCCCTGGGCGTTCTGCATGCCCGGCGCAGCGGGTTGGGGCGGCGTCCCGCCGAGCTCGGGAATCCTCGCGCGCAAAGCCTCGGCGAGCGCCAGGTCCAGCGTCCCGAGGTTGTAGGTCGCGTCGAGACGGGTCGCTCCGGGACCCGCGAGGGAGCGCGCGAGCTGCAGCGCGTCGTCGGCCGACTCCACGGCCGAGAGGCGGACGTGCAGGAGCCCCTTCGCGTAGTGCACCTCGGCTCGGTCCCGCGCCGTCCGCGTCTCGAAGCCGAACCACGCGAGCGGAGCATCGACGACACCAAAGGCCTGCTCGGACCATCCGCGCGTGACGCCCTCGAGGGAGGAGCGGACGCGGTCGAGGCGGGTCGACACGAGGAGCGATTCGGCGACCTCGAGGGCCTTCAGCGTCTCGTCGTCGTCGGCGAGCGCGGCGACCTCGCTCATGCCCTGTGCGAACGTCCCCTGGAACGGGGGCGGCGGCGGGGTTTCGTCCTCGACCGCGGCGGAGTCTTGTCCAGACTCGATGGGCCCATCGATCGGCACGTCGTCGGTCGGAGCCAAGGGCGCCGACGGATCCTGCGCCGACACGCCGGGTCCGAGAAGAAGAACGAGAACCAGCTGTAGATGTCGCTTCATCGTGATCTCTGCGCCGCACGCGGGCGCCTCCCTGCACGGCGCTCGCGCATCGCGGTCTCGCCCAACATACAGGCGAGCGCGAGCACGAGCGGCCATTGGTAGCGGTCGTGCGGAATCCGTTCCTTGCCGTTCTCGAGCGAGCGGCCCTCGAGGCGCGAGATGCGCTTCTCGTAGATCTCGTCGAGCGGCAGCGGGTGGTCTTCGATCGACAGGTACGCGGCGTCGGTCGCCAGGGCGATCGCTTCGAGCGTCGTTCCGTCGAGCGAGCTGACGACCTCTTCGCCGTTCTCGTCCTTGACGAATCCGGCGCGGCCACTGGGAATCTTGCCGCCGATGCGCGTCCCCATGCCGACGACGTACACGCGAATGCCGCGCGTCGCGGCTTCGCGCGCGACCTCCAGACCGCGCGCCTGCAGGTCCTCACCATCGGTGAGCAGAATGATGGCCTCGTGGGCACCGGTCCGTCCGTCGAACAGCTCGAGTGCGGCTTCGAGCGCCGCTCCGATGTCGGTGCCGCCCTGCTGGTTGTCCTCGGGTTTGGCGAGGTCGAGGAACCAGCGCATCGTGCGTCGGTCGCGCGTCAACGGCGCCTCCCGCCGTACGTCGCCCGAGAACGCGAGCAGCGCGACGCGGTCGTTGCCGAGCTTGTCGAGCAGGAGCCGAATCTGGTCCTTGGCGCGCTCGAGCCGGTTCGGCTTCTTGTCGCGCACGAGCATGCTCCGTGAAGTGTCGAGGCAGACGACCAGGTCGAGTCCCTTGCGCTCGACTTCGCGCAGCGTGAAGCCACGCACCGGCCCCAGCATGCTGACGCCGAGGAACAGCAGCGCTCCGCACGCGAACGCGACGCGCAGCCGGGCGCGCGTCACCGAAAAGTCCGGCAAGAAGCGTCGCGCGTGCCGCTCGTCGACGAGCTCACGCAGCCCGCGCCGGCGGGCGCGCAGCGCGAAGAAGCCGAGAAAGAGCACGACGGGAAGGCAGCCGAGCAGCGCCGCGTACGTAGGCCGCAGGAGCTCGAAGCCGAGCAAGCCGAGCGCGGTCACGGCAACCTCCTCGCCCAGGTGAACGTCGACAGCCACCCGAACAGGTAGAGCAGGATCGCGGGGAACAGGAACCGCGGGTACAGGTCGAAGTGCTCCGCGAAGCGTTGCTCTTCGCGCTCGGTGCGCTCGAGGTCCTCGATCGCGGTGTACACCTCCTCGAGCTCCTCCGCCGTCTCGGCGTGGAAGAACTCCGCGCCCGTCATCTCGGCGATCTCGGGCAGGTCGCCGACCGGCACCGGCACCTTGATGCGCGGCTGGCTACTCATGAGCGTCGAGCGCACGACGTAGCGCGGACCCGCGAACACCGTGTAGACCTTGACGCCCTGTTCGGCGGCCATCTGCGCGGCGGCCATTGGCATGATCTTGCCGATCGTCTCCTCGCCATCGGTCAACAGAATCACGACGCGCGACTTGGCTTCGCTGTTCTTCAGGACCTCGACGGACTTCGCGACCGCGAGGCCGATCCCGGTCCCGTCCATGTCCCGGCGCCGCACCGTGTCGAGCTCGGCGAGCACGCCGTTGAGGGCGTCCGAGTCCAGCGTGAAGGGACACAACAGCTCGGGGTACTTCGCGAACCCGATCAGGCCGACGTTGTCCGATGCGCCTTCGACGTCGTTCATGCGCCGCGTCGCAAACGCCGACATGACGTCGCGCGCGATGTCGAACCGGCGCGGGCTCTGGCGCGAGGGGTTCTCGCGTTTCTCCATCGAGCTCGAGCGGTCGAGCAACATGACGATGTCGATGCCCTCGGAGGTGCTCGTCATCTCGACGTTGCCGCGCAACGGCCGCGCCAGAGCGAAGATCACCAGCACGAGCGCAACGAAGCGCACGACGTCGGGGATCCACAGCAGCCTCTGCCGCAATGTTCGCGGCAAGCCCGCGGCGAGGCTCGGCACTCGGCCCGGCGCGTACCGGCGGCGCGCCAAACCCAGCGCCGCGGCGCAGACCGCCACGGGGACCACCGCGAGGAACCAAGGGTCCGACAGCGCGTACCCCGCCCATTCGAGGCGTGCCTCGGCGGTACTCTCGAGCGCTTCTTGCACCACTGCGATCACGATTCCTCCCCTCTCGCGGGTAGTGTCGCGGGTAGCGCCGCCAGATCGTCCAAGACGCCTTGCGCGTGGCCCACTTGTTCCTCGATGCGGAAGCGCGTCGGGCGCGCGTGACCGAAGCGCACTTCGGCGCTCCAGCCCAGGATGTCCTCGACCCGCTCGCGCGTGCGAGCTGCCAGCCGGCCGTCCGCCCGCACCGCTTCGCACCACTCCTCGTCGGTGCTTCCCGCGAGCGCGAGCTCGTAGCGGTCCTCGACGGCGCCGCGCAGCACGCTCGCCAAGCCCGCCGCGGTGTCGCGCGCCGCTGCCTCGGAGAGGTCGAGCGCCTGCAGACGCTGCCGCGCGGTCGGCACCGGAGCCGGTGCTTCCTTGCGACTGCGCGTGAACAGGAAGACGCCCGCGATCAGCACGAGCGCACCGCCCGCCGCCATGCCGATGCGCGCGATGCGCACGCCGCGCGCGCGCTCCTCGATCGCGTGGAAGTCCGCCAGCGGACGCGGTGCGTCCTCTTCCTCGTCCAGCTCGCCCCGCACGCGGAGTCGACCGAGCCAAGGCACGACGGGCTGGCCGCTCTCGAGCCGCAGCTCGAGCACCGGCAGGTCGCGCTCGCCGGGCACGAGGGACATGACGCGCCAGCGTACCGTCGTGGTCGCGCTGTCCTCCAACGCGTCGGGAAGCGTGTCGCGGTCCGGGCCCTCGAGCAGCACCCACGTGTCGTCGGGCACGACCTCCTCCGGCACGATGAGTCGCTCGTCCCGATCGTGGGGAACGGTGAGCGTCCACGCGACGGGCTCGCCGATCACAACCTCCTCCGGTGTCGCGGAGAACCGCGGACCCGGAAGCTGGCCCGCCGCCTGCGAGCACGCGAGAACGAACGCGAGCGCCTGAATCATCAACGCCTCCCGTGGCGCGCGGCACGGCGCTTGAAGAACCCGACGAGCGGTTCAGCCAGATCGCCTCCGAGGTCGACCTCGAAGTGATCGACGCACGCCCTCACGAGCGAGGCCTGCAGCCGCTCGCGCCGCTTGCGCGCGCGCTCCGCCCACGCATCCCGCACCGCCGCCGACGACGTGTCGACCTCGCGCAGCTCCGACTCGAGCAGGCCTTGCATGCGCACGATGCCCGCGCGCGGGAGCTGCTCCTCGAACGGATCGACGATCCGCGCGGCGATCACGTCGTGGCGCCGCGCGAGTCGTGCGAGGGGCTCGACCCAGGCATCGTCGAACTCGGTCGATAGGAAGTCCGAGATCAGGAAGACGAGCGAGCGCGCGTGCAGGGTGCGCTCCTGGGTCCGCAAGACGGCGCCGACGTCGCTCGCACGCAGGGAACCGGGCGCCGCGAGCATCTCGCGCACGAGCCGCAGGACGTGCTGCGAGCCCTTCTTCGGCCCCAGGTGCAGGCCCGGCTCGTCGCCGAACAGCGTGAGTCCGACGCGGTCCTGATGCTGCATCGCGACGAACGCGACGAGGGCCGCGAGCTGCGCCGCCGCCTCGCGCTTCGTCCAGCGCTGGCTTCCGAAATCCATCGGCAAGCCGGTGTCGACGAGCAGATGGATCGTGAGCTGGCGCTCCTCGTTGTACGTCTTGACGAACGGCTCGCCCGTGCGCGCGGTGACGTTCCAGTCGATCTTGCGCACGTCGTCGCCGGGGATGTACGGACGCACCTCCTCGAACTCGATCCCCTGGCCACGGAACGTCGACCGGTAGCCGCCGGAGAGCGCCGTGCTCACCAGGCGATGCGTGCGGATGTGAATCTTCTTGACGCGCGCGAGGAGCTCGGGCGCGAGCAGAGAGCTGGTCTTCTTCTTGCTCGAAATGCGCTGCAACGCTTCGTCTCGCTGTCTACGGAACCGGGACGGTCTCGAGCACGCGCTTGACGATGTCGTCGGACGTCAGCTCCTCGGCCTCGGCCTCGTACGTCGCGAGGACGCGATGCCGCAGCACCTCCATCGCGACCGCCTTCACGTCGGCCGGCGTGACGTACCCGCGTTGGGAGTAGAAGGCGTGCGCGCGCGAGGCGAGCGCGAGCCAGATCGACGCGCGCGGACTGGCGCCGTACTGGATGAGCGGCACGAGCTCCTCGAGCCCCGCCTTCTGCGGCTCGCGCGTCGCCTCGACGATCGCGAGGATGTAGTCGGCGAGCCGCGGGTCGAGGACCACCTGATCGACGAGCTCACGCGCCCGCGCGATGCCTTCCAGGTCGACGACCTGCGCGACGTCGAGCTTCGGCGCGGTCCGGCTCATGCGATCCATGATCTCGAGCTCCTCCTCGCGCGTGGGGTAGCCGATCACGACCTTGAGCGCGAAGCGATCGAGCTGCGCCTCGGGCAGTGGGTACGTGCCCTCCTGCTCGATCGGGTTCTGCGTCGCGAGCACGAGGAACTGCTTGGGTAGATTGAACGTCTCGCCCCCGATCGATACCTGCCGCTCCTGCATACCCTCCAGCAGCGCCGACTGCACCTTCGCGGGCGCCCGGTTGATCTCGTCGGCGAGCACGAAGTTCGCGAAGATCGGCCCCTGGCGGACGGTGAAGATGCCCTCCTTGGCGTTGTAGATCTCGGTCCCAACGAGGTCCGACGGCAGCAGGTCCGGGGTGAACTGCAGGCGATTGAACGAGCCCTGCACGCCTTGCGCGAGGCACGCCGCGGCGAGCGACTTCGCGAGGCCCGGCACGCCCTCGAGCAAGATGTGGCCACCGGTGAGCAGGCCGAGGATCAGGGACTTCGACAGCGAATCCTGCCCGACCATCACGGACGCCATCGCGCGTTGCAGTTCGGGCACCCAGGCGCTCGCGCGCTCGATCTCTTCTGCGTTGGGAACGGCTTGGGTGTCGGTCATGGTCGCAATTGCGGAAATGGGGAGAGGGACGGCGCGTTTCGAGCTGGGGATAGCCGAGGGGGTACGGGGCTCAACGGAAAGCGTTGGCTCTGGTCCGCGCTGGATCGGGGGGACAGCATAGGGTGCCTGGGCTCAGGGGTCACCGCGGCGTTGGGTGAGGGTTGGGTGGCCGCCGAGCGGTCCAGTTCCCGGCCCCTCGCTACGCTATCTCCATGGGAGAGCCCCCCGTGCCCCCCCCTAATCACATGAATGACCCGAATCCGCTGCTCTCGGAAGCCGAGATCCTCTTCGCCGACTACCAGGAGCGAGTCGGCGCCGATGGGACCGAGCCCTTCGAGGACTTCCTGGAGGCGCATCCCGATCACGCTCGATTCCTTCGCCAGCTCGCCTCCGACGAAGCCGCGACGTTCCATGCCGGCCTGGCGCCACTCGGGGAAGCGCTGCCGCTCTCGGCAGACGAGCCTTGGAACGACGACGCGACGCGGGAGGTGATCGAGGCGATCCGCGAGCAACGCGACCAGCCGTTCACCTACGAGCTGCGTGAGGAGCTGGGGCGTGGAGGAATGGGAGTCGTGCGACGCGCTTTCGACCCCGTGCTGCGCCGCGACGTAGCGATCAAGTTCATCCGCCGCGAGCTCTTCGCGCGCGACTCGGACGCGGAGCGCGGCAGGCTCGAGAACGTGCTGCACCGCTTCGTTTCCGAGGCTCAGATCTGTGCGCAGCTGCAACATCCCGGCGTCGTCCCGATCCTGGATTTCGGAATGGACCATCGGGGCCAGCTCTACTTCGTGATGCCCATCGTCGAGGGCGACACGGTCGCGTCGATCCTTGGGGAGCGCCGTCAGGATTGGACGAGCGTCCTGGCGATCCTGCAGCGTGTCCTCGAGACGCTCGCCTACGCCCACGAGCGCGGGGTCGTGCACCGCGACCTGAAGCCGGCAAACGTGATGGTCGGCGAGTTCGGTGCCGTGTACGTGCTCGATTGGGGTTTGGCCGCGCTGCGTGAAGCCGAGATCCAACCGGTGACGACCGCCCGCGCGGAGGCGGACGCCGAGTCGCTCCTGAAGACGGCGCCGGGCAGGGTACCTGGCACGGTCTACTACATGTCCCCCGAGCAGGCGGCGGGCGACGCCGATCGCGTCGACGCACGCACCGACGTCTACGCCGCGGGGGCGATCCTCTACCAGCTGCTCACCGGTCGGCTGCCCCACGGGCCGGCCGAGGGGGAAGATGAGTCCCGCGAGCTCGCAGAAGTCCGCGATGCCGTCGCCAACGGACAGCTAGTGCCTATTGAGCAACTCGCGCGGGGCGTGCCCGCCGAGCTGATCTCGATCTGTCAGCGCGCGATGGCCCTCGAACGGGATGAGCGATACGCGAGCGCGCGCTCGATGGCCGATGACATACGCGCGTTCCTGGAAGGCCGAGTCGTTCGCGCGCACCGCACGGGACCGATCGTCGAGCTCGTGAAGTGGGGGCGCCGCAACCGCATCGCGGCGTTCGCAGCCGGCTTCGCGGTCGTTCTCGCGGCCGTCGCGGCGCAGCAGTTCCTGCAAAACAAGTTCGCGCGCGCCGAGGAGAGATTCGAACGCGGCCAGCAACAGGCCTTGAACGAACAGCGGCGCGCGGAAGAGCGTGCGGAGAGCGATCGCAAGATGGCGGCCGAAGTCGCGATCAGTGCGGCCGAGCTCGCGTCCCAGAGGGGGCAGTGGGATCGCGCGCTAGGGTTCCTGGAATCCGCACGACGCTCGGGCCACGAGAACTTGGACTACGTGCGGCTCCTCGAGAGCGATGCCCTCGTCGGGCAAGGCAAGATCCCTGAGAGCTATGCGATCGTCGATGAGCTGATCGAAAGCACGGAGGACCGCAAGGTCTTGGGCATGGCCAAGCTGCGCGCCGGAACGCGCGTGCTCGTCCCGACGAGAGATCAGGAAGCGGGCCTTCGGCACTTGCGCGAGTCCCTCGACTTCGATCTGAGCGAGGGAGAGCGCGCTCACGTGCGCTCCCTGCTCGCCGACGACACGCAGACAGCTCTGTCGCTGGCCCAGGAAGCCGTCGAGAAGGACCCTTATTCGCACAGCGCGCACTCCAATCTGATCGGCCTTCTGACGCTCACCGGTCACTGGCAAAGAGCCGTCGACGCCGCCCGCTTCTTCGAGACCTACTTCCCCGAAGACCCGACGCCTGTGATGGTGTACGCACTCGCCGCCGCAGCGGCCGGGAACGGCAAGCAAGCGTCCAAGGAGCTGCGCAAGATCAAGAAGCGAGTCGGCCGCGACTCCTACAAGGTCGTCGCGAGCGGAGTCAATCTCCTTTCCTCGGCTCCCGAGAACGTCGGTCGAGCGGCCCTCGGCGTGCCGATGAGCCCTTTCTTCATCCTCAAGGTGACGCAGTTCGCGAAGAGTCTAGGCAACACCGAAGGGGGTGTGTTCCTCCCCGTCGTGCCGATGCCTCCCGTCGTCCGCAAGGTGTACGGACCCGCGTGGGAGCTCATGTCGATCGCGATGACCAACCTGAACAACCCCGGCCGCTTCTATGAGCAGATGCGCATCCTGCTACCGGAGCTCACGGCGAAGACGAACGACGGGTTCTTCCACGGCCTGCACGGATTCGCCGTGATGCCGAACGCATCCGACTACGCCGACCTTCGCGAGGAAACTGGCTCGCAGGAGAAGTTCCGGGCCGTACTGCGTCAGAGCATGATCGACACCTCGGACACTTTTTGGGAAGCGGCCGTGATGCCGTCGGTCTTGCCGGGATCCGACCGCTCGAACGACTACATGAACGTGATCCTGATCAGCTTCTTCCTCAAGGCCTGCGGTCCGGACGATCCGCCGGAGCAGGTCGAGCAGCGGGGAATGCTGGCCGAGCGGTACGAGCTCCTCGCTCGGCGAGCGATCCAGCGAGAGGGCACTTCCTCCGCCGAGTACAACTCACTGATGGGCTACGCCATCATGGCGAGGCAGCCCACGATCGCGCTCGATCTTGCCCGCGTGATCCGACGCGACGATGAGCGGCTCGCCGCCCAAGAGGGCTTCCAGGTACGCCACGTCAGGGCCTTCACGGCGGCCAAGCGGTTGCTGGAGGCCGAGGAAGCGCTCGCGCGCTTGAAGGACACTCACCCCCAGAGCGAGAAGATTACGGACCTCGAAGGCAAGTTGTCGGCGGCGAAGGTGAAGTGGTTCGGGGAGGTCGAGACCTCGAACGACTCAGGCGATTAGCCTGTCGCGCTCTACGGCCAGAATCTTCGCTTGGCACCATCAGCCACTCGTGGCAAAGCCTCGAGTCGCCGCGGACTACGACGCAGGTCTCGGGCCAATGCGACCGCGCGCGTAACACCGGAACGGGCGGATGAGCTGCGCCACGCCTGGAACCTGATGACCGAGGCCCCGCGCCGGGCCTGAGTCGCAGAAAAATCCCGAGAACCGCCAGAGGACCCTTCCGCCACGCCCCTGACGAGGAGAATCCATGTCCTTCGAAGTCCAGAACGCACCCTATACGGCACCGCCGCCGGGGCCGATTCAACGGCCGTCGACGTCTGCGACCGCGTCATCCACAAGACGAGCAAGAGCGGCAGGAACACCTGGGAGACCGGCGCGTGCTCGCCGAGTTCGTGCCGATGCCTCCGGCATCGATCGCGAACCGTGTCGCGCATCAACCAGTGCGTTTGTGCAGCCGCTTGCCCTTCGAACGTACGACTTCGCCGTCATCGTGATCCAATGTCCAACGCCAACCAGGACCCCCCTTCGCTACCCCTCGGTGGGGATGAACTCCCTCAGGTCCCTGACTGTGCCGACCTGGCGCACCGCTGCTGCGACGGTGACAAGGAGGCACTCGAGATCCTGCTGCAGCGTTACCAGGAGCGCATTCGCCGCATCGTTCGCATCCGCCTCGGAAGCCACATGCGTCAGAACCTGGAGATGATGGACCTCGTCCAGGACCTGCGTCCCGACCTCCTCGCGCTGGATCCGACGCTGGCTGCTGGCGACGAGTCGGAGGTGTTGGCGTGGCTGTCCCGCGCCGTCTTCGAGCAGATCCGGGGCGCCCCCCCCCAAGAGGGAACGCCACCCGCACCGGCTGCACGCGCCGAGGAGATCGACGAGCACCGTCCCAACACGGCGCTCCTACCGGAAGAGCGCGCGTGGCGCAGCGAGCTGCGGGAGATCCTCGACGAGTCGATGACGAAGCTCTCTGAGCGCTACCGGGAGGTCATCTTGATGCGCGACTACTGCCAAGGGGAGTGGGATCAAGTGACTCGCATCCTGGGCGAGCCCAACGAGCAGGCCGCGCAGGCCCTCCACCGGCGAGCCTGGATCAAGCTCCGGCGGCTCGTGCGGCCGAGGTTGAACGGCCTCGTGTAGAGAAAAGCACAAGACTGCGTAGGCATGCCATCGGATCTGCCCCTTCAAAGCTGGAACCGAAGAGGCCCCCCTGTCCGGGACACCGATGAGCTACCAGACCCTTCAGACCCCCAGCACCTCCGAAAGCTCGTACGAGGGCTCGATCGACGCGGACTTGCCGGACGCTGCCGAGTCGATGGTGATCTTCGACCGCTACCGCGGCGGGGACGAGGCGGCACTCAACGACCTGCTGGAGCGCTACCAGAGGCGGCTGCACCGGATCGTGCGTATCAAGCTCGGCAAGCGGCTGCGCCAGCACCTCGAATCGATGGACGTCGTCCAGGAAGTCAACATCGTCGCGGCACGCAAGTTCGGGGAGTTCGAGCCCCAAGGCAAGTCGTCCATCCTCAACTGGCTGTCGCGCATCGCGCTGAATCAGATCCGGGCGAAGAACGACTACTTCGGCGCCGAGAAGCGCAACACGGAGCTCGAGGTCTCGCTGGAGGTCCAGCGCGGCCCCCAGGCTGGGGCCGGAGCCGGTCACGACGTCGACGATAGGCTCTCGCCTCCCGAGCGCGCCTGGCGCAAGGAGCTGCGCGAGATCCTCGACGAGTGCATGGTCGAGCTGCGCCCGACGTACAAGAACATCATCCTTCTGCGCGACTATTGCGGGATGAGCTGGCGCGAGGTGATCCGTGAAACGGGCCACGAGAACGAACACGCCGCCCAGCAGCACCACCGTCGCGCCTGGATCAAGCTGCGCCGGCTCGTGCGCCCGCGACTCGGCGAGCTCCGGTGAGCGCCCAGACCGTGCGCGTGCCCGCGGGGGCGAGTAGGCTAGGTGGGCCCTCCGGCTCGCCAACCCACGCACGCAGTTTGAGCAAAGACAAGACGCCTCCTTCCCTCGAAGATTCCTTCAACGACGACGGCATCGATGCAACCGAATCCGTCAACCTGGTGAAGCGCTATCAGGCCGGTGACCGCGAGGCGCTCAACGAGCTCCTCGTGCGCTACCAAGATCGGCTGCGTCGCATCGTGCGGATTCAACTTGGCGCGGGCATGCGCAGGAACCTCGAGTCGATGGACATCGTCCAGGAAGCCAACATCGTCGCGGCGGGCAAGCTCGATGAGTTCGAGTTGCGCGGCGCGTCGTCAATCCTGCATTGGCTGTCACAGATCTCGTTGAACCAGATCCGGTCGAGGCACGATTACTTCTCTGCCAAGAAGCGCGACCGCGACCGCGAAGTCCCGCTGGATGCGCAGGACGGATCCGTGCCCCGGCCGCCGGGGGGGCATGACGTCGATCAGGCGCCTCAGCCGATGGAGCTCGCCTGGCGCAAGGAATTGCGTGAAATCCTCGACGAGGGCATGCTCGAGCTCGACCCCAAGTATCGCGAGATCATCCTGATGCGCGACTACTGCGAGATGAGCTGGAGCGAAGTCGCGAGCGGGATGAACTACGATGACACGCACGCTCCGCAACAGCTTCACCGGCGAGCATGGATCAAGCTACGCCGCATCGTTCGCCCGCGCTTGGGCACGCTGCGCCGATCGGACGAGCCTGATGGGCCGAGCCGGTAATGCTTACGAACACGCCGACCCGCTCGGCCGAGGCCATGCTCGAACGAATCCCCGCGAATCACACCAGGACCACCTCTCCATGCGCCTGCCTCTCGCCGTATCTCTGCTCCTCGCAGCCCCCGCGCTCGCCCCAGCCCAGACCCCGCTCGAGGACATCGGCTTCGCGCCCACGACGGCGCTTCCCGACGCGGACCTCGTCGTCGTCCGCGAGAGAGCGTACGGCGCCGACGGCGTCGACCTGACACCGTTCGGAATCGGCACCGGCAACGATCGATACGTCCAGTCGATCTACTTCCGGTTCTTCGTCGGCCCGGGCAACACCACGGTCGACAACGTCAACGGCGTCGTGGTCTTTCCGGATGGGACCGAGATCCTCGGCTTCGTCACGGGCGAGAACGCGCTGGGGGGCTCCACCGACGACGGGCAGGCCACGGCGACGGACGCCATCTTCGGAGTCGCCGCGGACCCCGATGACTATTCGGAGGCTGCGCGTGGCTTCGAGTCGGCCGCGGAGGAGTTCATCTGCAAGGTGCAGGACAACGCCTTCGTCTTCCTGCTGGCGGTGACATCCGGCGTCGACGACTTCCGGGTCATCGTCGACTACGGCGACTCGTTCGAGCCGACGCTCGCGTTCTCGCTGGATACGTTCGGCGGCGTGACGATCGGCACCGGAACGCCGCACCTCGGAATCCGCGTCGGCGACGACTCGAACCCGATCGTGTTCGGGAGCGGCGACTACGGGGAAGCGGGCCGGCTGAGCACGATCCCGATCACGACGACGACTCCGCCTTCGCCGGGGAACGCACTCACGCTCTTCCCTCGGGATCTCTTCTACATCGTGCGCGACACGGGCGGCAACACGGCCATCGATGGCTTCCAGGTGCCGCGGCGCTTTCCGGTCCCCAATCGCGCGAACTTCGCAATCCCGGGTACCCCCGTGGGCTTGACCGACGGCCCCGACGGGTTCCTCTACGCGCTTGGCGCGGGCAGCGGGTTCTCCGCGACGGATCCCGTGAGCCGCAACACGCTCGAATACACCCTCGCCAACTTGCCGGGGTCGAACACCGCACTGTGCGACACGGAGGGGTCGCGCGAGCTCTTCTTCGTCCGCGACACGAGCGGCGACTCGATGGTCGACCGCTTCGACGTCGACACGCTCTCGTTCACGGGCCAGTTCGCCGTCCCCGGCGTCACCACGCCGGTCGCCATCGAGGAGGCCGGCGGTCTGCTCTACGTCTTGGGTCAAGGCGGCGGGTTCGCCGAGCTCGATCCGGCGAGTGGCGCGGTCGTCTCGTCGGTCATCCCGATGCCCACGGGTGCGTACCGGGGCATGACGCGCAGCGCCAGCGGAGGTGAGCTCTACCTCGTGCGCGACAACGCCGGCCCGACGGCGATCGACGAGTACGACCTCGCTACGGACACGACGGCCTTCGGGTGGTCCACTTTTTCGAACCCGGGAACACCGGTCGACGTGACGCTCGGACCGCTCGGTCTCGTCTTTGTCGCCGGGGTCGGTTCGAGCGGACCGGCGGGCTTGATCGCCCTCGACCCGGCCGACGGCTCGGAGGCCTTCTACACCGACTGCCTCGACTTCCCCGGCCTCAACCGCGGCCTCGCCTACGTCGACTCCACGCTGGGCATGAGCGAGTGCTCACCCGCCACCGCCAACTCCTCGGGCGCGTCCGCCTGGATCAGTGCGCAGGGCAGCAACCTCGCCGGCGGCAACCCGCTCGAGCTCATGGCGTGGGACCTGCCCGCGAACCAGTTCGGCTACTTCCTCGCGAGCGAGACGTTCCTCGTCATCCCGATGCCCGGGGGATCGCAGGGCAACTTGTGCGTCGCCGGCACAGTCGGACGCTTCGTCTCGCAGGTCCAGAGTTCGGGGGCCCTCGGGCGCCTGCGCATCGACGTCGACACGAACGCACTGCCCGTGTTCCCGCCAGTCGCGGTCGCTCCTGGCGATACTTGGTACTTCCAGGCCTGGTTCCGCGACACCAACCCGACGCCGACCTCGAACTTCACGGACGCGATCTCGATCCGGTTCTTCTGATCTGCCCGGGATGAGCTCCATGAATCCCCCTTCGAGCGATCCCCTCTTCGCGGGCGACCGCCAGACCCCGCACCCCAGCGCGGGAGAGGCCTCGGGCAAGTCGATTCCGGCATCGATCCGCAACGAGGTGCTGGCCGGGTGTCGACAGCGCTGCTGTGTCTGCCACGCGCTCGAGAGCGATCTGAGCGTCAAGGTCGGCAGCATCGCTCACCTCGATCACGACCGCTCGAACCGCGCGCGCACCAACCTCGTGTTCCTGTGCCGCGAGCACCACAAGGGCTTCACGTCGCCCAAGGCTTGTCCCGCTTCGACGCCGAGTTCGTGCTGCGCGCACAGGGCAACCTGGCGCGGGCTTGGGCGGAGACGCCCGAGTCCGCGGACGAGGGGGATGCTCTCGCGGAGTCGATGCATGAGCAGGAGGTCGACCCGACCGAGTCGATCCTGCTCGTGCGGCGCTACCAGGGCGGTGACGCGCAGGCATTGAACGATTTGCTCGCTCGGGCGCCGTCTGCGCGAGCACCTGGAATCGGTCGACATCGTGCAGGACGTGAACCTGATCGCCGCGCGCAAGCCCGACTCGTTCGAGGCGCGCAGCCCCTCATCGATCCTCAACGGGCTCGCCCAGATCGCCCTGAACCAGATCCGGTCGCAGAACGACTACTTCAGCGCCGACAAGCGCGACAAGGAGCTCGAGGTTCCGCTGTCCGCGAAACACGACGGCTCGGACTCCAACGTCGGCGCGGAGTGCGGCATCGATCCCACGGCACGCCCGGACGAACACGCCGCGAGTGCCGAGCTGCGCGACGTCCTCGACGGCTGCATGGCGGAGCTCCCCGAGAGCTACCGCGACGTCATCCTGTGGCGCGACTACTGCGGCATGAGTTGGCAAGAGATCGTGCGTGAGTCCGGGCACCCCAGCGTCGGCGCGGCGCAGCAGCAGCACCGGCGCGCTTGGATTCGGCTACGCCGCTGCGTGCGACCACGGCTCGGGGGGTTCGAGTAGTCGAGAGGCCTCGGCTTCGGGATCGAGCAAGGAACGGGGGCCCATCCCGCTCTCGCCGTCACCGTCCACCTCGGCTCGAGCAAGTGTGACGAGCCGAGGCGGACGGTGACGGCAAGAACGGGATGGGGTGAGGGCCCTCGGGGTGAGAAGAGAGAGGGGGATGGGGCCGGGCGCTGCGCGCCCGGAGGGCTGCGTCGCCGGCGCGCTTCGCGCGACCGCGACGGGGGCGATCTTGAAAGGGCGGGAACTTTGGGGAGTCAGTAGGGGGAGGTTGGGGAGAGCGGGCCCGCGCGGAGCCATGCCTTCGCGCCCAGCCACGTGCCCGGGGGCACGACAGGAACCGGTGCGGAGTCTGTGCCTTCGATGCGCGGAGGGCTCGACCAACCATCGAAAGCGGGGGCGGAGCTGAACGGGTCGAGGATCGATCGCGGCCAGGCGCGATGGCGTTGAACCGCTACCACGCCATCAGGCGTGGTGCCAGCAAGCAGCATCGCTGGAAGAGGACGTAGGCGATGGCACGCCGTACCTCCGTCGCCGTGCGCAGCACGTGGTCGTAGTACCGATCGATGAACATCCCTCCCGTGCGATTCCACAGTCGAT
>JAAELL010000461.1 GCA_024226735.1 bacterium | reverse complement strand
GGGCCAGTCCGAGAACAAGTGTCAGGTTTAGGCGAGCGATCGTCGTTACTGGCAAGGCGCGCCGCCGACGCGTATTCGCTGGATACTCGGAGAAGGCGCAACGTAGCCAGGGGCGGCGAGGGCCGGCGAAACGTGACACTTATTCTCGGACGGGCCCTAACTCTGGGGTTCCCCTACGCGATCCACCCCGGGAGAGAGCCATGAACCCTGCCCAAGCCGCCGCTACTATCGCCGCCCTCCTCCTCTCGGCCGCGAGCGCGCTCGCCCAGTGCGACCAGGGCCCGCTGAGCTCCGCCGATACGGTCGCGGGCGACCGCTTCGGGCGTGCGGTCGCCGTGCACGGCGCGCGCGCGGTCGTCGGGGCGCACTGGGAGAGCGAGCTCGCGCAGCGCGCGGGGGCAGCCTACGTGTTCGATCGGAGCGCCAGCGGCTGGACGGAGACCGCCAAGCTCCTGCCATCGGTATTCGATGACGACGGCTTCTTCGGTGCGGCGGTCGCCGTGCTCGGCGACCGCGTCCTCGTCGGGGCTCCCCAAGAATCGCTCAGCAGCACCCTCTCTGGCGTCGCCTACCTCTTCGAGCGTTCCGCGACCGGTTGGAGCGAGGTCGCGCGGCTCACCTCGGGACCCGAGAACGGGTTTGGCGCGGCGGTCGCCCTGACTCCGGGCCGCGCGTTCATCGGATCGCCGTGGAGCTTCCCCCACAAGGTCAGCATTTTCGAGCCGGTCGGCGGCGTCTGGACGGAAGTCGCGGCGGTCCGCGAGGAGCAGGCCCTCGACCTGTTCGGCGCGGCCCTCGACGCGGAGGGCGATCGGCTCGCCGTCGGGGCGAGCGACGGGAGCCGCGTGCGCGTCTACGAGCGCCAGGGCACGGACTGGGTCGAGACCGCGCTCTTGACGCGCAGCGGCGGCTTCGGCGCCGAGCTCGACCTGGAGGGAACGCGCCTTCTGGTCGGCGCGCCGTTCGACGACGACGTCGCCTTCAACACCGGCGCGGCCTACGTGTTCGAGCTGACCGGCGGCGTGTGGACCGAGACGGCCAAGATCGTTCCCTCGGACGGTGGCGAGCGCGACGGTTTCGGGGTCGCGGTCGCGCTCGAAGGCGACGCCCTCTACATCGGCTCGCGCCGTCACGACGCCGGTGCCGTCGAGACCGGAGCGGTCTACTCGTTCGAGCGCGACGCAACGGGCTGGAGCGAAGTCGAGAAGCTGCTCGGCGATGGCAGCGCCCGCGCGCATTTCGGCAACAGCCTCGCCCTCGACCGCGGACGCCTCGTCGTCGGAGCGGAGCGTCACGACGCCCTTGGTACCGACGCCGGCGCGGCGCTCGTGCTGGAGCGCTTTCGCATGCTCGGGACGAGTTTCTGCCCCGCCACGCCCCACTCGGGCGGCGTCCCGGCCGTGCTGACGGCGAACGGCTGTCCGGACGTGGCGGCGAACCTGCTCGAGTTCTCGTGTGCCCCCGTTCCGCCGCAGCGCTTCGGCTACTTCCTGATGTCGCAGGGTCAGATCGTCCACCCCGTTTCCGACAGCTCCGGCGTCATCTGCATCACTCCGCACATCCTGCGCTTCGACCAGGACATCGTCAGCTCGGGAGCGGTCGGCGAGTTGCGCCTCTCGGTCGACTTCACCAGGCGCCCCGCCTCCATGATCTGGCCCGGCGAGACGTGGAACTTCCAGTCCTGGTTCCGCGACGCGGATCCGGCTCCGACGTCCAACTTCTCGACGGCTCTCGCGATCACGTTCTTGACCGACGTGCCCGTGGTGCAGTTCCCCCTCAGGGTGAACTCCATCGTCGAGCAGGCCGTGGTCGCCGAGGTCTCCGTCACCCTGTCACAGCCCACGGTGGGGCCCGTCGAGATCCCGTTCACCATCGACGTCAACGGCACCGCGACCGAGGGGCTCGACTATCGCGTCGCGACGCCCAGCCCCCTCGTTCTGGCGACCGGCGAGACGCGCGGGGTCCTGCGCTTCACGATCGCCGAGGACGCCGAGATCGAAGACGACGAGACGGTGCTGATCGTTCTCGAAACGCCGGTCGGCGCGAGCCTGGGGTCGAATACGTCTGCCTGGCTGACCATCGTTGACGACGACTAGTCGAACTTCTGATTCACCCCGCTCGCGGCAGCCCCGTCTACCGGAACCGCTCGATCGCCAGCGCCACCAGCTCGAGGCACAGCTCCCGAAACGGCACCCCCGTCGCCGCCGCTTCCTTCGGAAGCAGCGACGCCGGCGTGAACCCCGGCAGCGTGTTGACCTCGAGCGCGACCGGCGGTCCGCCGCCTTCGGGCAGCATGAAGTCGACGCGCGCGTACCCCGTGCAGCCGGTCACGGCGAAGGCGCGGTGCGCCGCGGCCTGGACCGCGCCGGTCGTCTCGTCGTCGACCGTCTCCGGCGGGCACAGCTCGACCGCGCCGGTCTCGGAGTACTTCTCCTCGTAGTCGAAGAAGCGTCCCTCCTTGGGACGGATCTCGACCAGCGGCAGCGGCACCGCGGTCCCCGGGTCATTGCCGATGACGCCGCACGTGACCTCGGTCCCGACGATGCCGACCTCGACCAGCGCGTCGCTGCCGAGCGCCTGCACGCGCGCGACGGCCTCGGTCAAGTGATCGGCCTCCTCGACGCGGTACATGTCGACAGACGAGCCGCCGCCGTTGGGCTTGACGAACCACGGCGGACCGCCCGCGTCGACGAGCTTGCGCAGCGCCGCGGCGCGCGGCGTCCCGCGTTCGAGCAGCGCGCCCGGGGCGACCGCGAGGCCAGCCTCCTCCAGCACGAGCCGCGTGTGGTGCTTGTCCATGCACAATGCGGACGCCGCGACTCCGGAGCCGGTGTAGCGCCGGCCAGCGGTCTCCAGAAAACCCTGCAGCGTCCCGTTCTCGCCGCTGCCGCCGTGTAGGCCCAGCAGGAACACCGCGTCGCGCGGGAGCGAAGAGAGCGCGCGCGGCGCCGGAACGGTCTCGCTGCCGACGCGCCAGCCGCCGTCGGCGTCGATCTCGACGCCGATCACCTCACCGGGAACGTCGGGCGCCTCGGGTGGCGCCTCCCCCAGCGCGGTCAGGATCGAGCGCCCCGACACGAGCGACACGTCGCGCTCGCTCGACGTTCCGCCGTACAGCACGACGACCGGCGTGCGCGCCAGCTCGCCGCGCACGCCCGGCGTGCGCCACGTCGTCCAGGTCGCCCCGAGGGCCATCAGTCGTAGACGACGCCCGCGCCTTCGACGCGCCGCGGTTCGGCCGGCATGCGCGCCAGGAACTCTTCCTCGGTCTCGGCGAACTCGGGTGCTACTTCGACGGCGTGCTCGGAGACGGGCACGCCCGCAACGGCTTGCCACGTTCGGAACAGACGCGTCAGGTCGGCGCGGCACGAAGCGGGCGAGTCCGCGCCGTCCGCGTTCTTGACCGGGCTGAACTCGAGCGCGCGGTCGATCTCGAGCACGACGCTGCGCTGGGCGTAGCCGAGGGCATCGAACACGAACGTCTCGAACTTGACGCCCGGTCGCTTCTCGATCGTGCCGGCTTCGTTCAGCATCGGCATCTCCTTGCGCGCGAGGTGCCACGGCAGGCGCAGCTCGCCGCGCGTGAGCTCTTCGACGAAGGAGCGCTCGAGCACGTGCGCGGCGATGTTACCGGCGCGGAAGAGCAGCTTGCCGTCGTCCGTTTGCGCGTGTCGCAGATCGTCGGGAAGGTCGGAGTACTCGATGCACCCGAGCTTGCCGTCGACGAGGCCGAGGACGCCCACCTTCTCGTCCGCGTCGCGCTTTGCCGCGACCTTGGCCGACATCTGCGCGCCCGCCAGGGCGTGCAGGCCGACGAACAGCGTGTCCGCGGGACGCGCGAGCGGGCTGTCGACCTGGAAGTACGAGAATGTCTCGACGCCGCGCTCGCGCGCGTGGTCGAGGCAGCCGGAATCGGAGAGCGCTGCGAGCGTGCCGCCGTGCCCGTTCGGGGCGAGGAAGAGCTCATCCGGCGCACTCATCACGATGCGGCCCTCACTGTCGAGCGCCGGCAGCATGGCCTGGGTGAAGAAGCGCACGTTCTCGGCCCCGAGGCCGAAGTGGTCCTGCTCCGCGAAGAACGCCCGAGTCGCCGCGTCGTTCGTCGCCGAGGTCATCACGTACCACGGCGCGACGCTCCCGTGCCGCTCGCGCGCGGCGGCGATGCGCCCGGCGAGCCAGCCAAAGAGCGTCCGCCCGGTCACCGGGCCGACCTCGAAGCAGCCCTTGGGCCCGTCGTACCCCAGACGCGAGCCCTGTCCGCCCGCGACGAGCACGTACCCCACGGCCCCCGCGGCGAATCGCTCGGCGCCGCGCGCACGCGCCTCGCGCGCGCGCTCCTCGAGCTCGGCGCCCCGTTCCAGCGGGAACGTGTCGGGGGGCTCGAAGCGATTCGGCGCCGGCGGAGGACCGGCGGATAGGAGGGCCCCCAGGCGCGCGACCTCTTCGAAGTCGATGCTCGCGACCTGGCCGGAGAGACGCTCGCGCCCGGCGGCGTCGAGCTCGTCCCAGAAGCGGAAGACGTGCCCCTGGCCAGCGGCCTCGGCGCGCTCGCGCATTTCGTTGGAAGTGGTGGGAGTCACGGGTACGGAGAATACCGGCGGCGGGCGCTAACAACCACGCTCGGCGACCTCGATGAGCACCTTGAGGACCCCTGGCCGGGCCGCCGTGGCCAGCGCCTCGGGGCCGCGCTCGAGGGGAAAGCGGGCATCGATCATGGCCTCGACCTCGACCGAGCCGGCGTCCAGCGCCGCGAGCGCCGGTGCGAACGGCCCGCAGCGCGAGCCCACGAGCGTCAGCTCGCCGATGACCAGCGGCGCGAGGTCCAGCGGCACCGCGGCCTCGCTCGTCGTCTTCAGGACGAGTGTGCCCTTGGGCAGGGTGAGCTCCAGGGCGCGCCGCAGGACGCCCGGATCGCCCGTGGCCTCGACGACGAGCCCGCACGGGCGCGGCTCGCCTTGGACGTAGGTGATGCCCGACGGTAGGAACGCCGCGCGTTCGGGGTGGCGCCCGAAGAGCGACACGCCCAATCCAGACTGGGCGAGCACCTGGGCGCACAGGAGCCCGAGGCGGCCGTCGCCGAGGACCAGGGCGCGCTCGAACCGCGTGACGTCGACCTCGGCCGGAATCTGAAAGGCGGCGGCCAGGGGCTCGGCGAACGTCGCCGCGTCGGTCGACACGCCGTGGGGCACCGGGTGCAGGTTCGCGGCGGGCAGGGAGAGCTCCTCGGCGAATGCGCCGGCGCGGCCGAGGATGCCCAGCACGCTGCGCTCCGTGCAGTGCCTGGGGTCGCCTGCGCGGCAGTCCGCGCAGGTTCCGCAGCCGGCGTTGATCTCGCCGACGACGCGCGCGCCCGCGAGCTCGCCGTCGAGCGCCTCGCCGACGAACTCGTGACCTGGCACGCCCTCGAAGCCCATGTACCCGCGCTGCAGCGCGAGGTCGGTGGCGCACACGCCCGCGCGCAAGACGCGCACGCGGCATTCACCACGACTCGCGTCGGGCCGGGGCAGGTCGTCGGTGAAGACGACCTCCCCGCGCCGAATCAGGAGGCCGCGCATGGCCTCATGCACGAGATGACGCGACGACCGGAGTCGTCAGCTCGTGACGGGCTCCGCCGAGAGGTTCTCGAGGATCCGCTCGGTCAGGTGCACGAGTGCTTCCATGCGCTTCTCGAGCACGACTTGCCTTTGCACGATCCGCTCCACGACGGGCGGCAGAATCGCCTCGCGCGTGTAGTTGTTGATCATGTTGATGATCTCGGTGCGGTTGGCGTCGGGCAGCTGATGGAAGTGGTAGTGGAAGTTCTCCTTGAGGATCTCTTCCGTCGCGTGCATGCATTCGCTCGTGATTTCTTCCACGTTCCGCTTGTCGTGCTCGTTGTGGAAGACCTCGAGCTTGTACTCGTGAAGGAGTGCTTGGAATTTCTTGTGCAACGTTGTGAGTGCCCTGAGAAAGGAGGGGATGCCCTAAAGGAAGGGGAGGTCGGGAAAGGGCCGAGACGGGGGCCCAGCCCCCATTCTACGCACGATTCCAGAACACGCCAGCGGTGTCCCGAATGCGGAACGAAGCCCCTGCGCGGCTGCGATCCGCCGGGTTCAATCCGGCTTCCCAATGAGGACCGACACGTTGTGGCCCCCGAAGCCCAGCGAGTTGCAGAGAGCGTTCCGGACCTCGATCTCGCGCGCCTGGTTGGGCACGTAATCGAGATCGCATTCGGGGTCGGGTGTCTCGTAATTGCGCGTCGGGTGGACCTGACCCGTGTGCACGGCAAGGGCCGTATAGACGAGCTCGACCCCGGTCGCCGCGCCGAGCAGGTGCCCGATCATCGACTTCGTCGAGGACACGGCGAGCTTCTTCGCGTGGCCCTTGAAGGTAAGCTTGAGCGCCGTGGTCTCGATCGCGTCGTTGTACGCGGTGCTGGTGCCGTGGGCGTTGACGTACTGCACGTCCTCGGGGTTGACCTTGCCGTGACGCAGGGCCTCCTCGAACGCGCGCGCGGGCCCACGGCCGTCGACCTTGGGCGCGGTGATGTGGAACGCGTCGTCCGTCGAGCCGTAGCCCTTGACCTCCGCGTAGATCCGCGCGCCGCGCGCCTTGGCGCGCTCGTACTCCTCGAACACGAGCAGGCCGCAGCCCTCGCCCATGACGAAGCCGTCGCGGTCCTTGTCGAACGGGCGCGAGGCCGCGCCCGGATCGTCGTTGCGCGTCGAGAGCGCCTTGGCCGACGCGAAGCCCGCGATCGCGAGGTCGGTGATCGCCGACTCGGAGCCCCCGGTCAGGACGACGTCGCAGTCGTCCCATTGGATCGCGCGCCACGCCATGCCGATCGCGTGCCCAGCCGAGGCACATGCCGACGAGGTCGTGAACGCCGTGCCGAGCAGCCCGTGGCGGATCGCGACCTGCCCACTGACGGCGTTGGCCATGATGCGCGGAATGAAGTGCGGACTGACGCGGCGCGGGCCGCGCTCCTTCAGCACGTCGTGTTGCTCGAGGATGCCGGTGATGCCACCGATCCCGGTCGCGATGATCGTTCCGAAACGCTCGCGCGTCTCCTCGCTCGCCTCCGTCACGTCCTCGAGGCCTGCATCGCGCAGAGCCTCGTCGGACGCAATCAGCGCCCACATCGTGAACGGATCGAGCTTGCGTGAATCAGACTTGGAGAAGCCACAGGCCTCCCGGTCCCAGTCGACCTGGGCCGCGATCTTGCACGCCTGGTCGGAGACGTCGAAGAGCTTGTTGGTGCTCACGCCGTTCTCGCCCGCGAGGATCCGCGGGAACGAGGTTTCGACGTTGAGGCCGAGGGCGTTGACCGTCCCGAGACCCGTGATGACGACACGACGCATGAGGGCCGCCTCCTGGCGGAAGGATGGGCCTGGCCCCGCGGACGCGGACAGCGTGCCACGGGGCGTCCGGCGACTTGCCCGGCTACAGCTTGCCCGTGATGTAGTCGACTGCGGAGCCGATCGTCTGGATCTTCTCGGCGTCCTCGTCGGGGATGGAGATGTCGAATTCGTCCTCGAACTCCATCACGAGCTCGACCGTGTCCAACGAGTCCGCACCCAGGTCATTGATGAACGAAGTGTCGCGCGTGATTTTCTCGGCGGTAGTGCCCATTTGATCGCAAACGATCTTCTTCACGCGCTCTTCGATGGTGGGGTTGGTCACCTCAGCTTCTCCGGTAGTCATTGGGGATCTTTGGTTAGGAGCAATAGGAGCGGCACGGTCGCCGAGTCAGAGGCTCAAGCCTCCGTCGACCACCATCGTCTGTCCCGTGATGTATCCGCCGGACGGTCCGGCGAGAAAGTCCACGGCCGCAGCGACGTCGTCGGGGGTGCCCATCCGCTTCAGCGGAACGGAACCCAACAAGTCCCCACGCGCCTTCTCGTCCAGCGCCGCGGTCATGTCGGTGTCGATAAACCCCGGCGCGATCGCATTGACGCAGACACCACGTCCGGCGAGCTCCTTCGCCACCGAACGCGTCATTCCGATGACACCGGCCTTGCTGGCTGCGTAGTTCGATTGACCGGGGCTGCCGATCAGTCCAACGACCGATGTGATGTTCACGATTCGCCCGCGGCACTTCATCAACGACTTGGTCGAAGCCTTGATGAAATTCCACGAGCCCTTCAAGTTCACGCCGATCACACGGTCGAAGTCCTCTTCGCTCATGCGCAGGAGGAGTTGATCGCGTGTGATGCCAGCGTTGTTGACGAGCAGATTCAGCCCGCCCATCTCCTTGACGACAGTGCCGACGAGGTCGGCCACGGCCCCCGTGTCGGAGACGTCGACCCCGAAGGCACGCGCGCCATCGGTGTGCTCCGCGCACGCCCCAGCGGTCCCCTCGGCGTTCGCGACCCGTGTCGCGACGCACGCGACGCGCGCCCCGCGCCGGGCGAGGCGCAGTGCGATCGCGTGTCCGATCCCCCGGCTGGCGCCGGTGACGATGGCCACCTGGCCATCGAGGGGTCGTTCATCGAGCGTTTCGGGGTCGGTCACGTGCAGGGGGTCAGGAGAGTTCGGGCAGGTCGCGGAGCCGTCCAGCGGTTGCCGGGCTTTTCGCGCTCGCCCGCGAGCGGCGACTATAGCCCGCTCCAGCAGGCCCTTCCAAGGCCGGATCCGGGGGGAAAAAGCCACGGGGCCACGGAGAGCGGCAACTTCCGGCGTCGCCTGCGGCCGACTCGGCGCCCCTCGGAAGCGCCAATCCGGGGGCGTGGCGGGGTCTGGAGGGGCCGATTCACGCCTCGATATCGGCCGGGACGGCGGCCGAGCGGACCTCGACTTCTGGCTCGATGCGTCCCATCAGGCCGGCCAGGATCTTGCCGGGGCCGGGCTCGAGGAACTTGCGGAGGTCGCGTCCGATCGCCCAGCGCATGCTGGCTTCCCAGAGCACCGGCGAGCAAACCTGGCGCGCCAGGAGCTCGCGGATCTCGTCGGGATGGCTCACCGGCTCGCCGGTGACGTTGGAGACCACCGGCACCCGCGGGGCGCGCAGCTCGACCTCCTTCAGGGCTCCCGCCAGGCGGTCGGCGGCCGGGCGCATGCACTCGGAGTGGAAGCCTCCCGCGACGGTCAGACGCCGCGTGCGCCGCACGCCTTGATCCTTGGCGGCCGCCTCGAGCGCGTCGAGCGCCCCGAACTCGCCCGACACGATCACCTGCCCGGGCGCGTTGAGGTTGGCGACCTGGCAGATGCCGAACTCGGAGCCCAAGGCGGCCAGGTTGCGCGCCTGCTCCTCGGTGGCCCCCATCAGGCTGACCATGCCGCTCGGGCACGCCTCGCTCGCGGCCTGCATCGCCTCGCCGCGCAGGCGCACGAGGCGTAGACCGTCCGAGAAGCCCACGACGCCCGCCGACCACAGCGCGGTGTACTCGCCGAGCGAGAGGCCGGCCGTCATCGGGGCGACCCACGGGTCGAGGCCGTGCTCGGTCAACACGCGGGTGATCGCGACGCTCGTCGTGAAGATGCCCGGCTGCGCCACGTCGGTGCGATGGACCTCGTCGCCACTCGTCCAGCATTTGCTGGAGAGCTCGAAGCCGAGCACGGCATCGGCCTCTTCGAAGGTGCGTCGCGCCGCTTCGTGGGCCTCGCACCAGTCCTTGCCCATGCCTTCGAACTGGGCACCCTGGCCGGGATAGAGGATCGCTTCGTTCATCGTGTTGCTCCTGCCCCTCTCACCAGCGTAACAAGCTCGCACCCCAGGTTAGACCGGCACCGAACGCCACGAGGACGACCAGCTTGCCCTTCTCGATGCGGCCCGTCTCGAGCGCCTCGTCGAGCGCGATCGGTACGCTCGCCGCGGACGTGTTCCCGTACTTGTCGATGTTGACCATGCAGCGCTCCTCGTCGATCCCGAGCCGGTCGAGCGACGCGTCGATGATGCGCTTGTTCACCTGGTGCGGAACGACGAGGCCGACCTCGTCCGCGTCGTGCCCCTCGAGCACCGACTGAATCATCTCGACCATCTTGCCGACGGCGAAGCGGTACACCTCACGGCCCTTGAGCTGGATGAAGTGGTCGTCCTTGACGTACTGCGGCGAGTGGGGTGGCGCCTTGGAGCCCCCCGTCGGGATCGTGATGAAGTCGTAGCCAGAGCCGTCGGCGCCCATGCGCGCGGCCAGGATCTCCGCCTGCTCGCAGTCCTCCCACGGGGTCACGACCGCCGCCCCCGCACCGTCCCCGAACAAGATGCACGAGGTTCGGTCGGTCATGTCGACGAAGCGCGACAGCGACTCGGCGCCGATCGCGAGGACGCGCCGCTTGCGCCCCGACGCGACGAACGCCTCGGCGGTCTGCAGCGCGGTCAGGAAGCCCGTGCACGCGGCGGCGACATCGAACGCGCCGGCGTTCTTCGCGCCCAGCCGATCCTGCACGAGACAGGCCGCCGAGGGCATCAGGTAGTCGGCCGTCAGCGTCCCAACGATGATCAGATCGAGATCCTCGGGCCCGATGCCCGCGCGCTCGAGCGCCATGCGCGCCGCCTCGACGCACAGGTCCGAGGTGCTCTGCTCGTCCGCGACGAAGCGTCGTTCACGGATGCCGGTGCGCTGGGTGATCCACTCGTCGCTCGTGTCGACGATCCGGGCGAAGTCGTCATTGCTCATCACCGTCTCCGGGAGAAAGGAGCCGGTGGACGCGATGCCGACGCGGACGAGTTGGGTCATGCAGACCTCTCCGAGGGGCGAAGGGAGGGGGCCGAGGGGCAAAGGGGGGGGGTAGGAACGGGCGCGACGAGCGGGCCGCCTGGTCGCGCGCGGGGCCGAGTCTATCACCTGGAGGGTCCCGACTCTCGTGTCGCCTCCGGTGTGGGGCCAGCCCCGCTCGAGGCGAAGTCCTCGCCGCGCCCGTGCCCTCAGGCGGGCTCCGAGGCGGTCTCGAGCCCTCGCACGATGTCGTCGTTGACGCCCGCGTCGAGCGCCCGGGCCGCGAGCCGCAGGGCATTCGAGACGGCGTTCTCGTCCGAGCGGCCGTGGCCGATGACCACGATCCCGGCCACCCCGAGAAGGAGGGCGCCGCCGTACTCGGAGTAGTCGATGTTGCGCCGCACCTTGGCGAGCGCTTCGGGGCCCCACTGGGCGCCTCCGTGCCCCTGCAGCTCCTCCATCACGAGCCGCAGCATGAAGCCGGCGAAGTCCTCGAGCAGCTTGAGGACGACGTTGCCGGTGAACCCGTCGGTGACGACGACGTCGCAGACGCCCTTGAAGATGTCGCCACCCTCGACGTTGCCGACGAAGTCGAGCCTCGACTCGGTGAGCAGACCGTGAGCCTCGCGCAAGAGATCGGTGCCCTTGCTCGTCTCCTCGCCGATGTTGAGGAGCCCGACCCGCGGTTCCCGCACGCCGAGACAGTCGCGCGCAAGGACGGAGCCCATCGTGCCGTAGTGCACGAGATGAGCTGGCTTGGGCGCGATGTTGGCCCCCATGTCGAGCAGCGTCACCGGGTGTCCGGTGAGCTCGAGCGTCACGGCGATTCCAGGGCGGCGCACGCCGCTCAAGGTGCCCAGCCCGAGCGTCGAAGCGCCGACGACGGCGCCGGTGTTGCCCATGCTGACGAGCGCGCCCGCCTGCCCCGCCTTGATCGACCCCACGCAGACCGCGATCGACGAATCGGGCTTCGCGCGCAGCGCTTGGCCCGGCTTCTCGTGCATGTCGATCACTTCCGACGCGTGCCGGATCACGAAGCCGGGATCCCCTCCCAGCTCCTCGAGCCCGCCGCGGATCGCGTCCTCGTTCCCGACGAGCACCATGCGGCCCGGGTCCAGCCCGTCGTCGCCCCCCAGGGCGCGCAAAGCCCCCGAGAGGTTCGAAGTCGGGGCGAAGTCCCCCCCCATTACGTCGAGGGCGATGCGCCCCGACTCGTGGTCACCGTGCGACATCAGCAAGCCGTCCGTGTTCGGAACGGTTGAATCGGCCGGGCTAGAACTCGTCTTCTTTGACGAGGACCGCGGTGCCCTTCTGACCGCCCTTCTCGAACCCGTAGTAGCCGCAGTTGTCGCACACGCGGTGGGCGCGCTTCGCGTTGCCGCAGCGGGCGCAATGGGCGGACGCCGACACCTTGAAGTTCAGGTGGGAGCGGCGGATGCCCTTTCGGGCCTTGGAGGTGCGTCGCTTGGGGTGGGCCATCGTCGTGGGGCGGTCGGGAGTGTCTTGCGCGGGCGTCCCGACGCGTTCGGGGCGTGAGGAATAGAAGCCGGGGATGCTAGCGGGCCGTGGAGGGGGTGTCAATCAGCCGGGGAGGACCGAGAAGCGCTCGCTCAGGAAGGCCCCCGAGGCGGGGATGCCGCCCACGTGGGTGCCCTGGCCCTGGGCGACGTCGGGCTTGCCGCCCCCACCGCCGCGGATGTGCTTGCCGACCTCCTTGGCGAGCTCGCCCGCCTTGAGGCCTGCGGCCTGGGCGCTGCCCTGGCACACGATGAGGTAGGGCACCTTGTCGCCGTCGCGCCCGAAGACGCCGACGGCCAGGTCCGGAGCCAGGCCCTTGAGACGCCCGGCGAGGTCGCGCAGTCCATTCGCGTCCAGCTCGGTCCGGGCCCAGCCGGTCTTCACGCCCCCGCGGTCCTCGAGCTCGGCCTTGACCCGCTCGAGCTCCGCGCCGACGTCGCCGGCGGCGGCGGCCTTCTGTTTCTTCTTGGCGTCCTTGAGCTGCTTCTGCATCTGGCCGAGGCGCTCGGGGACCTCGCTCGCCTGCACCTTGAGGGTCCCGGCGATCTCCGCGAGCAGGCGGCGCTGCTCCTGGATGTACTCGACCGCCGCAGTGTGCGTCAGCGCCTCGATGCGCCGCACGCCGGCCTGGATCGCGCGCTCGGAGAGGATGACGAAGGGACCGATGTCGCCCGCCGCGGACACGTGGGTGCCGCCGCAGAACTCGGTCGACCAGCCGCCGACGTCGACGACGCGGACGCTGTCGCCGTACTTCTCGCCGAAGAGCGCGACCACGCCGCGCGCCTTGGCCTCGTCGGTGTTCTCGACGGTCGTCTGCACCGTCTGGTTGCCGAGCACGTGCAGGTTGACCCGGCGCTCGATCTCGGCGACCTCTTCGCTCGTGACGCCCTTGGGCTGCGACAGGTCGAAGCGCAGGCGATCGGGGCCGACGTACGAGCCCTGCTGGGTCACGTGCTCGCCGAGCACTTCGCGCAGCGCCTTGTGCATCAGGTGCGTCGCGGTGTGGTTGGCACGGATCGCCGCGCGGCGCTCCGCGTCCACGTGCGCCTCGACGGCTGCACCGGCCGCGGCAGCTCCCTTGGTCAGCTTGCCGACGTGCGCGACGACGTCACCGATCTTCTGCGTGTCGGCGACCTCGAACACGAAGCTTCCGTCGCTCGCCTCGATGCGCCCGGTGTCGCCCACCTGGCCGCCCGACTCGGCGTAGAACGGGCTCTTGTCGAGGACCAGCACGTGGCCGGCCTCGTGCGGGTGCGCAGCGACGACGGCTCCCTCGCCGTCGGTCGTCGATCCGCTCGCCCGGTGGTAGGTCGACTCGGTCGGCTGGATTCCGCTGAGCTGCTCGGGGGAGAGCAGCTGCTTGAACTTGCCCTCGGACTTGCTGATCTCGCGGTGTGCCGACTGCGCCTTGCTCCAGCCCTCGAGGTCGACGTCCATGCCGCGCTCGCGCGCCATCAGCTCGACGAGGTCCTGGGGGAAGCCGAAGGTCGCGTACAGCTCGTACGCCTCGTCGCCCGGCAGCGTCTTCGCGCCGCCCTTCGACACCTTCCGGGCCAGGTCCTCGAACAACACGAGCCCGCGGTCGAGCGTCTTGCGGAACGACTCCTCCTCGGACTTGATCAGGAGTTGGATGTGGTCGAGGCGCGCCGGGATCTCGGGAAAGGCCTCCCCCAGCACCTCGGCGATCGTCGGCGCGAGGGCGAACAGGAACGGCTCCTCGACGCCGAGCACCTGACGGCCGAAGCGCGACGCGCGCCGGATCAGCCGCCGCAGAACGTAGCCGCGCCCCTCGTTCGAGGGCAGGGCGCCGTCGCCGAAGGCCGACGACACCGCGCGCATGTGGTCGGCGCACACGCGGAAGGCGACGTTGGTCTCCTCGTCGTTCGTCCCGTAGCGCTTGCCGGTCAGCTCCTCGAGTCTTGCGAACAACGGGGAGAAGAGGTCGGTGTCGTAGTTCGAGCTCTTGCCCTGCAGCACGCTCAAGATGCGCTCGAAGCCCATCCCGGTGTCGACCGACTTGGCAGGCAGCTCGACGAGCGAGCCGTCGTCCTGGCGGTTGAACTGCATGAACACCAGGTTCCAGAGCTCGATGAAGCGCTCGTTCCCCGCGTTGACGCCGATCTTGGGGTCGGCCCCGTCCGTCGGATCCGCACCGGGCCCGCCGCGGTCGATGTGGATCTCGCTGCACGGCCCGCACGGACCGGTCGCGCCCATCTCCCAGAAGTTGTCCTCCTTCGGGCAGCGCAGCACGTGCGACGGATCGATGTCGGTCTTCTCACGCCAGATGCGCTCGGCCTCCTCGTCGGCGGCGAGCCCGTCCTTGGCGTTGCCCTCGAAGACGGTCGCCCACAGGCGCTCCTTCGGCAGCCCCCAGACCTTCGTCAACAGCTCCCAGGCCCAGATGATCGCGTCTTCCTTGAAGTAGTCGCCGAACGACCAGTTCCCGAGCATCTCGAAGAACGTGTGGTGGTAGGTGTCGCGGCCCACCTCCTCGAGGTCGTTGTGCTTGCCCGAGACGCGGATGCACTTCTGCGTGTCTGCGGCGCGTTTGTAGTCGCGCGTGCCGGTGCCGAGGAACACGTCCTTGAACTGGTTCATCCCCGCGTTGGTGAAGAGCAGGGTCGGGTCGTCCTGGGGGAAGACGGGACCCGAGGGGACCTCGCGGTGCTCCTTCGACACGAAGAAGTCGTGGAAGTCGCGGCGCACGCGGGCGGCGGTGTGGGATGAGGTGTCGGGCATGGCCTTTTCCGGGCTCTCGCCTCTGCTTTCGGAGGGACGCGCGGTGTGCGCGGTCCGGCGAAACGAGCCGCACAGGATACGGGGTGGGAGCGCGTTCGAGAACCGCCAGCCGCGACCCCGGCCGGCTCCTCTCGATCGATCGATAAGCGGGGCCGATCGAGAGACCTCGCCGGATTGCTGCGAGATCGGGGCGCTTCGACCGACAATCTTCCCTAGACCGACAAACATCCTCAGGAAGGGGCAGGTCCACCATGCACACAGGCCAGACCGGACTCAGGAGCGCCCGGCTCGCGCTCGTTCGCGGCGCCCTCGTCGCCGCTGGCGTCGCGGCATCCACTCTCCCCGCGAGCGCCAGGAGCCAGGACGCGCACGCCTACCGCAGCGTGCCGCTGGGCTCGCTCGAGCTCACCGAAGGCAGCCTGGACGCGCGCGAGGTCGCGCCGTGGAGCTCGCTCGGCTCGCTCCCGCGCGTCTGGCTCGACGGCCCCGGCGAGGCCTACGTCGCGCTTCCCGACCCCGCGACCTGGGCGAACCGCCGCGCTCCCCTGCGCGACCTCGTGCTGGCGCTGCGCCTGCCCGCGGCCGGTGCCACGGCTGGGACGCTGGTCGTTCCCGGACACGGAGAGGCGGTCCCGGCGCGCTACACCTTCCGGCTCGAGGCGTCCGACGCCGGAGCGGTGGCGCGGACGAGCTTCCTCGAGGCGCGGCTGCTCTTTTACGCGCGCCTGTTGAGCTTCGACGTGCCCGGCGCCGCCTGGTTCCGGCATCGCGCGGACGCGACGCGGGCGGAGCTCGCCGAGCTAGGCGTCTACCCCGTGCTCGCTCCGGCTGCTCCGCGCTCGAGCCGGCGCCGCCGGCCGAGCGACCTGCAGGACTCCTACGACGTGCTCACGGGCGGACGCGCGCTCGCCGAGAACCTCGCGCTCGACAGCGTGCTCGAGCCGGAGGAGGACTACCAGTGGGTGTCGATCGACGAGCTGACTGGAATCACGACGCGCGAGATGGAATGGGAGCGCCTGGTGCGCGGGATCGAGCCGTCGCTCGACCCCCTCGCGCGCCTGATCCCAAGCGACCAGCACGCCGCGTTCTTCCCCTCGTTCCGCGCGTTCACGCGCGTGCTCGACGAGGCGCGCACCGGCGGTGCGCCGGTGATCGAGCTGTTCGAGGCGAGCTTGGAGAGTGCGCGCACCCAGCAGCGTTACGAACGCCAGCTCTGCCTGCGCCTCGACGCGACGGCGCGCCTGCTCGGCGACGCGGTCGTCGCGAGCGTCGCCGTCACCGGCGGCGATCCCTACCTGCGCACGGGCAGCGACGTCGCGCTCGTGTTCGAGACGCGGACGCCTGGCGTGCTGCACCAACACGTGCTCGCCCAGCACGCCGCCGCGCTCGCCGCGGACGGCGTCCAGGAAGTCGGCGGCCGCGTCGGAGGCCGCGCCTACACCGGCGTGCGCGCGCCCGACCGAAGCATCCACTCGCTGGTGCTCGCGGCCGACGGCGTCGTCGTCGTGAGCAACTCGCGCGTGCAGCTCGAACACATCACGCGCCTGATGGACGACGACGCGAGCGCCCTGGTGCACCTCGACGAGTACCGCTTCTTCCGCGACCGCTACCCGCGCGGCGACCCCGAGGAGACCGCGTTCGTCGTCGTCACCGACGCGACGATCCGGCGCTGGTGCAGTCCGAAGTGGCGCATCGGAGCCTCGCGGCGCACGCGCGCCGCAGCGGTGCTCGCCGACCGTACGGCCTGGGTCGTGGGCGAGCACGGAGCGGGGCGCGAGGTCGACCCGGGGCTCGCCTCGGTCCCCGAGCTGCGCGTGCCCGGCGGCGGCGCGGTGCTCGGGGACGCCGACGGGGTGCGTTCGGAGGTGTACGGCACACCGACGTTCCTGACGCCGATCTCCGAGCTCGAGATCGATGCCGTGACGCTCAGCGAGCGCGACGCCTACGGCGAGTTCCGCGAACGCTACCAGCGGCGCTGGCGGCGCTTCTTCGATCCGATCGCGGGGCGCGTGACAATCGCGAAGGGGCGGCTCGCCCTCGACCTCTCGGTCCTGCCGGTCGTCGACGGTAGCGCCTACCGCGACTTGATGGAGTTCACCGGGCCGACGCGCCTCGGCGCGCAGACCGGCGACCGCCACGACGCGGCGTTGATGCAGATGGTGATGGCGATCGATCCGAAGAGCTGGCTGATGGGCTACGTCGCGAGCGCCGCGACCAAGGAGGACCCGACGTTCACGCGCCCGCTCTCCTGGCTCGGCTCCGGCTTCAGCGTCTACCTCGACCCGGATCCGATCCTCGCCGAGGTCGCGGCGGCGGACGACCCGCAGGAGCTGCTGCGCGAGCGCTGGAACGAGCTGCCGGTCGGCGTGTACATCGAGTCGACGGACGAGCGGGCCCTCGCCCGGTTCCTCGCGATCGTGCAGAAGCTGGCAACCGAGGAGCAACCCGAGTGCACGTTCGAGACGCGCGAGCACGCCGGACACGCGTACGTCGCCTACACCGACGACGACGACTCCAACCTGCACCCGTTCTACGCGGTGCATGCGGACGGCTTGACCGTGAGCATGCACGAGGGCGTCGTGCAGCGCGCCATCGAGCGACGAGTCGCGGCCGCGAACAGCGAGACGGGCGTGCCGCTCGGTGAGAGTCTCTTGGTGACGGTCGGCGCCGACGCGACCGACCTGTTGCGCGCGTGGTGGCGCGAGCGCCACGGACGCGAGCTGCAGCGCGTCGCCTGGGGCGCGCTGCCGATCCTGGACGAGTGGCAGCGGCTCTTCCCGGACGAGGATCCACTCGCCGTGCACGAGCGCTGGTTCGGCGTGCGCCTGATCTGCCCCGTCGGCACGGGCTTCGAGTGGGATGCCGAGTGGGGCACGTGGTCCTCGCAGACCTACGGGCATCCGAGCGCGCCGCGCGCGAGCTCGCGCCTGTCCCCGGCGCTGGAGTCGCTGCGCGGGCTCGGCTTCGGGCTGTCCTTCGAGCACGACGGGGTGCGCGCCCGCGCCGAGCTGGAGCGCTGACGGCTGGCCGGGAAGCTCCGGGAAACGAAAAGCGGGGACCAGCGCAGTGCGCAGGTCCCCGCTGGTGGAGCGGCTCGAGCCCAGCTCAATCGAGCCCAGCTCAATCGGGATCAACCCCGTTTGGGCTCAGCCCTTGGCCTTGGTGGCCGGCGGCTTGGCCAGGGGCTTGGCCGCGCCCGCTGCGGCAGGAGCCGCCGCAGGCTGCGCACCCTCCGCGGGAGCGGGTTGCGGCTCCGGCTTCGGCGCGAACTTGTCCATCACTCCCTTGGCGACGATCTCGGCCAGGTCCGGATTGTCGGAGAGGAAGTTACGTGTGCGCTCGAGTCCCTGGCCGAGGCGGATCTCGCCGTCGGTCGGGTGCTTGAGCGAGTACCAGGTCCCGGACTTGAGCACGATCCCGGCCTGGGTGCCGAGGTCGATGAGCTCGCCCTCGCGGCTGATGCCGCGGTCGTAGAGGATGTCGAACTCGACCTTGCGGAAGGGCGGTGCGATCTTGTTCTTCACGACGGTGACCTTGGTGCGGTTGCCCACGACCAGGTCGCCGTCCTTGAGCTGTCCGATGCGACGGATGTCGAGTCGCACCGACGAGTAGAACTTCAGCGCCCGGCCACCGGTCGTGGTCTCGGGGCTGCCGAACATGACGCCGATCTTCTCGCGGATCTGGTTGATGAAGATCACGAGGCACTCGGACTTGGCGATCGCGCCGGTCAGCTTGCGCAGGGCCTGACTCATCAGGCGCGCGTGCAGGCCGACGAAGCTGTCGCCCATCTCTCCTTCGATCTCGGCGCGCGGCACGAGCGCCGCGACCGAGTCGATGACGACGACGTCGACCGCGTTCGAACGAACGAGGGTCTCGACGATCTCGAGCGCCTGCTCTCCCGTGTCCGGCTGGCTGACCAGCAGGTCGTCGAGCTTGACGCCGAGCTTGCGTGCGTACGCGGGATCGAGCGCGTGCTCCGCGTCGACGAAGGCGCAGATGCCGCCCAGCTTTTGGGCCTGCCCCACGACGTGTAGGGTCAGGGTCGTCTTGCCCGAGCTCTCCGGACCGTAGATCTCGACCACGCGTCCGCGCGGCAAGCCCTTGCCACCGAGCGCGATGTCGAGGTTGAGGGAGCCCGTGCCGATGCCCTGGATCTCGCGGATGAGATCCCCCGAATCGCCCAAGCGCATGATCGAGCCCTTGCCGAAGCTCTTCTCGATCTCGCCCAGAGCGGCCGTCAGGGCCTTCTCCTTCTGAGGACTGTGTCCTCCGGAGTTGGGTTTGTTTTGGCCAGTGCCTTCCTGTCCCGACGTCGAACGGGCCGACCGGGAACGTTGCACACTCATCTTGGAATCATCTCTCTGTCTATCGGGCCCGGTCTGTCGGCGGGCCCTCTCACTGCCCTTGTGGGGCGACTGGCCTTCTTCAAGGGGAATCCTAGCCCCGCCGCGTAGGGGTTGGAAGCGACTGCAGTCCGGTGAATGGACCTCCTTCCGCGGCCGGGGGTTACGGCGATTCACCGATTCGCCGTGACCCCGGTCGCGTCCCTCTGCCGTCAAAGATTTCGCGCTGCACGCCGGCCAGCCGACGTACCCGATCCAGTTAGGGGTCATCATGCGAACGATCCCTCGACTGCTCCTGTGTGCGCTGGGCGCCCTCGCCGCAATCTGTTGGGGCTTCGCCGCTCCCGGTCCGGTGCGACTGGCGATCGTCGACGCCAGGTACGGCGTACAGCTCGTCGACCTCGAGCTCGAGCCCGGCTGGAGCGAGCGCCGCGCGGCGTCACCCGGGCCGTACGACCAGCGGCACCGCCGAAAGCGCCGCGTAGCGCTCTTCGGGCCGGTCGGGGCGGGACTCGAAGAGCGCCACCTCGATCGGCAGCCAGCGTTGAGCGAAGTCGAGCCGCCCGAAGACGGCGAGGCCGGGAGCCGCGCCGTCCCGCAGCACGCGCGCGAGGGTGATGTGCGGCCGGAAGGGTCGCGTGCGGTCCGCCCGCGGGCGCTTCCAGCCGATCGAGAACGCAGCCTGCAGGACGCGGTTGTGCAGCGCCGCGAGGCGGCCGGGGCTCTCATCGGCCTCCTCCACCCCGGCCCATAGGGCGCGCGGCCGCTGCAGGTCGGGGAACGCGCCCGTCCCGGCGATGACGAGCTCCGGGGCGTTCAGCCCGCGCAGCTCCTCGCGCAGCGCGGCCTCCAGGGTCGGCACGCGTTTCGCGTCGACCGCCCCCAGAAAGCACAGGGTCATGTGCAAGTCGTGCTCGGGGTAGATGCGCATCCCGCGCGGCACTTCGCCCCCGTCGTCGCGCAGGGTCGGCCCGGTCCGCCGCGCGAGCCGTTGCGCCTCGTCCTCCGGCGGCTTCAGCCCGATGAAGAGCCTTCGCGTGGCGCCGCTCGGGCCGCCATTGGGGTCGCCGCTCATGGGCCCGTTCTAACCGCGGCGGCTCCCGCACGCCTCCCAAAAGGGGCGAGGAGACACCGGGGACAAGTGCGCGACCCGGTGCCTCCTCAGGGCTGATGACTCTCCAGTTCAACCCGTGGAAGCCGCCTTTCAGGCAGTGACGACAACCACGCACGAGTCCGACGATTCCCGGGGAGCGGGGCGAGGAAAGCAGAGAAAAGATCAGCGGCGCACCCGCGCTGGACCAACGAACGGAGTCGCGGCGGCCAACGGAATATCATGCAGCGCTTCCTTCCCCTGCTCCTCGTCACCCTGCTCGCCCCCCGCGCTGAATGCGGCGACTGGTTCGTCGATGCCGCCGGAGGCAGCGACGCGAACGGGGGCACGTCGCCCGCGGAGCCGTGTCGCCCTCGACCGCAGCGCCGGCGGGGGCCGCGTGGACGGACGCGCTCACGGTCACTGTCACCCAGTAGCGCGGCAGAGGCAGCAGCAGAGGCGTACGCTGATGGCATGAAGGCCATCGCCATCGCTGCGCGCGGCCTTGCACTTGTCGCAGGACCGCGCTTTGCGCCTCGTCGCCGAGCATGCGCTGCACCGGATGCGGTGAAGCGCCGGTCCGGTCATTGAAACAGGACGGACACCGCGTCCGGGAGGGAGCTTCACAGGAACGTGACCTCCAGCCCGTCGGTGAAGTTGTTCGTCAACGTCGGGTTGTTGTCGCGGAACCAGCACTGGAAGCTCCACGTCTCGCCCGGCATCACCGCCGCCGTCGGGTTGACCGGCACGGCCGTCAAGTCGACCTGGATCGTCCCGGTCGGCCCCTGGATGATGTTCGCGATCTGGTTGTAGCGGCCGATGTTGCCGACGAGGCAGATGATCCCCTGGCTGCCGGGCGGATTGAAGAAGCCCTGGGTCTGCCCGACGAGGAAGTAGCCGAACTGGCCGGGCGGGAGCTGCTCCGCGGTGATGCTGAAGTTGTTCGCGGCGACCGATGCGCTGCCCCCCCCGGTGATGATGGCCGGAAAGCCCGTCGAGTTCGGGATCGCCGGTCCGCAGTAGCTCGTGCCGACCGTGCCGCTGCTCCAGGCGGTGTAGTGATCGAGGATCTCGCCGGCGGACAAGAGCGAGTCGTAGACCGCGACGCCGAGCATCGTACCGGTCAAGGGATCGAAGTCGCCCCCGTTCGGGTCGTGGGCCTGCAGGATCCCGACCATGCCGGACAGGACCGGCGCGTAGGGCGCGGTCGCGACGTTCTGGCCATCGGCGTAGAGCGTCGTCGTCGACGTGTTGACGTCGGCGACGAAGACCAAGTGGACGTCGACGCTTTCGACGTTGCCCTCCATCGTGTAGTCGGCGACGCCGAAGTTGGTGAGCCCGTAGCTCGTCGTGTCGGGGTACTGCTCGAACTTGAGCCCGGCGGAGTCACCGACCCCCGTCCCGCGCGCTCCCATCAGCGCACTGCTGATGCCGGCGTTGGTGCCGTTGACGATGAACTCGTACGTCGCTCCGTTCGCCGGGTTCAGCGCCCCGATGTCGACGTTGGTCGGCGCGAGGATGTTCGTGTCGACGTAGGCCGCCGGGGTGCCGGCAGCGACCGCGGCCAACCATGCGCTGATGTCGGCTTGCGCCGGCGAGGTGCAGAGAAGGAGGAGCAGCGGGCAGAGCGTACGCTTCATAAGAGGGTCTTGGCGAAGTGCCGTGCCGTGTTGGGTCAAAGGTGTTCGAGGAAATGGATCACGTCCTCTCGGTCCGGTTGCGCGAGCGCGCCGAACGCGTCGCGACTGAGCGTCGCCTCGCCGCCGTGCAGGAGCACGGCCTCCTCGAGGGTCTCCGCCCGCCCGTCGTGTAGGAACGGGGCGTGGAGCGAGACACCCCACAGGGGCTGGGTTCGGAACTCGCCGCCCGCGTGCCGGGGAGACAGCTCCGAAGGCTGTGGGACTCCGAAGTGCAGGCCATCGGCGAGATCGGAGCCCATCTCGTGCAGGAGGAGATCGGTGTAGGCGTCGACGGGGCCGCGCGAGGAGGGCAAGGACGGAATGTGGCACAGAGCGCAGCCCATCGACTCGAACAATGCTTCGCCCCTGCGCGCCGAGTCGTCGAAGGGCTTCTTGCTCGGCGGCGCCAGGAAGCGCGCAAAGGCGATCAGATCGCCGAGGTCGCCGTGCTCGATCTCGGGGTCGGGGACACCGTCGTTGTCGAAGGTCGGCGCGTTGGGGTCCGTCGAGGCCTGGAACGGTGCCGGCCGCCCCATGCTCACGGTCCCGCTCGAGCCCAGGAACGGGTTGCTCGTAATCCCCATCTGGTTCTGCAGCGGTGCGCGCGTGAAGAGCTCCACGTTGTTCGACTGCGCCTTGACCCCGAAGCGCCCCATCGCACCCGCGTCGGTGTTGAAGCGGCCACTGATGCCGTCGCCGTCGGCGTCGTCGGGATCGGCGTTCGAGGCGATCGTCACATCGCTCACGAACTCGAACAAGCCGACGCCGAAGATCGGAATGCTGTTGCGCTGGGCGACGGTCATCGGGAAGCCGATGTAGTCCGGCGGGATGACCGCGCGCCCGCCCTCGAGCGTGAAATGGGCGAGCGTGTGCGATTGGCCGCTGCCGTACGACGGCACGACCGGACTCAGCCACGGCGGGATCGTGTGTTGGATCCCGGGCAGCGTGACGTCCGAGAGCTGCGTGAAGTTGTCGGTCCAGACCGCGAGGTAGAAGTTCCGGTAGAGCTGCGCGGAGCCACCGGTCACCGGTGTGCTGTGGCAGCTGGCGCACGCCGTCGCGTTGTAGAAGGGGCCCAGTCCCTCGCTCGGGCGGAAGCGCTTCTCGAACTGCACGCGCCCGCGCTCGAACGCGGCCCGCTCCATGCCCGTCAAACCCTCGATCGGGTCCCCCAGGCGGGTCGTCGTCGCCGCCGGCGTCGCCGCCGCGGAGCCTCCACCGCCGCCCGACTCGTGGCAGGCACACATCACGCACAGCGCTAGTGCGCAGAGGGTCGCTCCGCGCGTGCTCGACTCCGCTCGTTCGGGCTGCAGGCTCATCCAGGATCCCTCCGTTCCGGCTGGAGGTCCAATCTAGCACCTCACGCCCAGCGCGCCGTTCAAATGGCGAGCTTCGCGCGCTGCCTCGGATTACGACGCCCTCAGACCGTCACGATCGACAGCAGCTCCGCGTAGCGCTCGTCGAAATCCATCCGCGTCCGCTGGCCGATGTCCTCGATGCTGAAGCCCTGTACGCAGAACGACGCAGTCACCGTGCCGTAGAGCATCGCTTTGCGCATTGTCTGCGGGCTCGTATTGCCCTGCGCCGCGACCGCTCCCATGAATCCGCCGGCGAACGAATCGCCAGCGCCTGTCGGATCGATGACCTCGGTCACCGGGTAGGCCGGTAGCGAGAAATGCAGGTCCTCGCCCATGACGAACGCGCCGTGCTCGCCCTTCTTCAGAATCAGGTAGCGCGGCCCCATCCCCATCACCTGCTGCGCGGCCCGGATCAGGTTCGACTCGCCCGACAGCATGCGCGCCTCCTCGTCGTTCAGGGCGAGCCCGTCGACGTGCCGCAGCAGGTTCTTCAGGTCGTCGAGCGCGACGTCGATCCACAGGTTCATCGTGTCCGCGACGACGAACTCCGGCTTGTCGACCTGCTGCAGGCCCTGCAGCTGGATCTTCGGGTGCGCGTTGGCGAGGAACACGAAGCGCGAGTCGCGCATCGCGTCCGGCACCTTGGGTTCGAAGTGCTCGAAGACGTTGAGGTGCGTGAACAGCGTGTGGCGCGTGTTCCAGTCCGCCTCGTAGCGCCCGCCCCAGCGGAACGTCTTGCCGTCCGCGACCTCGACGCCCGAGCAGTCGATCCCACGTTCGCGCAGGCCCGCGAGGTGCTCGTCCTGAAAGTCCTTGCCGATCACGCCGACCAGGCGCGGCGGGGCGAAGTGCGCCGCGGCGACGGCGAAGTAGACGGCGGAGCCGCCGAGCATGCCCTCGCGCTTGTCGTGGACCGTTTCGATCGTGTCGTAGGCGAGGGTTCCGATGACGAGGAGGGACATGCAGGCTCTTGGGGGCTCTTTTTTCGGGGGGCCCTCTTCAAGGGCCGGGGGAGGAGGACGAGCGGCGGGATTAGATCCGGGTCGCGCTCCGCGGTCAAACGATCCGGGGCACGATCACGCGGACGGGCCGGTGCCCGCCCGTTGTTCGGCGAATTGCTCGCGCGCCTCGCGCCCGCCGGGCATCAACATCACGAGGCCGCCGACCAGGCCCAGGCTCCACATCGACAGCCGATAGGTGATGCTGGTCGCGACGCCGAGCATGTACGCACCCGACTCGAGCAGCTCGAAGAGCGACCCGAAGGCGACTTCGGCGACACCCAAGCCGCCCGGCGACAGAGGAATCGCGCTCAGCGTGTTGGCGACCGTCACGACGCAGACGTAGTCGAGGAACGAGAACTCGGCGCCGAATGCCGCGCCGATGAAAGCGACGGCGGCCGCGTTGCACAGGTGGTTGCCACTCGACAAGAGCAGCGCGATCACCACCTCACCGGGGTGCTTGGAGTACTCGCGCATCGCTCGATCGAGGCTCTGCAGGCGCCGGCCCTGCGGCAGCTTGCCGAGCAGCGTGTCGAAGTGCGTCAGGTGCCGCAGCGTCGGATTGAGAAACGCCGCCAGACCGACGACCATCCCCGTGAGCGCCAGGGCGACCGGCAGCTTCAGCTCGGTCAGGCGGTCACCGGCGATGAAGATCGCAACGACCGCGACGATCGCCATGGCGACGAGTCCGAGGATCCGGTCGACCAGTACCGACGACACGGCGTCCGCGCGCCGGTCGGGGTGCCCGCGTGCGACGAGCAGCGCCCGCGCCAGGTCGCCCCCGTTGACCCCGGGCAGCGCGATGTTGAAGAACAGCCCCACGTAGGTCAGTCGCAGGGCGCGCGGCCAGCGGGTCGGACAGCCGATCAGCGCCAACAGGCGCCACCAGCGCGTCACGATCAGGAGCGAGGAGAAGAAGAGGAACCCGAGCGCGGGCAGAATGCCGACGAGGTTCGCGTCCGAGAACGCGCGCGGCATGCCCGGACGCCACTGCAGGTCCTCGGGCGACTCGAACGTGAGCTCGGCCGGAGGATCGTTCGCCGCGACTGCGCCGCCGTCGACGCCACGACTCCACACGCGGCTCGTCAAGACGCCTTCGCGTAGCTCGATCTCCCCCCCGTGGGCGAGCGCGGTCGCCGCCGCGTGTCCGACCAGCGGCGAGCCCGCCGAGGGCACTTGGTCCGCGTCGAACGCGAAGCGCACGGGCTGCACTTTGAAGTCCGACAGCAGCGTGCCCGGGTACGACTCATCGCCGATGTTCACCGTGTCGCGCCACGGCACCTTGCTGGCGGCGAACGCGAGTAGCGAGAGGGCGATCAGGACGCCCAGGACACGCGTGAGAGCGGCCTTGCCCCGGTTCCGTGTGCTCACTCTTGGTTCTCGGCCGCGCGCGCGGCGGCCTCGTTGCGAAGCTTCTCGATCGCCGGTTCCTCGCGGTCCCTGAACCTCCCCCACCAGCGAATCCAGTCCTCTTCGCGCAGGCTGGACAGGCCCGATCCCGACAGCTCCTGCAGCACAAGCATCGCGGCGGTGCGCGAGCGGTCCCCGTAGATCGCGTACCCGCGCGCGATCTTCTGCAGGATCCAGAAGACGGTGAAGCGCACCTCACGTCCCGCGAGATCGCCATCGTGCGCACGCGTCAACATGCCGTTCTCGCGCAACAGACCGAGCGTGCCGACGATCAGGTCTTCTTCGTCGGGTCGGACCGCGAGCAGCCCCATCGAGCTGCTCGGCTGCCCGTCGTCCCAGATGACGAGCGAGGTCAGGGCCTCCTCGAGAAACGGCTCGCCGAAGACCTCGTAGTTGGCCCGGTAGGCGGCGGCGCGGACGTAGGGGGTCGGGTCGAGCAGCCCGCGCGTCAGCGCCTGGGCGACAACGTCGCTCGCGACGTCCTCGGCGAGCTTGCGCAGCGGCTGCAGCTCGTCCCGCTCGAGCCGGCGACTGGTCGTGAACGAGGACACGATCCGCAGGAGCCGGCGGCCGCCCTCGATGTCGTACTGGCGCCCTCCCAGGAGCTCGCACGCGGCGACGAAATCGCTCACCTCGGTCGTGGTCGCCGCGCTCGGCGAGAGCATCGGCCCCAGCGCCTGGGTCAGCCCCGCGAGCGCCTCGGACAGCTCGGCCGCGTTCGCCGGCTCCGGAAAGCGGGTCACGGGCTTCTCGAGTCTCACCTCGGCGGCGAGCGGCACGAGCTCGAGGAGCGCGCGTTCGCGGCACAGGGCCGAAGGCGACGCCGTGGCGTACCAGACGAAGTGTCGCACGTGATCGGCGAAGCGCTGATCGTCGTTGACGAACGTCGTCCCGCGCACCGCGAGCAAGTTGTCGAGCGCGAGGTCGGTCGGGTCCTCGATCGGCTCGGGGGCCGTGCCGAACACGAAGCTGTCCTCGGCAAACCACGAGGGGTCGAAGAGCTGCCGGAAGTAGAAGCGCCAGCCGCTCTGGACGTCGGCGACGTACCGAAAGCGCCCCTCGGGCGCCATCAGCTGGTCGAGGTTGTAGCTCGCCACTTCCGCCGTCCTGCAGCCGGCAGAGCCGAAGGCGAGCACGAGGCCGACGAACACCGCCGCGCTCCGGTGCTGGTTGGGGACCATGCCGCGGAGTATGCCTGGGCCCCGAACCGGATCCCAGGCGAAATGCGGTCCGTCCGTGACCCCGACGTGCGTGTGTCCCTGTCCATTTGTCCTATCCTCACGGGGCCCCATGAAGGACCGCACTCGCTCTTCCCGCTGGCTCGTGCTCGGCCTGGGCATCGCCCTCGCCGCCGTCGGCCTGCTGGCCCTCCAGCGCGGCTGGGCTCCGGACCGCGCAACCGAGGGGCTGGGGCCGCCCAGCGCGCCGTCGGGTCCTCTTCGGACGAGCGCGGCCCCGTCGATGCTCGCTCCCGGTGAGACGCAGCCGGGCGAGCGGACCGCACCCGCGCAGGCCCGGAACACCCGGCAGCCACAGAGTGCGCCGAAGGCGACCGGCGCGCGCGATGCTCCCGTCCCCGCCGGCGCCCTCTGGGTCCGCGGACGCGTCGTCCTGCCCGCGGGCGCGGCGCCGGACGAGACGCTGCGGGTGGTCGCCCGCGGCCGGCGCTTTTCCACCGCGAACGGGGGCCGCACCCACTCGGCCGAGGTCGCGGACGACGGGACCTTCCGCGTCGCCTTCGCCCCCAAGTCGGGCAGCGGGACGCTGCACCTCGAGAGTGCCTTCCTCTTCCTCCAAGAGCCCTTCCGCCTGCAGCCGGCGGATCTCGGTGACGAGGAGGTCGTCCTCGAACCGTCGCTCGGCGCTCGCGTGCGCGTCGCGGTGCAGCTGCCGGCGGGCGCCGCGCCGGAGCTGCTCGACCAGATCCTCGTGCGCTCGCTCGTGTGGCACACGGAGATCGAGCTCGCGGGCCCGTCGCGCAAGACCGAGGAGCACGAAGACGGGGTCTTCACCCTCGACGCCGTGCCGGCCAGCTTCGAGCTCGAGATCGACGTCACGCCGACCGACTTGTGCGAGGTCGAGCGCAAGTACCCCGCGCTGGAGCCGGGCGAGACGCGTGAAGTCACGGTGACGCTGACGCGCGGCGTGCGGCTCGCCGGACGCGTGTTCACGCCCGACGGGCCCGCGCCACCCGCGGTGCTGCTCACCATCCAGTCCGGCGCGCGCTACCTCGGCTCGACCATCGAGTTGCGCCTGACCGGCGAGGACGAGGAGAAGCGCGGGCAGTTCGACGTCGCCGGCGTGCGCCCGGGCGACATCAAGATCGTCGCCGAGACCCCCGGCTGGAAGGCGGCGCAGCTCGAGCTCGAGGGGCTCGAGGACAGTGAGGAACACCTGGGCCTCGAGCTGATGCTCGCCCGCGGGAAGATCGTCGCGGGCCGGGTCAGCTGGCCCGACGGTCGCCCCGCCCAAGGCGTGATCGTGCGCGCGACGCAGGAGAGTGTGAACCCCTCGATCCTCGACAGCGAGCTCGTCGGGGGGCTGCGCGCCAAGACCGACGACGAGGGGCGCTTCGAGATCAACGGACTCGAGCGAGGGACGTGCTCGCTCAAAGTCCGCGCACGGCCGCCCGCCCCCGCCCCCGCCCTCGATCCCGTCGAGGGCGAGAGCATCCAGGAGCGCATGCGGCGCCGCCGCGAAGCGCGCAAGGCGCCCAACTGGCGTGCCCGGCACGACGGTGTCACCGTCCCCGCGACGCGCGTGACCCTCGTGCTGAGCGCCGGCAGCATCCTCACCGGAAGGGTGACCGACGACGCCGGTGTTCCGCTCCAGACGTTCCGCGTCAGCGTGCGCGACGAGTCCACAGATGGTCAACTGAGTCAGCCCGGAGGGACGACAGTCCACGATTCGTTCCAGGGCGACGATGGGCACTTCGCGCTCTCCGGCGTCCCCCCTGGCGAGTGGCTCGTGCGTGCGAGCGTCGCGCATGGACGTTCCAAGCCCGTGCGCGTGCAGATGCCAGGAGCGGGACCGATCGAGCTCGTCGTCCCGCGCTCCGCGCTTTTGAGCGGGATCGTCCTGGACCCCGCAGGCGCGCCGCTGCCGCGCGCGCGGATCGCCTACGAGTACGACTTCCGCGGACCGGACGGTACCCGGTCGGTCACGCGCAGCGACCTCGATGAGACGAACGCCGAGGGACGGTTCGAATTGACGCTCCCTCCGAGGAACTATCGCGTGCATGCGATCGCGAAGGGATTCGGACCGAGCGCGACGGAGCGGTTCACGCTCGTGCCGGGCGCTTCGAGATCAGGTCTCGAGCTGCGCCTGCGCACGGGAGGGCGGATCACGGGCACGCTCGATGCCTCATTGGGCGAGACGCGCGACCGCGAGGTGGTCCTCAACCACATGGAGGCTCGCGGACTCGAGCGCACCCGCACCGACGATGACGGCCGCTTTCAATTCGGCGGGCTCGGGCCGGGCACCTACGACCTCTCGGTCTCCGTCGTGACCCCCAAGGACATCCTCGACTCGGTCGTTTCGATGCAGATCACGCTCGAGGTCGACGAGGCCGTCGACGTCATCCTCGGCGCTCCGCCCGAGGGCACCGTTCGGGTGTCCGGTCGCGTCACGCGCGGCACGGCACCCGTCGCGGACTTGCGCTTGAACTGGCGTGAGCAAGGCGGCGCGTTCGAGCGTTCGGTCGAGACCGCCCGCGACGGCTCGTACGCGCTCTGGGTACGCGGAGGCGTCGGACACTTCGTCCAGCTCGGCCCCAGCGCCTACAACGAGCCCATGGTCTTCGTCGAGGTCCCCGCCAGCGTCGAGTCGTTCGAGCGCGACTTCGACCTACCGAGCGCCGAGCTGCGCGGGAGCGTCGTCGACTCGAGCGGGAGCCCCGTCGGCGGGGCACGCCTGCAGCTCATCGGCCCGCTCGGAACCACGCGGTTTCACGAAACGGATCCGGACGGCACGTTCGTGTTCGACCGAGTGCGCAGGGGAGCACACACACTCGCGGCCGAGCCGGCGCCGGCTCGCATGCCGACCTGGGGCGACGCGCGCCTACACGGGATCCAGGTGCCCGTCGACGCGCGCCTGCACGACCTCGAGCTCGTCGTGCCGGCCCCCACGACGGTCGAGGGAACGGTGCGGGACGCCGGCGGAGTCCCCGTCCCGGCGGTGGAGATCCAGGTGCACGACGCGTACGGCTACCTCGTCCACTCCGGCTGGGACGACGTGAGCGACGCGAACGGACAGTTCCGGATCACCGGTCTCGGGATCGGCACGTACCGCCTGCGGACCTCCTCCCCCGCCGGGAACGGCGCGACGGTCGACGTCGAGCTCACCGCGGCCGGAAGCGCGAACGTCGAGCTGCGTACGCGCTAGTGGTGTGAGTCGAAAGTTCGGCGCACACCGCTAGCGCCGGCTACTCGCCGAAGGCCCAGAGGCTCGTCTCGGAGCGCAGGTAGATCACGCCGTCGACGACCGCGGGCGTCGCGATGATCCGCTCGCCGAAGTCGAAGCGTCCCTTCACGCGGAACTCGTCCGCGGCCTCGACGACGTAGACCGTCCCGCCGCTGGCGCACACGATCACGTGGCCGGGGACGCCGACGGGCGTCGCGTAGTACTCGCTGCGGTCGTCGAGCCGCTCGCGGTCGAAGTGCGCCTTGCCCGTCGCGGAGTCGAGGCAAGTGAGCAGCCCACCGGCCTTGGCGAGGTAGAGCCGGCCCTCGTGCAGCAGCGGAGAGGCGACGTACGGCAGTCCGCGCCTGTACTTCCACGCGACGTGCTCGGCCTCGAGATCGCCCTTGCCGCCGGGGCGGACCGCGACCATCGTGTTCCCGCGCCCGCTGGGCATCTTGAGGAGCGGGACGAACTCCTCGCTCGCGAGGGTGCCGTCCCTGTTCTGGTCGACGAATCCGAACGCGTCCCGCAAGCGCCCCTGGGGCAGCTCCTCGGGCATGAGCTTGCCGTCGCCGTTCACGTCGAGACGCGCGAACAGCTTGCTCGGGTCGGCGCGCTCTTCACTCGTGATCTGCAGGTCGCCGAAACCGACCGCGTGGCGCTCTTCCTGGGTCGCTTCGGTCGTGGACCAGGCCGCGAAGTAGAGGCGCTCGTCGTCGCTGGTCGGCGTCGTGCAGACGAAGGTCGTCATGCCGCCGAGCTCCCACAGCTCCTCGCCCGTCTTCGGGTCCAGCGACGTGAGCCGCTTGGTGCCGGCGACGATCAGCTCGGTGCGCTGCGGGTGACGCCAGACGTGGGGCGTGCCAAAGCTGTAGGTGAAGCCGAGCCGCGGACGCTCCCAGAGCTGCTTGCCCGTCGTCTTGTCGTACGCGTAGATCCCCGAGTCCGGGCAACCGTCGCGCGCGAGGATCAGCTGCTCGCCGATCAGGATCGGCGACGTGCCGATCCCGAAGCTCGCGTCGGGCTTGGGCAGCTCCTTCTTCCAGAGCGCCTCCCCGTCCAGGTCGAACGCGAACAGGCCGACGGCGCCGAAGTAGAAGAAGACGTTCTTGCCGTCAGTGCACGCCGTCGGCGCCGCAGCATCGGCGTCGACGTGATCGATCGGCACGGGCTCGGGGGCCTCGACCTCGTACCGCCAGAGCTCCTTGCCACTCTTGCGGTCGTAGGCGAGCATCGAGAGCTTGCCCCCACCGTGACCCGAGAGGAACAGCCGGTCCCCGAAGATGCACGGAGACGACGAGCCCGCGGGTACCGGAACACGCCACTGCGCGTGCTCCTCGTCGAGCTCCAGCGTCGTCGGCCGCTCGGAGGCGCGGGCCTTCCCGTCGGGGCCGAGGAACTGCGGCCAGGTGGGATCGTCGGCGGGAGAGAGACAGCTGAGCAGGAGCAGGAGCGTCGTGGACATGCCGCTCAGCATACGGTGCGACTCCGACAGCAGCTCCAGAGGGTAGCCCCCGATGTTGCATGACCTCTTCCCGTCATGCGGCCTCTGGAAGAGGTCATGCAACAGCGGGGTAGCTACGACGCCCGTCGCGACAGCCTCCGCTCCTCGACGGCGCAGTACAGCGTCGGCACGACGAAGATCGTCACCAGCGCCACCGCCATGCCCCCGATCGAGGGGATCGCCATCGGCACCATCACGTCCGCACCGCGGCCCGTGGACGTCAGGACGGGGAGCAGCGCCAGCGTCGTCGTCGCGGTCGTCATCAGGCACGGCCGGATCCTGCGCAGACCCGCCGCGACGACCGCTTCGTGCACGCCGCGTCGATCGACGGGCGCGGCGTCGCGGAAGGTCTGCCGCAGGTAGGTCGCCAGAATCACGCCGTCGTCGGTCGCGATCCCGAACAGCGCCAGGAACCCGACCCAGACCGCGACGCTCAGGTTCAACGGATGCACCTGGAAGAGCTCGCGCACGTCGACGCCGGCGAGCTCGAAGTCGAGGAACCAATCCTGTCCATAGAGCCAGAGCATGAGGAAGCCCCCGGACCATGCGACGAACACGCCCGTGAACACGATTCCCGTGGTCAGCGTCGAGCGGAACTGCAGATACAGGATCAGGAAGATCACGAGCAGCGCGAGGGGCAACACGATGCGCAGCCGCTGGGCCGCGCGTTGCTGGTTCTCGTAGTTCCCGGCGAAGCGGTACGACACGCCCGCCGGGAGCGTGTACTCCCCCGACGCGATCGCGTTCGCGAGGTACGCCTGGGCCTCCTCGACGACGTCGACCTCGGCGCGGCCCGGCTGCTTGTCGAACAGCACGTACGCGGTGAGGAAGGTGTCCTCGCTCTTGATCACCTGGGGCCCCGGCGCGTAGCGCACGTCGGCGACCTGGCCGATCGGGACCTGCACGCCGCCGGGGGCGGCGACGAGGATGTTGGCCAGGTCCTCGATCTGATCGCGCAGCTCACGCTGGTAGCGCACGCGCACGGGGTAGCGCTCGCGCCCCTCGATCATCGTCGTCAGCTGCCGTCCGCCGATCGCGACCTCGATCACGTCCTGGACCGCGCGCACCGTCAATCCGTAACGCGCGATCGCGCGGCGGTCGATGTCGATCTCGACGTACGGCTTGCCGATGACCCGGTCGGCAAAAACCGTCGCCGGGCGGATCGAGGGCACCTCGCGCAGGAGCTGCTCGAAGTCGAGGGCGACGCGCTCGATCGCCTGAAGGTCCGGTCCGTAGACCTTGACCCCCATCGGTGCGCGCATGCCCGTCTGCAGCATGATGCGGCGCGTCTCGATGGGCTGCAGCATCGAGGCCGTCGTCATGCCGGGGACCGTTGCGGCGCCCTCGATCGCGTCCCAGATGTCGGTCGGGCTCGTGATGTGGTCCCGCCACTGGCGGAATGCTCGTCCGTCGTCGTCGGGGATCAGCTCGCCGTGAGCGTCGAGCGGGAACTTTTCGGAATCCTCGTCGTAGCGGAACCGCTGGCGGTGTCCGGCGGCGTCGACCCGGTACTCGGGCTTGTACGTGATGACCGTCTCGACCATCGAGATCGGTGCGGGGTCGAGCGCGCTATCCACCCTTCCGATCTTGCCCACCACGTCGTCGACCTCGGGGATCGCGCGAATCAGCATGTCCTGCTGCTGGAGCAGCTCGAACGCCTCTCCGATCGACGCGTGTGCCATCGTGACCGGCATCAACAGGAACGAGCCCTCGTCGAGCGGCGGCATGAACTCCTTGCCGAGCCCGGGGAAGGCGTGCGCGAGGCGCGCGACGGGCTTCCAGCGCATCCCGTCGTCCGCGACGGACTCGACGATCGGGCGCGCGACGCGCGCGAAGCCGAGCCACACGACGAGCCCGAACGCGACCAAGAGCGCGGGCAGGGACAGGAAGAGCAGCTTGTGCGCGAGGCACCAGCGCAGGATCGGCTCGTAGGCCCAGAGCAGGGCGCGGAAGACCAGCAAGACGCCGGCCAAGATCCCGACGGTGAAGACGAGGTTCGCGAGTCCGCGCCCGACTCCCAGGGGCTCCCAGAGACCGGCGAGCAGGACCGCGACGAGCAGCGCCGCCACGAAGCTCGACAGGTGCTGCGCGGCGCCGCGCACGCGCGCGGGGATGCGCCCCGCGAAGCGGCCGCGGGGTCCGCTGTGCTCCCCGCCCCGGCCGAACAGGACGTGCGCCGCCGGTGGAATGATGGCGAGCGCCACCGCGATGGAGGCGAGCAGCGCGAACGTCTTGGTGTACGCCAGGGGCTGGAACAACTTGCCTTCCGCGCCCTCCATCGTGAAGACGGGCAGGAAGCTGACCACGGTCGTCAGGACGGCCGTCAGCACCGCCCCGCCGACCTCCGTGGCGCCGGTGTAGACGCTCTCGAGGCGCTCCCGTGCCGACTGCCCGGGCGCGACGTGCTTCAGGATGTTCTCGGTGAGCACGATCCCTACGTCGACCATCGTGCCGATCGCGATCGCGATACCGGAGAGGGCGACGACGTTGGCGTCGACGCCGATGTGCTTCATGGCGATGAAGCACATCAGGACCGCCAGCGGCAGCAGCCCGGAGACGAGTACCGCGCTGCGCAGGTGCCCGAGCATCACGAGGACGACGATGATCGTGACGAGGATCTCGTGCTCGAGCGCCGCGTTCAGCGTGCCGAGCGTCTCATGGATCAGGCCCGAGCGGTCGTAGAAGGGAACGACCGCGATGCGTGACGTGCGCCCGTCGTCCAGCACCTTCGACGGCAGGCCCGGTGAGATCTCCGCGATCTTCTCCTTGACGCGGTTGATCACCGCCAGCGGGTTCGCCCCGTAGCGTGCGACGACGACGCCGCCGACGGCCTCCGCCCCGCCCTTGTCGAGCGCACCGCGGCGCAGCGCCGGACCGAGGCCCACCGTGCCGAGCTGGCGCACGGTGATCGGCACGTTGTCGGACACGCCGACGACGATCTCTTCGATGTCCTCGAGGCTCTCGAGGAGGCCGAGCCCGCGCACGACGTACTCGGCGCGGTTGACCTCGATCGTGCGCGCGCCGACGTCGACGTTCGATGCGCTCACGGCGCGGAAGACGTCGGTCAGCGTCACGCCGTGGGCGCGCATCGCATCGGGGTCGACGTCGATCTGGTACTCCTGCACGTAGCCGCCGATCGAGGCGACCTCGGCGACGCCCTCAACGCCCGACAGCGCGTTGCGCACGTACCAGTCCTGGGCGGAGCGCAGCTCGTGCAGGTCCCACTCGCCCGTCGGCTGGCCCTCCTCGTCACGTCCCTCGAGCGTGTACCAGAAGATCTGCCCCAGGGCCGTCGCGTCGGGACCGAGTGCCGGCTGGACACCGATCGGCAGCGTACCCGCCGGCAGGCTGTTCAGCTTCTCGAGCAGCCGACTGCGCGACCAGTAGAACTCGACGTCGTCGTCGAAGATCACGAAGATCGACGAGAAGCCGAACATCGAGTTGCTGCGGATGCTCTTGACCCCGGGCACGCCGAGGAGCCTGGATGTCAGCGGATAGGAGATCTGGTCCTCGACATCCTGCGGCGAGCGCCCGGGCCAGGCCGTGAACACGATCTGCTGGTTCTCGCCGGTGTCGGGGATCGCGTCGACCGGGACCGGATCGCGGACGACGCCGGGCACGTTCCAGGCGAACGGCGCGACGAGGATCCCCCACGCGATCACGAACACCGTCGTGAGCGCGACGATCAGCTTGTTCTCCAGGAAGAAGCGGATCGGGGGTCCGAGGAAGGACTGCGGGCTGCTGCTCGGCTGCATCGCGGGCCTCACTGGTCCTCGTCTGCCGGCTCGTGGACGTGGCCGGCATGCGGGTCGGCGCTCCCTTGGCCGCCGGCGGGCGCGAACGCCTCCCGCACCTCGCCGCAGCGCAGCATCGCATCACCGAAGTAAGGGTTCGCGATGACGTCTCCGACCTGCAGCCAGGACGCACCGCGGAAGTCGAAGGCCATCGGGCAGTGAGCCTCGTGCAGCACCTCGCTCCCGTCGTGTCCGAACGTTCGCGCGACCTCGAGCATCCCCATCGATAGGCCCTCGAACGCGGCCCGCAGCCCCTCGGTTTCGTCTGCAGCCTCCGCGCGCTCGGTCGCCTGCACCAGCGCTGTGGAGGACGTGCGCCAGCTCGAGCGGTGTGGCTCCGCCAGGCCGCCGGCTGCCGGCGTCGCGAGCGCCGAACGGAGCGCGGCGAGCGCCGCGCGGGCCGCGGCCTCGTCGTCGGCGGCCAGCGCGGTCTGCAGGGCGAGGTACGCGGCGTACAGCGGCTGCAGGGACGCACGGAAGACCAGGGCCTCGGGGCCGTCCGCGGTCCCCGACTCCGCGCGCATGCTCATCATGCTGGGCTTGGCGCGGATCTGCATCGAGCTGTCGATCCGGAACGCCCCGTGCACGACGACGCGCTCGCCCTCCTCGAGTCCGGACAGCACCAGGTACTCATCGCCCGCGCGCGGGCCGAGCTCGATCTCGCGCCCCTCGAACGTCGGGCGCTCGGCGCCCGGAACCTCGACGTAGACGATCGCGCGCTTGCCCGTCGCGAGCACGGCGCTCGCCGGCACGACGAGCGGTCGCTCGCCCTCGCCGGGCTGCTCGTCGACGAGCCCGAGCTCCTCGGCCGGGACGAGGTCCATGCCGCAGATGTCGCACGAACCGGCGGCGTCCTTGACGATTTCGGGGTGCATCGGGCTCACCCATTTGCCCGCCAGGTGGCGGCCGAGGACGGCGCCGCCAGCGCCGATGCGCGCCATCGCGACGGCGCTGACGAACATGCCGGGCTTCAGCCGCCCGCCCGCGTTGTCGACGTTGACGCGCACCTTGGCCGTGCGGCTGTGCTCGTGCAGGAAGGGGTCGATGTAGGCGATGCGCCCCTCGAACTTCTCGCCGGGCAGCGCCTCGACCTCGAGCACGACCTCCTGGCCGTGGCGCAGCCACGGCAGGTCCTGCTCGTACGCGTCGAGCAGCAACCACAAGTGGCCGAGCTCGGCGATGCGGTAGATCGGCGTACCCGTCTCGACGTACGCCCCCTGGTCGAGGCGCTTCTCGATCACGACGCCCGAGGTGGGCGAGGTCAGCACCACGTGGTCCTCGGCCGTGCCGCGCGCGACGATCTCGTCGACCTGCGCCTCGGTCAGGCCCCAGAGCAGGAGCTTCTCGCGCGCCGCTTCGGACGCGCGCAGGTTGCTCGCGGCGAGGAAGCGGCTCGCCTCGCCCCCAGTCGCCCCGATGCGCGCGCGGGTCGAGAGGAGCTCCTCTTGGGCCGTCAACAGGCTCGGGCTGTAGAGCCGGACGAGGTGGTCGCCTTCGGCGACGCGCACACCGGTGTAGTCGACGAACAGCCGATCGAGCCGCCCGGGGACCCAGGCCGAGATCGTGCGCACGGTCGTCTCGTCGTAGTCAACCTTGCCGGCCATGCGCACCGGGCGCGTCACGTTCTTGAGCTCGACCGGCCGCGTCGCGATGCGCGCGAGCTCCTTCGAGGCGGCCGACATCGCTAGCCGCCGTGGACCGTCCTCCTCCCCGACCGCGAGCGGAACGAGGTCCATCCCGCAGATCGGACAGTCACCGAACTCGGGCAGCTTGATCTGGGGATGCATCGGGCACGTCCACACGTCCGGCTGCGCGTCGGCGGAGTGGTCCGCGTGCTCGGCATGCCCCTCGGTCTGGGCTTCGCCCCAGCTCGCCGACCAGCGCCCGAGCGCGAGGGCCGTGAGGAGCGCTACGGTGCCGAGAACGACTCTGTGGGAACGATTCATCGTGCATCTCCGCCCATGAGGGCTCTCAGCCGCGCGTCTCCCTGCAGGAAGTCGCGGCAGGCGCGCCAGAGGGAAAGCTCGAACTCGAGCAGCGCGCGCTCCGAGTCGATCAGGTCGAGAAGGGTCGCACCGCCGGTGCGGTACGACGCGAGCGTCAGCTCGAGCGATTCGCTCGCGCGCGGGAGCAGGGTGTCGCGGTAGAGCCCGATACGGCGCGCCGCGTCGTCGACACGGAAAGCCTCGCTTTCGACGTCGGCCAGGAGCTGCACCTCGGCGGCCTCGATGCGCGCCCGGGCCGCGCGCACGAAGTGGCGCGCTTCGCGCTCACCCGCCGCGTAGCTCGAGGTCCAGACGGGCAGCGACATCGACAGACCGAGCACGACCGGGTCGTTGCCACTGCCGCGGACCGTCTCGTCGCGCGCATCCCCGGTCTGGATCACGTCGAGGCTGAGCGCGAAGCTCGGCTTGCGCCGGAACCCGGCGAGGTCTTCGGCTTCGCGGCTGACCGCGAGCTGTTCGCTCAGTTCGTGCAGGAGCGGGTTGCGAGCGAGCGCGAGCTCGTACGCGGCATGGGTGTCGACGGGAGCGGTCTCCGGCTCGGCGAGCGTCGGAAACGGGAGGACGCGCGGTCCACCGCGCAGGTTCAGGGCCGACGCGAGCCGCGCCGATGCCGCTGGCCGGCGACGCTCGACGCTCGCGAGCTCGTCTTCCAGGCGCCCGATCTCCACCTGCAGTCGCAGAAGATCCTCCTGCCCTCCGCCGCCGCGGATGCGCGACTGGACGATGGGCTCGAGGCCACGCAACAGCTCGAGCAGCTCGCGTGTGATCGCGAGCTCACGGTCGAGGAAACCGTAGTCGTGGAACGCGACCTCGATCTCGGCGGCGACGCGCAGGCGCTCGGCCTCGACGCGCTGCCACGCGGCTTCGGCCTTGCGGTCCTCGGCGCGGGCACGGGTGCCAAGCTCGCCCGGCCACGGAAACGCTTGGGAGATGCCGAAGCGCCGCTCCTGTGGCCCGGTCCGGGTCTGCACCTCCTCGACGTACTCGCCGAACGTGAAGCGCGGTTCGGGGAGCGTCGAGACTTGCTCGACGCGTTCGGTCGACGCGAGCCACGTCTCGAACGCCGCCCGCAGCTCGGCGCTGTTCGCGAGCCCGTAGTCGAGATACGCCGCGAGCTCCGCGGTGTCCTCGAGCTGGGGCGTGGGCGACTGTGGGCGCGCCCGCGCACCGTCGCGATACACCGATCGCGCGCGCCTCTCGAGCAAGTCGGAGTCGTAGGTCGATGCACAGGCGCCGAGGCTCGAGCAGGCCGCCACGAGGGCCGCCGTGAGCCGAAACGAAGGGGTCGTCAAGGGTCCATACCACGGGCGATGAGAGATTCGGGTCGGAGGGCCGACCGGCGACGCACCGTGTGCGCGCCGGGACCTCCCGCGTCCGTTCGTTGGCGACCGCCTCGACACCGCGCGGGCGTCGTGTTGCGTTCGAATCAGCGAACGCAGGAGCCGCCAATCAGGCGACGCCGTCTCTCAAAGCCGGAACACCTGCACGAGCAGCCGAATGGGCGGACCTCCGCCTGGTGCGCGAGCCCTCGCCAGGGGATCGGCCTGCTCCGTGCGCGCCAGCGCGATTCGCGGGGACGCGAGCTCGAAGAGCATGCCGAGCGGCGGCGCCACGCGCGCGCCCTCGGGCAAGCCGAGTGGGGCGGCCGGCGCCTCGTCTGGAACTTCGAAGCAAGGGCAAGAGTCCTCGCACTCCTGTGGCCCTGGGGCCGTGGGCGCCGGGGTCTCCGAGCAACAGCCTGCTTGGGTCGGCTCGTCGCGCGGTACCTCGCGCGTGCAGCAGCAGGAACCACCGGCCGCCGCCGCACCCGCGCAACGCGCCATCGACGCGAGCGGCTGCAGCACGAGCTGCAGCGCTGCGAAGAGCGTGATGAGGAGCGCACGTTTGGACCGGTGCTTCATTCTGGACCTAGTGGTGTGATGCAGGCAGTTGCGGTCTTATCCCGAGTTCGCGTGTGCGTGCCACAAGGCGCGGCGACGACGCAACTTCGCTGCCCATACGGTGATACTGGGCTTGGTCGCAGGAGCCGCAACGCCGCGGCGCGTGCATGCGGGCCGGGATACGACTGCGAATGTCTGTATCACACCACTAGCCTAAGTCGGATTACGGCTCGTGGGCGACTTCGAGGAGAGGAAAACTCTCGAATTCCATCCCTGGCCGGCCCCGATGCAAGCCCGACGCCGGTGCAGAGGCGCCCTCACGGACCGAGCCCCAAGCCGAGCAGCGAGACACGCGCTTGCTCGATCTCCGGCGGCGCCAGGGCGGCAGTTGGGCGGACCTGGACGAGAACCAACTCGGAGTACAGAGCGCGGTGCGGCATGCACACATCATCGACGTCGCCGCCCACGCGACCGATGGCGAGATTGGATGCAACTTCTGCGACCCGGTCCCGAACTCGACGGGCTTGGGAGTACTCGTGCGGTAGCCCGTACCTGTAGCAGGACAGCATCGGGCAGTTCGTATTCGACGGGTCGGGGACGTCGGTCAGCATGATGCGGACGAACCCCGCGTTGAGGCCATTCGGCCCGTGCCCCATCAGATCGTTGTCGGCTTCGACGCCGTACTGGACGAGCGCATACGGTGCGGTAGAGGGAGTGCGTTCGCGGAAGTTCGCGTAGAGCGTCTGGCCGGAGGCGGTCTCGCCTCCCGCATGGACGAAAGTCACAATGGCGGCGGTGAGGCACGCCGCTCGTAGCGAGGTGTCACGCATGTCGATCTGTCTCCTGGATGAACGAGGTCGGGTTCGAGGAGAGACGCAAGGCGTGCCCCCGCAGCCATGTGAGCGACGGCGAAATTGCGAAGTCGAGCGAGCGGCTCTCCTCATCTGCCCCTGGTCAGGCCCTGGCGACGGGCCTCTGCCGCTTCATGGGCTTTTTCCTCGTCGGGCGAACGCGGCGCAGAGGAAAACTCGCTTGCCGACCGCGACAGAATCGTCTGTGCCGACCCGCGCTGCGAACCATGCGAAGGCGCTGCGTCGGGGGCACGCGGCCCATGAACCGGGCGGCAGCCTTGGCCGGCCTGCGGCCGGAAACTGGTGGAGGCGGCGGGAGTCGAACCCGCGTCCCGGAGCCTTCGCGCTCCGAGCGTCTACGTGCGTAGTCCGCAGGTGTTGTCTCGCCCCCTCGCCACCCGCGGACCGAATGCGACGGAGCCAGCCTCGGAAATGTCTCGCCGGTTCGCCCCGAAGGCGCAACGTTCCGGCCAGCCCGCTGTTGGCGTCCCCCTCCGGCCACGGGCAGTCCGAGGGGGGACGGCTACCTATTGACTAGGCAGCAAGAGCAAAATCGTTGGCAAGTAAAGTTGCCGTTCCCGAGAGGGTTTAGCGGGGTGACTCGAGATCCCCGGCACGCGACCCGAAGACGAATGGAACCGGTCGAAACCAGTGCGCCCCCAGTCCAGCGGCCAGGAGTATAGGCCACGCGGACTCACCTTGGAAGTCGGATCGTGACGCCGGCTTCGCCCGCCCGGATGCCGCGCGCGACGGCCAGCGGCTCTGCTCCGCCGAGGAGCCGGCGCTGTAGCTCCCACTCGAGCACGGTGACCTCGCCCTCGCCCGGCTCGAGCTCGCGCGTCCTCCAGACGCGCAGGTCGCGCGCTCCGGAGCTCGGGGTGCGGATGCGGAAGCGTCCGTCGGCGCCCGCGAGCACACCGTCGATCCGGCGCTCGTCGCCGTGGTCGATCGAGACGCACGCGTGCGCGAGCGGTCGCTCGTCCCCGTCGATCACGAGGCCGGCGATCCAGCCGTCCGCGCGCAGGAGCTCGAGGTCGAGCAGCCGCCCGTCGGGCACGACGCCCGGCACGACCGTCGGAGCGTAGGGCACCTCGTCGACCCGCGTCTCGCGCGGGACGCGGACGGTGTAGGCCACGTCGGGAAGATCGGCGAGAGCGAAGGCGCCAGGACCCCAGCCACGGGGGTCCCTTTCTCGGCGCGCGTGACCGTCCCCTCGAGCTGCGCGGCGCGCGCGAGGACGATCTCGACCTCGAGCCCCTCCATGCAGCCACGGCGCATGCCCGCAACGAAGCCCGGCGCGCTCGCCTCGACGGCGAACGAGCGCCACGGATTCACGCTGAGGCGGAAGCGGCCGTCCGCGCCGGCGGCGTCCTGGGCGAGCGGCGGCCCGCGTTCCTCGATGGGCCAGGGATCGTCCGCCCCGTCGTCGGCGAAGGCGCGCACGTCCGCACCCGCGATCGGTTTCCCCGCGGCGTCGACGACGCGGCCGACGAGCGCCCCTCCGAGCAACGCTCGCGTAGTCGTCGGCGGCGGTTCAGGGGGATCCGTGGCCGGCTCGACGTCCGCCGCGCCCCGCTCCGAGCGCTCGGGAACGTCGATCGAGACCGGCGCGCGGACGAGCGCCGCCCCCAAGAGGGCCAGCGCCGCGACCATCGTTCTCGCCTTCGACATGCGGCCGACCCAGACGGACCGGACCGCCCTGCGTCGATCTGCCGAGCAGCGACAGGTCCGAGAGCGGGCCGGGGGCTCCCGGCGTCGGGTCGGAGTGCAGGTTGATGCGCACGAGCTGACTCCCGCTCGTCGTGTTCGAATTCTCGATCCCGAACCGGACGGCCTCGACCTCGTAGTCGGTCGCGACCCCGCAGGCGACGGGGTCGTACAGCCGCCAGTAGCTGTTGTCGACGATCCCTGCCGGGTTGTTCAGGCAGGAGGCGGAGCCCGCGACGATCGTCGTGTTGTCGACGGACTGCGACCACAGAGTCGACTGCGCGTCGGAACGAGCACAGAGAAGGCTCGCGGGAAGGAGCACGAGAGAGATGCGGTTCATGGTGGGACTCCGAGGATCAAAGGAAACCGACGCGGATCGAGTCGGTGAAGTTGCTGCTCTGTAGCGAGAGCAAGCACCTTCATGCCGCCAGGCTAGCACCCCCCCCGATTCGGTGGTGCGACCCTACCTGCGCCGCTTCAAGGCGCGATCCATCTCGCGCTTGTCCTGCTTCTCCTTCGTCGACGCCCGCTTGTCGTAGAGCTTCTTGCCCTTGCAGAGCCCGATGCGGACCTTGACCAGCGCGCGGTCGAAGAAGACCTCGAGCGGGATCATCGTGATGCCCTGCTCGCGCGCCCCCTTGTGCCACTTGTCGATCTCGCGCCGGCGCGCGAGGAGCTTGCGGTCGCGCACCGGCTCGTGGTTCTGCTTGTTCCCGAACGCGTACTCGGGAATGTGCGCGCCGACGAGCCACAGCTCGCCCTTCTTGGCGCGCACGTACGCCTCGCGGATCGAGATCTGGCCGCCGCGGATCGACTTGACCTCGGTGCCCACGAGCCCGATGCCCACGTCGAGCGTGTCGAGGATGTGGAACTCGTGCAGCGCCTTCCTGTTGGAAGCGACGACGCGGTGGTGGGGATCGGGAGGGGCAGGCACGGGGCGGGCAGTCTACTGGCCGAGGGGGCTTGAGGCACCCGGCCTCCCGGGTTGCTACCCTCTTCTGCGCGATGAGTCTCCACGATCCCACTGACGTGCTCGCCGAGGCCTGCGCCGCGAAAGCGGACGGCTTCGTCGAGCTTCGCTACCACAAGAAACGCACCCGCTCGATCGCCGTCGAGAAGGGGCGCGTCGACCAGGCCAAGATCTCCGAGCACACCGGCGTCGGGGTGCGGGTCCTCGAGGACGGGACCTGGGGCTTCGCGAGTACCGACACCCTCGAGGCCGGCGACGTCGGGCGCGCCATCGACTCGGCGCGCGCCGCCGCGCGCTCGTCGGCGCGCAAGAAGAAGGAGAAGCTCTCCGGACTGCCGACGGCGGAGCTCGCGCGCGGACGCTTCGACACGCCGGGCTACGACGAGCTCGCGAACCGCCCGCTCGAGGAGAGCCTGCAGCTCGTGCTCGAGCTCGAGGAGGAGGCGCGCAAGTCGTCGTCCTCGATCTCGAGCGCCGCGTGCGGCTACACGGAGATCTTCGAGGAGAAGGGCATCGTCACGACCGACGGCGCGAAGGCCTGGACACGCCTGGTGCGCCCGGAGTTCCGCGTCAGCGCCGTCGCGCAGAAGGACGGCGAGCTGCAGCGCGGCGCCGAGAGCGTCGGCGCGACCGGTGCCTGGGACTGCCTCTTCCGCGGCGAGACGCCCGAGGGCCTCGCCGACCGCGCCGCGCGCATGGCGGTCGACCTCTTGAGCGCCAAGTATCCCGACGGCGGACGGATGAAGGTGCTGCTCTCGCCGTCGCTCGTCGGGCTGCTCACGCACGAAGCGATCGGACACACCGTCGAGGCCGACTTCGTCCAGGCCGGCTCGTGCGCCGCCGGCCGGCTCGGCACGCGCGTCGGATCGGACCTCGTCACCCTGTGTGACTCGGGCATCTCCGAGTTCTACGACGGCGCCGGCGGCACGCTCGCCGTCGACGACGAGGGCGTGCTCACGGGCCGCACGACGATCATCGAGGACGGCATCCTGAAGAGCTACCTCCACGACCGCGAGTCCGCCGGCCACTACGAGGTCGCCCCCACCGGCAACGCGCGTGCGTTCGAGTACGACGACGAGCCGCTGATCCGGATGCGCAACACCTACATCGCCCCGGGCACCTCGTCCCTCGACGAGATGATCGCCGGCATCGACGACGGGCTGATGCTCGACGGACCCCAGAACGGCCAGGCCGACGCCAACGGCGAGTTCATGTTCGGCACGCGCCAGGCGTGGCCGATCCAGGGCGGCAAGAAGGGCGAGCTGATGCGCGGCGTCAACATCTCCGGCATCGCGTTCGACGTCCTGCGCTCGGTCGACGCCGTCGGCTCGGAGTTCCGCTGGGACCTCGGCTCGGGCTACTGCGGCAAGGGCCAGCCCGCCAAGGTCGACGCGGGCGGCCCCTGGCTCGCGTGTGAAGTGATCGTCGGAGGAAGAACCCAATGAGCCCCGAAACCCTGCAGACCAAGCCCTACGACGCGCCTGCCCAGGAGGCGCGGCTCACCGAGCGCGCCGAGCAGCTCATGAATCTGGCCCTGGCGGCCGGCGCCGACGAGGCCGAGGTCTTCGGCGCGCACTCCGAGACGATCTCGGTCGGCTTCGAGAAGGGCGACCTCAAGCTGACGACCGTCGACGAGGGCACTTCGCTCGGCCTGCGCGTCTTCCAGAACAATCGTCTCGGCTTCTCCTCGACCAACCAGTCGGGCGCGAGCTCGCTCGAGACGACGGCGCGGGACGCGAACACGCTCGCGAGCTTCTCGCTCCCCGACGAGGCGAACGTCCTGCCCGAGCCGCGGGCGCTCGACGAACGACCGACGCTCGTCACGCCCGAGATCGCCGCGTACCCGGTGGAGACCGCGGTGGAGCGCGGCCACGACTTCCTCAGCCGCGCGCTGGCGGTGGACCCGCGGCTCTCGATCGACCAGGCCTCGTTCACGGTCACGCGCCACACCGCCTGCAACGTCTCGAACAAGGGCGTGCGCGCCGCGGAGAGCGACGCGCAGCTCGGCCTGTCGGTGTTCGGCATGGCGATCGACGGCGACGACGTCGGGGGCTTCGACTACTGGGGCGACTCCCTGCGCGACGCGAGCCGCCTCGACGCGGCGATGGACCACTCGGTACGCCACTTCGCCGACGGTGCGCTCGGCAACCTGAACGCGGGCGCGGCGGAGACCTACCGCGGCCCCGTGCTGTTCGCCCCGCAGGCGTTCTGCGAAGTGTTCATCTCGCCACTCGTCTCCGCCTCGAGCGCGATCGCCGTTCAGCGCGGCCGCAGCGCCCTGGCGGACAAGATCGGCGAGCGCGTCGCGCACGAATCGCTCTTCCTGCACGACGACCCGACCGACCGCGAGCTCGCGGGCGCCGCGACGTTCGACCGTGAGGGGATGCCGGCCGGCAAGTTCACGCTCGTCGAGGGGGGAAAGCTCTCGAGCTACCTCTACAACGCCTACGCCGCCGCGGTCGAGGGGCGCACGTCCACCGGCCACGCCTCCGGCGGAGCCCGCGCGGTCCCCGGCCTCGGCCCGCACTCCCTGAGCATCGCTCCCGGCGACGGTGGCGACACCGCCGCGATGCGTGCACGCCTCGGCCGCGGCCTCGTCGTTCAGCGCTTCTCGGGCACGGTCGACCCCGCTTCGGGCGACTTCTCCGGCGTCGCCAAGTCCGCGCGCTGGGTCGAGAACGGCGAGGTCGTGCGCTCCGTGAAGGAAACGCTGATCTCGGGCAACGCGTTCGAGCTCCTCGGCCAGATCGCCGCACTCTCCACCGATGCCCCGACCCTGATGGGCGCGACCCGCGCACCGTGGGCATTGATCGACGGAGTCTCGGTCACAGCCGGATAGGCGTTGACGGGCGCCCACGCGTGACGTACGTTCCGCGGCCTTCCACCTGCCCGGGTGGCGGAATTGGTAGACGCGCATGGTTCAGGTCCATGTTCCCGCTAAGGGAGTGGGGGTTCGACTCCCCCCCCGGGCACCACACCGCATGAGCGAAGAGCTGGAACGGCCGAGTAGCGAACCGAGTTTCGCGAGGCTCCTCGCCGCAAACCTGAGGGTGGTCGGCGTCGCCGTCCTGGTGATGGTCGCCGCCTACGGAACCTGGCGTGGCCTGGCCCGCCTGTTCCCCGACGTCAGCTGGCTCCAGCCGTAGAGCGAGCGTCTCGTGCCCGGTCTCAACAGCGTCAGCCGTTGAACCCAGAGAACGACCCCGGTGCCGCTTGCGCCACCAGCGGGGGCAGCGGGGGCAGCGGAGCAGCTCCCGCTAGCCCTACATCCCCGCGCCACCCGGGGCGCGGTAGACGAGGATCGCTCGCCCGCCCATCTCGCCGGGCAGCTCGTGCTCCCAGACGGTGTCGAGCTTGAACCCGAGCCGCTCCGCCTCGCGCTCCGCGGCGCGCACCTCGCGCGACCAGGAGCTGCCCTTGAGCATCACGTAGTCCTGCAGCGAGTGCCGAACCTTGCGCAGCGTCCGGACGTTCTCGCGCACCGAGCTCACGGCGCGCACCAGGACGATGTCCACACGCTCGCGCGCCAGGTGCTCCTCCGCCGGCGCCCACGCGGGGTGGACGTTCTTCGCTCCGAGCTTCTCGGCGATCTCGATGAGCCAATCGACCTTCTTCTTGGTCCGATCGCACAGGGTCATCGACAGGTTCGGCTCGGCGAGGGCGACCGGGATGCCGGGGAAGCCCGCCCCCGAGCCGAGATCGAGGACCTTGCGGGCCATCAGCGGCACCAGGCGGGTGACGCGCCACGAGTCGAGGTAGTGCTTGGCTGCGATCTCCTTGGGGTCGAGGATCGCGGTCAGGTTCATGACCCGGTTCTTCTCGAGCATCGCCAGGGCGTGCTCGGTGAACTTCTCGATGAGGGCCGGGGTGACGTCCTCCTCCCCGTCGAAGGCCCACTCGAGGGCCTTGCGCATCACGCTGTCCTTGGGGATCGGCGTGTCAGGGTGGGCGATCTCCTCTTCCTCGTCGTCCTTGGACTTCTTGGCCTTTTTGGGATCGCCTTCGGACGCCCCCTCCTCGCCCTCGCCCTCGCCCTCGCCCTCGCCCTCGCCTTCCCCCTCGCCTTCGCCCTCCTCGACGTCGTCTTCCCCCTCGTCGGCGGCATCGTCGGCGAGATCTTCGAGGTCCTCCTCAGGGAAGGCTTCCCCTTCGTGGACAGCCTCCGGCTCGTCGTCTTCTTCGGGAGTCATTCGTTCCGGTCGGGGTGCGATCGGTCGTGCGAGACCAGGTACAAGCGCGAGTTCGAGTTGGCAGGCGAGTTGGCAGGGCAGCAGGGACTCGAACCCCGATCCTACTGATTTGGAATCAGTCGCTCTAACCAATTGGAGCTACTGCCCTTCGAGGAGCCAGGAAGGGTACTTGCGGGGCCCCGGGCGGGCAAGCCCGCTCGCCTCGCTTTGTGGCTGCCCAGGAATCCACCCAGATGGCGCCGGAGCCGGAGCGGCTGTTGGAGGAGGGGCCGAGCGCGGGTTACGCTGCGTGCATAAATCGATGACCCGAGACCGAGACTACCGCAGGAAGCCCGCCAGGAAGCCCTCTAGAAAAGGTGCCGGGATCCCGGCCGAGGGGATCGATCGCGAGGCCCTCGATCGGGATGCGAGCCGGGTGGTCACGCGGCTCCAGCGCCAGGGCCACGAGGCCTACTTCGTCGGGGGGTGCGTCCGGGACCTGATGATCGGCCGCGACCCCAAGGACTTCGACGTCGCGACGAGCGCCCACCCCCACGAGGTCCGTCGGCTGTTCCGCAACGGGCGCATCATCGGCCGCCGCTTCCGCCTGGTCCACCTTTACTACGGCGACAACATCATCGAGACGTCCACCTTCCGGCGCGAGCCGGAGAGCCTGAACGGCAGCGGTGACGGGGAAGACCTCCTGATCGTCGAGGACAACGAGTACGGCACCGCGGCCGAGGACGCGCGGCGTCGCGACTTCACGGTCAACGCGCTCTTCTTCGATCCGACGACGCACACGATCCACGACCACGTCAACGGTCTGGACGATCTCGAGTCGCGCCTCCTGCGCACGATCGGCGACCCGCAGGTCCGGCTCGCCGAGGATCCCGTGCGCATCATGCGCGCGGTCAAGTTCGCGACGCGTCTCGACTTCCGGATCGAGGAGCGCACGTGGCGCGCGATGTCCGAGCAGGCGCGCCAGCTCGCTCGCTCGGCACCGCCGCGCGTGCTCGAGGAAGTGCTGCGGCTCATGCGCTCGGGCACGGCGCTCGGCGCGTTCCGGATGTTGCGAGCCTGCGGCGCGCTCGAAGCGATCCTGCCGCAACTGGGGCGCTTCCTGAAGACGGGGCACGACGCGAGTGCCGCCCACATGAGTCGCATCGAGCGCTTCTGGCGGCTGCTCGAGGCACTCGACAGCGCAGTGCACGACGGCCGCGAGCCGACGACCGCGCTGTGCATCGCGGTGCTCTTCAACGACATCGTCGAGCGCGAGGCCGATCCCGAGGAGCGCACGCTGCGCGGCTCACCTGGCGACATCACCGCCGTCTGCCGCGAGATCATCGAACCCCTCTCGATCGCCACCCGCCTCGCCCGCCGCGACTTTGGCCGCGCGCGGCGCATCATCAGCCTGCAGCCCCAGTTCACCCAGACGGGCTCGCGCAACTTCAGCAAGAAGCTATTCACGCACAAGGACGAGTTCACCGAGGCGTTCGCGCTCTTCGCGCTGCGCGTCGAGGCGCGTGGTCAAGGCTGGGACATCGTTCAAGCGTGGTCCGACGTCGCCGAGCGCGCCGAGAAGATGCCGGCCGAGGAGATCGAGGCGGAACGCCGCCGAACGCGGCGCCGGCGCAAGCGGCGCAAGCGGCGCAAGCCGTCCGCGAAGCGCGGTCCAGAATCGAGCGCTTGAGGGGGCGCGTCTCAGATGGAGCAGCTCTTGCAGCTCCGTCGGATTCTGCTCCCCGCCTCCGAACACGGGGTAGTTTTGGGTGCGCGAAGGAACCGGGACTCCGGGACGACAAACCAGTCTCCCAGCCCCTCCCCCCTCGATCGGCCCGCGGCTTCTTGCGGTGACCGCTGGTCGATTTGGGAGACCAGGCAGTCGCCCCAGCGCGGGAACGCCCGGTTCTTCGACTCGGCTCAGCACGAGCCGAGTCCGGCGGGACCCCTACATCTCGCCGACGCCAAAGTTGGGGCGGCCCCTTTTGGGGCCGCCCCTCTTCTTTGGCCCCTCGATCGGCGCCCCCGGTCCGGCCCCGGCCCGGGCGACGATTTGTGCAATCCCGGCGATCCTCCGCCGCAGGCGTGGCACGATGCCGCCATGCTGTTTCTCGCTGCCCTCCTCTCGCTCGCCGTCCAGGATCCGACGGACGACGAACTGCGGTCCGCTTGGAAGAAGTTGCCCGACGCCTCCAAGCGCGAAGTCGCGGAATGGTTCTCGGCCGAGGCCGGGTACCTGGACACGTTTCAGCAGAAGCTGATCAACCACGTCATGCAGTCGCAGGACCGTGATCCGTTCGACTGGCCCGACGCGGAGCCGCCGCCGATCTACGACCCGACGGTCCACGCACCGGCGCAGCCGATCGCGCGCAAGCGGATGAACCCGAAGGGCAGGCGCTACGACAAGTTCAAGAAGACGGTCTTCCGCAAGGTGCCCGAGCGCAAGCTGATCTCGTCCTGGGCCTACGACTACGCCTCTCGCTCGGTGGTCCGGACGTCGAAGGCGAGCCCGAAGCAGGTCTTCGAGAACGCACTGCACGGCTTCCCCCCCAACGTCGACCTCGTCGAGGCCCTCGTCGAGCAATCCCTGGACGACGGGGTGCAGCAGGAGGTGCTGGCCGCGCTGGGCCACGCCTACTCCGACCGGGCCGGCAACACCTACGGTGACATCACTCTCTACGACGTCTGGGGCTCGGGGGTCGAGATGGAGATGCCCGACGTCGAGTGCCTCGGGATCGTCCACGACCTCCTGGACGACTGGCGGACGTGGGTCGCGCCGGTGCGCGCCTCCCAGCACGATGCGCTCTACGAGAAGATCGGCAACCTCTTCGTCGACGCCCGCCGCCACCGCGGCCTACGCCATGCCTTCGCGCGACTCTACGTCAGCGGCAAGCCGGCCCAGCGCGATGGGTACGGTCCGCACGTCGACCGCTTCCACGCCCTGTGGGACGTCCACGCCTCGACGCCCGAGAAGCTGGCGCCCGTCCTGCCCGCGCCCGACGACTGGGCCGAGTGGCTCGAGAAGGAGGGCAAGCGCGTCGACACGAGCCGCAAGCTGTACACCGCCGGGCAGAAGCGGCACGCGACCCTGGCCGCCGACAGCGCCCGCGTCCGAGCGACGTTGGTGCGCGTGATGCGCGAGATCGGTGCGCTGAAGAAGGACGAGTAGCTACTCGAGCACGCCGATCTTCGTCAGCCACGCGACGATCACGGGCTCGAGCAACACGCCGTCGCCGCACGGCGTGCGCAAGTTGTGGTCCGCTGCAAAGACGTGCCCCTCCTCGCGCAGCCGGGCCAGCTCGAACAGGCAGGCACGCGTGGGGATCACGGCGTCGTGCTCACCGAACATCCACAGCGTCGGGGTCTTCGCGCGCCGCAGGACCGGGCGCGGGTCGTCCCCCCGCTCGCCGTCCCACTCCTCGAGTGCCCAGTCGGCCTCGCCCGTGGACTTGCCTGCCTCGATCAGCTCCTCGTGGAACGCCTCCTCCCCGGCCGATACCGTCGGACCGCAGGCGCTGACGATGAAGCTCACGCCGTCGGTCTTCTCGGCGACGAGCGGCATGACCACGCAGATCAAGGAGCGACAAGTTCCCCATGGCTGGATGCCATTGGGGACCTTGGCGCGACGCCGAGCTGCGTTCGAGGATCGGTGCCTCGCGAATCGTGACTACCCCACTAGCGTGACGCACAGGTCGCCATGCGGATGGAAGTGGTCCGGGGTCGTCGACCGGGCCGCGTACACGGCCCGGTTCACGGAGATCCCCCCCACCCGGACTTCCTCGAGTCGGTGGCCCAGGAGGCCAGTCTCCAGCTCGAGCGCGCTCATGACGCGGGTCACGTGACGACCGCAGGTGCCCTTTCGGAAAATCGTGCCTGGGTGCGGCTGGGGGCTCGAGCGGCCGATGCCTATACTTGCCAGTCAATCGAAAGCCCCAATCCAGACCCTCCATTTCCCAGCCATGAGCGACCTGTCCACCACCGCCCTCGAGATCGTTGCCCCCGGCAAAGGCATCCTCGCCGCGGACGAGAGTGCCCCCACGATCAAGAAGCGCTTCGACAGCATCCAGGTCGATTCGACCGAAGACAACCGCCGCGACTACCGCGAGATGCTGTTCCGCACCAAGGGCGCGAACGAGCACGTCTCGGGCGTGATCCTGTTCGACGAGACGCTGCGCCAGAAGGCCAAGGACGGCACGCCGCTCGTCGACATCCTCACGAGCCAGGGCGTGATCCCCGGCATCAAGGTCGACAAGGGCGCCAAGAACCTCGCGGGCGCGCCCGGCGAGAAGGTCACCGAGGGCCTGGACGGCCTGCGCGAGCGACTCGAGGAGTACCGCGGGCTCGGCGCGCGCTTCGCCAAGTGGCGCGCGGTGATCGCGATCGGGGACGGCCTGCCGTCGACCTACTGCCTGGACACCAACGCGCACGCGCTCGCGCGCTACGCCGCGCTCTGCCAGGAGGCCGGCCTCGTTCCGATCGTCGAGCCCGAGGTCCTGATGGACGGCCCGCACACGATCGAGCGTTGCGAAGAGGTCACCGGCGAGGCCCTGCAACGCACCTTTGACGAGCTGCACCGCCAGCGCGTCGTGCTCGAGGGAATCCTCCTCAAGCCGAACATGGTCCTGTCCGGGACCGAGTGCAAGACGCAAGCGTCCGTGCAAGACGTCGCCGATGCGACGGTGCGCTGCTTCAACCGCCACGTCCCCGCGGCCGTGCCGGGCATCGTGTTCCTCTCCGGCGGCCAGTCGGACGAAGTCGCGACGGCGCACCTCAACGCGATGAACGCGATGGACTGCACGCACCCCTGGGAGCTCTCGTTCTCCTACGGCCGTGCCCTGCAGGCGCCGGCGCTGAAGGCGTGGGCCGGCAAGGACGTCGAAGCCGGCGCCGGCGCTTACCTGCACCGCGCGAAGTGCAACGGCGAGGCGCGGTACGGGCGGTACACCGAGGCGATGGAAGCGGCGGCGACCACGCGCGGCGAGAAGCTCGTCTCGCAGGATTAGCGGGGCTGCGGAGCAGCTCCGCTGGTGCCACAGGCGGCACCGGGTTTGTTTGCTGGGTTCAACGGTTGACGCCGTTGAGACCGGGCCGGAAGAGAGAAACGGCCGGCCGGCGCTCGATTGGACGGAGCGCTGGCCGGTCTTTGCCCTCTACTGCTCGGCGGCAGCTCTGCCGGCCAACTCCCCGCACGCGAACGCCGCCTGGAAGTTGAGCCCCCCGATCGGTCCATCCAAGTCGAGCAGCTCCCCGAACACAAATAGCCCCGGGCACCCGCGTACCTCCATCGTCCGCGGGTCGACCGTGTCGAGCGCCAGCCCCCCCGCCGTCACCTCGGCCTTGTCGTAACCGAGCGTCCCGTCGACCGGCACCGCGAGCCCCTTCAGGGTCTCGATCAACCGGTGCCGCGCGTCCTTGGGGACGTCCATCATTCTGGGGTTCGGCTCCTTCAGACCAACTTGCTGGCCGATCGCCTCGGCGAGTCTGCGCGGCACTTCGCCGGGGAGGACGCGCGCGAGCCGCGGGCTGCCCTTCGCCCGGGCCGACTCGATCAGCCGCGCGCGCAGCGCATCGCGGGAGAGGCCTGGGTACAGGTCCAGGTGCAGTGTCGCCGCGCCGGCCTGCGCGACGTGCACGCTGACGTCCATCGCTCCCGGTCCCGAGACGCCGCGGTGCGTGAAGAGCACGGGGCGGCGGCGCTTGGCGACGATCTTGCCGTCGAGGGCGAGCCGCACCTCGCCCTCCTGCCACGCGATGCCCGTCAGCTCGTGCACCCACGGCGCGGGGCTGGAGAGCGGTACGAGCGCCGGGACGGGGTCGACGACGGGCAGGTCCAGCTCGCGCAACCAGCGGTAGCCGTCGCCCGTCGTGCCGGTGCGCGGGTAGCTCTGTCCGCCCGGACACAACAGCGCGGAGCGGCACGTCACGCTGCGCCCGTCTTGGAACACGAGCCGCCAGCGCCCGCCGCGCTCGACGCGGACGACCGGTGCATCGAGCTCGATCTCGGCTCCAGCCGCGCGGGCTTCGCGCTCGAGGGCATCGCGCACGTCGCGCGCGCGGTCGCTGGCGGGGAAGATCTTCGCCAGTGGCGCCTCGACCGTCGGCACCCCCATCGCGGCGAAGCGTTCGCGCACGCGCTCGGGCGACAGTGCCGCGAAAGCCGGGCGCAGGAAGCGCGCGCCGCTCTGGCGGAAGAGCTCGGCGGCCTCGCGCCCACCGAGCGTCGTCGTCAGGTTGCAGCGCGTGCCGCCGCTGGCGAGGATCTTCGTGCCGGTGCGCGCGGTCTTCTCGAAGATGCGCACGCCGGAGCCGGCGCGCGCGCACACGGCGGCCGCCCACAGACCGGCCGCGCCGGCCCCCACGACCGCGACTTCGACCTCGGTCACGTGCGCGGGACGATCTGCAGCCTCGGCAGGGGCTTCGGCGCCTGATCGTCGTGCTCCTCGCCGAAGGGGTTGTCCTGGTGCGTGTTGAGCGCGCCGACGTCCGCGACCTTCTCGACGACGCGCTCGGCGACCGTCTTCTGCTTCTTGTTCGCGATCGGGTAGCTCGGCGGCGTCTCGATCATCTCCGTGATGTCGTCGCCGATGCTGGCGCCGATGCCACCGGTCATGCCCTGCAGCAGGTGCATCGACGAACGGAAGCGGACCCAGCGGTGGTTCTCCCAGTCGAAGTCGCGCACGAAGGCCTCGCCCGCGCACAGGCCGCGCTCGCTCAGGCCCTCGATGCGCTTCTGCGGCATGTCGAGGTTCAGGCCGCCCTCGCTGGCGTCGTGGTAGATCGTCGCGACACGGTCGCGGTAGCCGGGCACGCGCAGCTGCAGGTCGTCCGCCCAGTTCTGCATCGTGTTCATCACGGCGCCGAGGAAGGCGGGCACGCCCTCGATCTTCACCGAGCGCGGGCGGATGCCGCCCAAGTTGGCGGCCTTGCCCTTCGGCAGGCGTACGTTCTTGCACGGATCGGCGTCGACCTTCGACGTCCCGCGCAGGTTGATCGCGAACGTCGGTCGCGTCGGCACGGGCGAGTCGAAGAAGTGCACGGGCAGGTTGCTCGAGATGCCGCCGTCAGAGAACTGGCAGCGCTCCCACCCGTCGAAGCCCTTCGTGTAGCGCTTGGCGTACAGCGGGACCGCGGAGATCAGCACGGGGAAGCTCAGGCTCATGCGCGCCGCGAGCACGACCGGCAAGTCGCGCGTCTCGGGCAGCATCCGCAGCGGCAAGAGCTTGCCGTCGACGACCGCCGGCTCGTCGTCGTCCGCCACGGGCTCGGAGTGTTTCACCATCCAGTCGACGACCGCGGGCGGGAAGTAGCGCTCGAACTCGGTCGGGTCCCAGTGGAAGTCGCGCGTCTGGAACGGGATCGAGTGCGGGCGCCCCTGGGTCAAGTTGGTCGTCAGCACCTCGAGCGAGACGCCCGCTTCGGCGAGGTCGCCGAACGTCAGCGGGGTCCCGGCCTGCTTGCCTGCGAGCGCGTCGAACTGCTCGTCGAGGAACGAGGTCAACGGCTGCGCCGGCGCCTTATCGGCGGGCAAGAAGCCCGTCGTCAGCCCGTAGCCGTTGTCCTCGATCGTCGACAGGATCAACTTGCGGATCGGAAATGCGACGATCAGCCCGAACAGGATCATCCAGAGCGCAATCACCCAGCAGCACCCGAGCGCCAGTCCACCGAGGCCCGACGGGAACGCGCCGTTCAGGGCGAGGCCCTTTAGCAGGGCGATGACGAAGAACAGCGGCGCGACGCTCGTGATCGACCAGCCGGGGAAGGCCTTCACGAACGCGCAGGTGAGCGGAACGATCTTGCCGCGCTTCGAGCGGTGCGCGCAGCGCACGCAGCGCCCCCACGTCTTCTTCAAGAGCGTCCACGGGCTCGACAGGTGCTCCTTGCACTCGTCCATGTAGGACGTCGTCTCGTCCGGCGGCCGAAAGAGGAACGCCGAGAGGATCCCGAAGATACCGCGCGTCTCGGGGTTGGGCTGGAAGAGCGAGAAGAGACGCGAGCGGCCGGCGCGCTGCTCGCCGAGCTTGCCGGGGAGCTGCGCGAGCCCGACGTAGCCCGTGCCGACTCCCTGCTGCCGTCCGCACTCCGCCGCGGCCGCCGCGACGGCGGCGATCGCACCGGCCGAGCTCCCGCCGACCGAACGCAAGCGGTAGTCCCGCGCCAGCTCGCAGATCGCGAGCGGATAGACCACGCCGCTCGTGATGCCCCCCTTCATGACGACGTCGCACTCCTTGGTCGGCGACGCGTAGGAGGGACTCTGGAACAGCTCGGGGGCAGGCGCGGCTTCGGGCATGGGCATTCTCTGGTGTGGGACGGGCCTCATTTCACAGGCGCGCCGTACCGAAGGAAAGGCCCAAGGGAAAGCCGAGGCGAGCTCGTCTCTCGACGTCGATTCGCCGCATCAACCGCCGGAGAGCGCCCGCTCCCAACTCTCGATCTCCTCCAAGGTGCGCGGTCCCTTGGGCGGCGTGTCGTCGTCGGGATCGTCGAGGAAGCCCTCGGGCAGCTTGACGCGTTGGGTCTTGCTGCCCTTGGCGCGGTGGGCACGCAGGGCGCGAATCGGAAACTCCTCGTCGGGATCGAGCCGCTCCATCAGCGTCCGTAGCTCGTCGAGCGACTCGAAGCGCATCAGCTCGCCGCGCACAGCCGCTGAGCCGTGGAAGCCCTTCGTGTACCAGCCCGTCCACTTGCGCATCTGGCGCAGCCCCATGTCGTCCCCGAACAGCGCCATCAGGCGCCGCGCGTGGTCGATCATGATCTCGGTGATCGCCCCCAGTCGCGGCGGCGGATCGGGCTCGTCGCCGGCGAAGACCTGGGCGAGCTCGCGGAACAGCCACGGCCGCCCGAGGCAGCCGCGCCCGACGATCACCGCGTCGCACCCGGTCTCGCGCATCATGCGCAGAGCATCCCAAGACTCCCAGATGTCGCCGTTGCCGAGCACGGGCACCGACAGGTGCTGCTTGAGGCGAGCGATGGCCCTCCAGTCCGCGTCCCCCGCGTACAGCTGGGCCGCGGTGCGCGCGTGCAGGCCGACGGCCGCCGCGCCCTCCTCCTGCGCCGCCTTGCCGGCGCCCAGGTAGGTCAAGAGGTCCTCGTCGATGCCCTTGCGCATCTTGACCGTGACGGGCACGGCGCCCGCGCTCTTGACCATCGCCGCGACCAGGCGCGCGACGAGCCGCGGCTTGGCGGGGATCGCGCTGCCGCCGCCGGAGCGCGTGACCTTCGGCACGGGGCAGCCGAAATTGATGTCGATGTGATCGACGCCTTCGGCGACCAAGAGCTTGATCATCTCGCCGAGGTCGACGGGGTCGGCCCCGTACACCTGGACCGAGCGCGGCTTTTCGCTCGGGTCCGAGCTGGCGAGAAGCGTCGTCAAGCGGTTGCCCATCAGGTAGCCGCGCGCCGTGATCATCTCGGACACGTACAGCCCCGCGCCGTACTCGCGGCACAGGCTACGGAAGGCGAGATTGGTCACGCCCGCCATCGGGGCGAGCACGACCGGCGGCCACACGCGCAGCGGCCCGAGCGCGAGGGGCGCGAACTCCCGCTCCGCCGCCGGCGACACGTCCATGTTCTGCGCACTGGCGCAGCGCCCTCCGGCCCCGAAGGTCAACGCTCACTCGTCCTCGGTCTGCCCGCCTGCGCCGACCTCGGCCGAGGCGGGCTGCACGAAGACGCGCTCGGCCTTCGGCGGATGCCCAGCGCCACCGAACGTGCGCACCTCGGAGATGGCCACGTGCAGCTCCGCGTTGCCGGCCTTGCGCACGCCGGCGAGCGGCGCGCCGTTCGCGTCGATCGCGAAGCTCATCCAGCCGCGGCTCGTGCGCAGCTGGAGCTGGTGATCGCTCGGCTTGACCACGAGGTTCCAGCGGTCGACGTATGGCTCGAGCGCTTCCCCCTCGAACGACAGAGCGAACGAGACACCCTCGGGAAAATGATGTGCGGTGATCAGTGCGACGAGCACGTTGGAGATGTCGACGACGTTGACCGGATCGTCGGCCGTCTTGTTGCCGACCGGGAAGCCGTTGAGCCGGCGCTGGATGCTCATGCGCGCACTCGCGCCGACGCGCGCACCCTGCGCGGTGTACACCGCGGTGCGGAAGTCGATGTCCTCGGGGTCGGGCTCCTTGGGCTCGGGAGCGACGATCACGCCCGGGTCCTGATCGCTCGCATCGTCCGCGGGTTCGCCCTGTGCGTCGGTTTGGCCCTCTTCTTGCGGTTGGCCCTCTTCTTGCGGTTGGCCCTCTTCTTGCGGTTGGCCCTCTTCCTGGGGGGCCGCTTCTCCCTCGGCGCCGGACTCTACCGCTCGAGCCGCCTTCGTCGCGTTCTCCAGCGGTTGGATCGACAGGTCGAACCCGTCGAGCTGGTTGCCGGAGAACACCATCACGAGGTTCAGGTTGCGCCCCGTTTCCGATGCGGTCTCGGGCGTGACCAAGTGCGTGCAGTACGCCGTGCGCCCGTCCTTCATCTCGACGACGGCGAAACGCTCGGTGGAGATGAGCTGCCCGTAGGCGCTCGTGTCCGCGCGCCCGTCGAGCACGACGCGCCCCTCGGGCACCTTGGGCGGAGACACCTCGATCGGTTTGCTGAGCTCGGCGAGCACCGCCGCCTGTCGCTTGGCGAGGCCGTCGCGCAGCGCGGCGAGCTCCTCGCGCTCGAGCACGCGCCCGCGCAGGACGACGATCTCGGGATCGCGGAACCCGCCGAGGGACTGGCGCGGGTCCGCGCCCAGCACGACGAGGTCGGCGATCTTGTCGACTTCCAGGGTGCCGCGGTCAGCGTCGACGCCCAGGACGGCCGCGCTCTTCGCCGTGGCGAACCGCAGCACCTCGACGGGCGGGATGCCGGCGCGCACCCACTGGTCGAGCTCGTCGAGCAGAGCGGTGCCCGGCACGAGCCACGAGTTCGGCGCAGCGCTGCCGGGAACCAGCGACACGCCCGCGAGCCACAGCTCCTTCAAGGCGCCGCGCTGCAGGTCGATCGCCTTCTCCGTCGCCGCGCGCACTTCGCCGACGACTGCCTGGCTCCACTGCCTGCGGTCGGCGCTCCACGCGACGCGGTAGTGCGGCCCCATCCAGGACAACCCCTCGGGCTCCCCGGAGTAGTCGGTGAGGATGCGGCCGAAGACCTGCACGTGCGGCGTGACGTGCATCGGCTTCGCGGTCAGGAGCGCGATCTGCGGCGCCAGGTCCTTGGCCTCGACCTGGTGCCAGCGCTTGTTCGGAGGCAGGAGTCGCTGGAGGCCGAGCATCCCGTCCTGCCCGACGTTGGTCGCCTCCTTCAGCGTGATCAGCTTTGGCAGCGGTCCCCACACCTGCTTGCCGCGCTCGTGCGCGAACGGGATCAGCGCGCGCCAGGCATCCGGCGGCAGGCCCTCGAGGATCGAGAGGTAGTCGAGGTCGAGCTCCCTCGTTTGGAGCTCGGCGAACAGCCTCCCGAGCACGCCCTGCACGTCGCGGCCGCTGCGCAGAACGACCGAGTCCGTCGTCGCGCCCATGTCCCCCGCCAGCGGTTGTCCGGCGACGAGCAGGTCGGGGCCCGGCATGTGGTCGCGCGCCTCCGGCACCCGCTGCTCGAGGATGGCGAGGCGGTTGCCGGTGTCGCGGACGAGCGTCACCCCGGCCGATATGTAGAGCGGATCGTGCTCGAGGTCGTGGTTGATCGCCGCGTCGATCAGACCCGGGACGATGTGCAAGCCCTCGAGCTCGAGCACCTCGGCGTCCTCCGGGATCTCGACGTCGACCCCGATCGCCTGGATGCGTCCATCCGAGACGAGGATCGTGGCCGGCGCGGGCTCGGCGCCCGGCGTCATGGGGTGGACGGTGGCGCCCACGAGGGCGACGGTCTGCAGGAAGGTCGGGATCATGCGGATCTCGGGTTCGTCAGGGAGCTCGCGCGGAGCGCTGATCCAGGTCCGACTCGATAGCGTAGCCCCTTGCCGGTTGCGGGTCACGGAGCGCGCTCGTCCCAGATCGGGCTGCGTGCGGGAGGGACTCGAAAACCGGTCGAGCAACAAGAAAATTGCAGGCGGACGAGCGCGCGAAGCCGGGTGTGGACAGTGATTCGAGCCTTTTCAACGCCGCTAGCGCAGGTGGTTGGGCCGCCAGGGGATTAGGCGGACCCGAGGCTGAGCCCTGGGCAGCGATCGGCGGTCGCGCCACGGCCGCGTCCCTCAGGTCGACCGCTCCGGCGCGCCACCTGCCCGCTTGCGAGGGTGCACGGCCCGTTTCAGGATGCGAATGGACCGAGGGTTCCGAGCCAACGACCTCCTCGAACCAAAAGACGAGTTCACGGCATGAAACCCTTCTCGACACGATGCGGATCTCTGCTCGGAGCCCCGCTGCTCTTGTCCCTTCCCCTCGCGGCGCCCCTGTCCGCCCAGTGCTTCGATGAGCGCGGCGCCTGGACCGACGTCGCCGGCGTCGCGACGATCTCCGAGAGCTTCGGGGACTTCCAGTCCGACATCAGCTTCGAGGCGGGCCCGGTCCCGATCCGGATGGGCGCCATCCAGGCCGTGAACGGCCTGAACGTGCGCAACTTCGTCGACGTTCCGCCCTTCCAGTCGGTCGAGCACGACGGCACGCCGCACGCGGCCTGCTACGTCAACGACGACACGAACACCCAAATCCAGCTCACCTTCCGCCAGCCCGTGAAGGCCTTCGGGTGCGACATCTCCGGCGGGCTGGGCCAGGAGGGCGTCGAGCTCCTGATCCTCGATTCGAACCAGACGGCGCCGATCGCGATTTGCGCGATCGCCTCGGACAGCCTCGCGCAGTTCGTCGGCTACGCCTCCGACGACTCCTTCCGCGGCGCCCGCCTGCGCTCGATGAGCCTGGTGCCGGGCCTCGTCGGCGAGACGTTCGGGCTCGACGATCTGGCGGTCGTGACCGAGGCCCAGTGCTTCGACCAGCGTCCCCAATGGGCCGCGGCGGCGGGTGCGACGAACACGACACCCGGCGGGACCGAGAGCTTCGCCGGCTTCAACGCCGACACGCCGTTCAGCGGCGCCCCGGTCGCCCTGAACATCGGCTCGATCCAGAGCTTCCAGGGGCAGCTGTTCGAGAACCTGATCGACGTGCCGCCCTTCCAGACGATGGACAACAACGGCACGAACTACGCCTCGTGCTACGTCAACCACGCCGAGGACGGGGTGCCGCAGACGCGCATCGAGATCCGCTTCGACCGACCGGTGCGGGCCTTCGGCGCCGAGATCACCCACGGATTGGGCCTAGAGGGGGTGCAACTCACCTTCTTCAAGGGCAATGCGGTCGTGATCGAGTGCCCGATCTCCAGCGACGACGCGGGCCAGTTCCTCGGCGTCGTCTCGCCCGATCCAATGGAACGGGTGGTCTTCACGGCGATGAGCCTCATTCCTGGCTCGGGCGGCGAGGGGTTCGGCCTCGACAACCTCGTCGCGCTCGAGTGCGCCCCCATCGGCGGCCCGTCCCCGACGCCGTGCCCGACCACGCCCAATTCGACCGGCCTGCCGGGCGAAGCCCGCGCCTGCGGCAGCACCTCGATCGGCCACAACGACGTCACCCTGCTCGCGGGCCAACTCCCGGTGGACCAGTTCGGGTACTTCCTGGCCAGCCGGAACGGGGGTATCTTCATGCCCCCCGGCTCGGCGGGTTTCATCTGTCTCGGGCCGAACATCGGACGTTACCAGGACAGTGTTGGGCAAGGACCGTGCTTCTCGACGCGGATCGACGTCAACGCGATTCCGGTTAACCCCGTCCAGGCCGTGATCCCCGGGGAGCGCTGGCGCTTTCAGGCTTGGTACCGGGACGGCCAGACCTCGAACTTCACGGACGTGGTCGTGATCCAATTCACCCCGTGACCTCGACGGCGCAGGGCAAGGAAACGCCCTAGAGGCGGCAGGAGACTGGAAAGTCGCCTCGCGCGCGGGCATCCTATACATGACACGCCTCCGTGGGCTCTTCCCACGGAGGCGTGCCCGTGCCGGGGAGATTCCGCGCTCCTCGCCCACGATCCCTCCAGCGGTTGCGGTCGATTCGTCATGAGCCTTTCTCTCCTCGTCTCCAAGGATCACTGGCAAGAATTCGACGATGCTTGGAAGGAGCGCTTCGTCTCCGAGGAACCGATCGACGATCTGCTCGTCGCCCTCCAGCTCGCCGGCGAAAAGAAGCGCATCGCGCGCTGCGTCGCGCTCGCGAAGGAGCACGTCTCCGCGCTCGAGGAGCTGGGCCGCAAGGCCGAGGCCGCGCAGGTCATCGGCGGCGTGCTCATCGCGGGCGGAAATCCCGCCGAGCTGACCGCCGACCTCATGCGCCTCGCGCGCGAAGCGTGGGCGGACGAGACCTGGTTCGAGCCGTACGCCGAGTTGACGGGGCTCCAGGAAGGCTCCGCGGATTTGCGCGGTCCGTGGCGCGCCTTCGCGAAGCTGTACGCGATGCAGGTGGGCTCGGTCGTCTACCACCCCGGCGGTTGGGGAGCGGGCGAAGTCCTCGCGCTCGATCCCGGTGCAATGGAGGTCGAGGTGAAGTTCGCTTCGGGACGCGGCGACCGCTTCCCGATGTCCGCGGCGATCGAGATCTTCGAGCCGCTCGCCGAGACCGACTTGAAGGCTCAGTACTTCCGCGACCCGGAGGGACTGCGCAAGCGCGCCAAGAAGGAACCGCTGGAGGTTCTACGCCGCGTCGTCCAGACCGGCAAGGGCAAGGCGACCACCGCGGCGATCCGTCTGGCGATGATGGGGATCGGAATCGAGGGCAGCGCGTGGTCCGCGTGGTGGCGCAAGGCGCGCAAGCTCGCGGAGACCTCGGAGTGGTTCGAGGTCTCGGGCTCCCCGCAGAAGTCGGTCGTGACCCTGCTGTTGACCGCGAAGGATCCGACCGAGGCCCTGCGCAAGCAGCTCACCCAGGCCAGCAGCGTCGCCGAGGTGCACTCGAAGGTGCGCGACTTGTTCATCGGCAAGTCGGTCGACGAGAAGCTGGCCGAAGTCGGCGTCGAGGTGCTCGAATCCGCTGCCGCCGTCGAGAGCGACCGGCTCGAGGAGCGCGTCGCCGCGTGGCTGTTCCTGCGCGAGCGCCGGGGGGAATCGCCCGACGGCCTGCTGACGGTCCTGCGCGAGGTCCTGGGTGCCGAGCCGCCGCCCGATCCGTCGACGCCGTCGGAGCTCTGGAAGCTCTTCCAGGCCCTGCCGAACGTCAAGGACCAGGAGCGCAGCGTCGAGGTCCTGCCCGAACTGTTCGGCGAGGGCTGGCTCGAGGAAGTGCTTCCGCACATGCAGCACGCCGCGCCCGGGCAGGTGCGTCCGCTCGTCGACAAGTACAAGGCCGCCAAACGCCACGAAGACCTGCGAACGCTCTACCACGGACTGCTCGCGCGCCCGCTGCGCTCGCCGCTCTTGCTCGTGACGCTCGCGGCTCTCTTCGAAGGCAAGAAGTTCCCCGAGGACTTCCACACGCCGGTGATCCGCGCCCAGGCGCTGATCAGCCTCGCCCAACACCTCTTCCGGATGCGGCGCGGCAACCCGCAGCTGACGCGGGTCTGCGCGCGGCTGACGGACCTTCTGACCAAGGGCGAGACGCCGCTGCTGAAGCTCCTGCTCGCCGACGCGGACCTGGCCGCGCTGCGCACGATCACGATGACGATCGCCCAGGGCGCCGACCCCGAGATCGACCACGTGATCACCGACATCGCCCTCGAGAAGGACCGCGACTTCTTCACCGGCGACACGGCTCCGTTCTGGGTCGGCGAGACGATCTGGACGACGAAGCTGGGCCTGACCAAGCGCTCGAACGAGCTGCGCGAGCTGCGCGAGACGAAGATCCCTGAGAACGAAGAGGCCATCGGCCGCGCCGCGTCGTTCGGCGATCTCTCGGAGAACTCCGAGTGGGAAGCGGCGATCGAGGAGCAGCGCAACCTCACCTCGCGCGCGATGGCGATCGAGGAGGAGCTGCGCAGCGCCGACCTGATCGAGAACGCGACCCTGCCCGAGGCCACCGCTTGCCCCGGCTCCCGCGTCCGCTACCGCGAGGACTCGGGCAGCGAGATCGAAATCGTCATCCTGGGCCCCTGGGATGGCGACGAGTGGAACGGCACCCAGATCGTCTCCTACCGCGCGCCCCTGGCCGCCGGCCTCCTCGGCAAGCAGGCCGGGGACGAAGTGGTGCTCAAGCTCCCCTCGGGCGAGCTGGCGGTCCAGGTCCTGGAGATATCCGCCGAACCCATCTCGTAGGGGGGCTGGGGCCCCAGCCCCCCTAGCAGCCCGTGGTGAAACTCATGACCCGCTCGAAACCGACCGAATCCGCCCTGGCTGCGTTGCATTTCCTCCGAGGAACCAGCGGCTACGCGTCGGAAACGCGCCTTGCCAGGACG
>JAAELL010000460.1 GCA_024226735.1 bacterium | reverse complement strand
GGTGAGCTTGAACGGGACGTCGCCGACCGCGCTGCCGGAGGGTGCCGTGCCCTGCTGCTGCACCAGGGCGCTGAGGATCGCGCATTGGCTGCGCGGCGAGCTGTGGTGGATGCGCTGGAACGCGACGTCGATCGGCTCGGTCTTGAGCTCGGCCGGCGAATAGAACAGCCGGGCGGCGTAGTACAGGCGGCCGCTCCCCGAGCGGGTGATCTCGAGGGTCGCCCGGCGGCCGGGATCGTCCGCGGTCAGCGGGCGCTCGAGCTCGACGGGCGGATCGCGCAGGTCGTCGAAGCGCGCCTTGCCCAGCTTCTCGCCGTCGAGGAAAGCACGGACGGTCATGCCCGGCGCCTGGCGCTCATAAACGTCTCGGAAGTCGATCAGCGCGTTCATGCAGAACAGGTTGTCCTGGGTGTTCTCCCAGCGGTCGCGGCGCTCGCGCTCCTGGGTGATGCTGCGGGTGAGCTTGAACGGGACGTCGCCGACCGCGCTGCCGGAGGGTGCCGTGCCCTGCTGCTGCACCAGGGCGCTGAGGATCGCGCATTGGCTGCGCGGCGAGCTGTGGTGGATGCGCTGGAACGCGACGTCGATCGGCTCGGT
>JAAELL010000459.1 GCA_024226735.1 bacterium | reverse complement strand
CTCCTCCGAGACTTGCTGCGAAGTCGCGTCGTCGCTGCGCCTTGCAGCGAACGCGTACGCACCGACCAAAATGCCGCACAAGAGTGAATCACACCACTAGGATGCCGCGCATGCCCGAGCCCCCTTCCCCGACCTCTGCCCCCACGCCCCCCGTCCCGGCGGACGGCGACCTGACTCTCGCCCGGCGCTGGGCCCCCAGGCTCGACGAGCTCGCCCGCCACGTGCGCCGCGCGGCCCGCCGAGCCATGCGCGAGGCCCTGGAGCGGGGCCGGCTCGAATCGGTGTCGCGGCCCGTCGGCGAGGGTGCCGGGGACGTCACATTCGGGCTCGACGTCGCCTGCGAGGACGCGATCGGCGAGTGGCTGCTCGCGGTCGCCCGCAAGGAGCCGCTCTCGCTCTTGACCGAGGACACCGGCTGGCGGCACCTCGGCCCCGCCGAGAACGCCGGCCCCGGCGAGGAGCCGGTCGAGCTCGCCGGCTTCGACCACGGCGGGCCGCGCATCGCGGTCGACCCGGTCGACGGGACGCGCGGCCTGATGAACGACCTGCGCGCCGCGTGGACCGTCGTCTCGTTCTGCGGTCCGGGACCGGAGGTGCCGCGCCTCGCCGACGTCACGCTCGGCCTCGTCGCCGAGATCCCGGACTCGCGCGCCGCCCACTACCGCACGCTGACGGGCCTGCGCGGCGGGGGCTGCACCGTGCGCGTGCGCAACCTCGGCGACGACCTCGTCCTGTCGGAGGGTGCGCTGTTCGCCGACACGGACGACCGTGTCGACGACGGCTTCTTCCCCTTCTTCGCCTTCCACCCCGACATCCGCGCCGAGACCGCCGCGCTCGCCGCGCGCTTCTTCCGCCGCGTCGAAGAGGAGGAGGACGGCGACACGAGCCGTTGCTTCGACGACCAGTTCATCTCGAGCGGCGGCCAGCTCGTCCTGACCGCGCTCGGCACGTACCGCATGGTCGTCGAGGCGCGCCACCTGATCGCGACGCGCCGCGGCCGCGCGACGCAGACGTGCAAGCCCTACGACATGGCGGGCGCCGCGCTCTGTGCGCGCGAAGCCGGCTGCGTCGTGACGGCGCTCGACGGGCGACCGCTGGACTTTCCACTCGACACCGAGACGCCGGTGACGTTCGTCGCGTTCGCGAACGAGGGGACGGGTGCGCGGCTGTGGCCGCACTTGGCGGCGGTGTTGGAGGAGTGACGGAGTTCGACCCTCACCCCGTCAAGATGCGCTCCCGGCTCACGTCGAACCGCGCCAACGCCCAGGCCCCCGCCTGCAGGAGCGCCCCGACGCCCAGCATCACCACGAGCATCGCCGCGCACGATGCGAGCCAGAGCGCGATCCCGGCACTGGCGCCGAACCACTCGGTCGCGACGAACGTCGTCGCGAACGCGAGCCCCCACGCCGAGAACGCGAGTACGGCGAGCAGAAGCAGGCGCAGCACCAGCATCACCATCGTCCGCCCCGTGTGCTGCATCGCGCCGGACTGGCCCGGGACGAAGCGCACCGGCATCACGAGAAAGACCGCGTTGTCGAGCGCGACCCACAGGATGCTCACGAGCGGGACGCCCGCCATGACGCCCAGTACACGCGGACCCAGCGCCACGTCGAACGGCACGTCCGCGCGCCATGCGAGCAGCGGGCTGCGCGCCAGGATCGCGACCTCGATCAGCACGGTCAGCAGCAACGCCCCGGGCAGGATCGTCGCGAGGAAGATCTTCCACGGTCGCAGCGGCCAGACCTTGATGATCTCCATCAGATCGAGGTCCGCGCGGAAGTCGAAGCGCAGCCCCGATCCGAGATAGAGCGTACCGAGCAGCGCGATGAACAGCGCCCCGCCGAAGGGATCGGGGAACAGCTCGGTCGCCGCAAAGGTCGCGAGCGCCGTGACGATCAAGGCGAACAGCAACGTACCGCGCGCCTTGCGAAAGATCGAGCAGCACTTGAGCCACGCGACGGCCCCGAACGGCGTGCGCCCGAAGATCCACGGAACGCGTCGGGCGAGGGCGCGCTTCGAGACGCGTGCGCCGCTGATCGCGTTCTGACCCGAGCGCATCAGCCGCATGCGGCGCGCGACGTCGGCCGACGTCTCGAGCGAGAGCTCGCGGAAGTCGATCGGGATCCGCGCCGTCAGCTCAAAGAGCACGAGGAACAGCCCGATCGAGAGGCCGAACCAGGGCAAGAACGTGCCCAGGTCGCCGGCCGAGATCGCCTTCGCCCAGGGTGCGAAAGGCAGCGTGAGCCACACGACCGTCGGGTGAGAGAGGAACGAGCGCCAGCCCTGCTCGGCGCGCGCCGCGACGTCGACGGTCGGCCCGATCTCGAACGGGTCGTGCTCGAGCCCGGAAGCGGGCGGCGGATCGAACAGGAAGAGCATCATGGCCGCCCAGACGATCACGGCCAACACGATCCGCGGCACACTCGGCGGGACGCGACTCAGCACCCGGCCGAGACGATTCTCGGCGTCGCCGAACACCAGGGCGAACGCTTGGCCCAGCACGGGCACCGTCAGCATCGCGAGGAACGTCGCGGGGTAGGCGAATACGAAGTGCGGCATGCGCGGTGCGACGAGCAGGCCGGAGATGATCCCGAACAGCACCGAGCGGGCGAGGTTCGAGAGCATCCGGTAGCGCACGAGGTCCACGCGCGAGACCGGTGCCGAGAGCAGACGCTCGATCTCCCCCTGCGGCAGGTAGAGACCGCGGTGGGCGAGCGAGGCCAAGACGACCATCATGGTGAACATCGCCAGCGTTCCGCGCGCGAGCAGCTCCAACTGGCGCGGGTCCGCGCGCGGCCGGATCGGCTGGTCCTGCTCGACCCAGCCGCGTGCGATCAGCGTCCCGAACCAGAGCAGCATCAGCAGCAGGCCGACGCCACCGAAGAGGCAGCCCGAGGGCGTCGACAGCCGGCGCCGAATCGAGCGCACCTTGGCCTTCAGCTTCATCCGCGCGAGGCGCCTGAGGGCGGGGTGGCCCAGCACGGGAAGGCTGCCCTTCATGCCGCCCCCATCATGCGCTCGCGACCGTCATTGGGCGGCTCTCTCCGGCTCGTCGTCCCCCTCGGTGACGGCAAGGAAGATCTCCTCGAGCGAGCTCGCCTGCCCCTGCGCGATTTGCTCGCGCGCCTCAGCGAGCGTGCCTGTGAACACGGCCTTGCCGCGGTCCATGATCAGCAGTCGACCCGCGAGCGCCTCGATCAGCTCGAGCAGGTGCGAGGAGAGCACGACGGCGACGCCCGAGCCGGCCAGGTCCGAGATCGCCTGGCGCGCGGCGCGGATGCCGCGCGGGTCGAGGCCCGACAGCGGCTCGTCGAGCATCACGACTCCGGGATGGGCGAGCCACGCGCTACAGAAGGCGAGCTTCTGCCGCATGCCGCGTGAGAGCTCTCCGCCCAGCGCGTCGCGCTTGTCGGTCAGCTCGAAGAGCTCCAAGAGCTCGGCGGCGCGCGCGCGCCAGTCGCTGACGCGGTACAGGTGGGCCGTGAACTCGAGGTGCTCGGCGACGGTCAAGCTGTCGAACGGTTGCGGGTCGTCCGGCACCCACGCGAGCTGGGACTTGGCGCGCGCCTCGTCGCGCGCGATGTCGTAGCCGCCGACGAGCACCTGGCCGTGCTGGATCGGCAGAATGCCCGCGATCGAGCGCAGGGTCGTCGTCTTCCCCGCGCCGTTCGGCCCGACGAGCCCCAGGATCTCCCCGGGCGCTACCTCGAGCGAGAGATCCTCGACCGCCAGCTCGTCGCCGTAGCGCTTGGTCAAGCCGCGCACGCTGAGGCGCGGCGGCGGCGTCTGCCCCGGTTCGTCCGGGTCGAGGGCAACGAGCGGGTCGGGCATGGCCGGTACCTTACCCTCGCGGCGGGGGCGCGTCAGGCGCCGGCCCGCGACAGCTCGTCGACGACGCGCCTCAGACCGTGGACGACGCGCGCCATACGGTCGTAGTCGAGGCGGTCGTGGAGGTCGTACGCCGTCCCGACGTCGGGGAAGCGCTGCTCGCGCGTGTCGCCGATCAGGACCGACGGGATTCCGACGGCATCGAAGGCCTCGTGCCCCCCACTCGGGACGCCCGGGACCCATCCTGGAATCGCGCCCGCCTGCAAGGGAAAGGAGGTCTCCACGGTCCACAGGCCCGCGACCTTCTCGACCAGAGCACGACTTCTGGGTGCCCCGAACACCGCCGCGAAGTCACCGGTGGACGGGTAGGTCAGGTTCAACGGGAAGGCGAAGTCCTGGCTTCCCGCGGTCTCGGAGTAGTAGCCGATCGATCCGATGCAGATCGCGGCAACGACGTTCTCGCGCGCTGCCTCGCACGCCTCGGCGTAGCGCACGTGCCCGTCGTCGGCCGTGCCGCGCCACGGAGGTTCGCCGTTGGCGCAGAACACGAATCGCACCGTGCGTGAGAACTTGCGGCCCGAATTGAGGCGCAGGAGCTCCAGGAGTGCGGCGGTGCCCGATGCACTCGCGTCCGCGCTCTTGCTCTTGAGGTACGAATCGTAGTGCGCCGAAACGACGAGGATTTCGCTCGGCACCGCGACGCCCCGCACTTCGATGACGAGGTTCTGCAGGGCCTTTCCGTGCACGGAGAAGTCGTGCATCTGGACCTTGTAGCCGAGCGGCTCGATGCTCGAGCGTAGGAACTGCAGCGTGTTCTCGAGTCCGGATACGCGCGTGAAGTTGCGCTGCCCGATCTTGAGCGAGACGTGCTGAACGTCATTCCTCAGGCGCTCGAGCGACTCGGCTTCGGCCTGCGTCAGCGCGGGCAGCGGCCCTGCGTAAGCGTCCTCGGCGATGTCGGTCATGCGCACCACGGCAATGACCAGGAATCCCACGGCGAGCGCGAGAACGATCGTGATTTTTGTCAGCAAGCGAATGCTTTCCCCTCTGTAAGCCTTCTCAGGCGATTGATCGTCATTCGCATAAGAGCGACATGAGGCGAACCGGCCTGCGGCACTTGGCCGGGTGCGCTCGGCGTGTATCGTGGCGGGACCCATGTGGAAACGCCTCTTGGTCGCCACCGCCTCACTCACCCTCGCGGCACTCGCTCTCGATGTCCTCATCGGGATCTTCGTGATCGCTGGCGACGACTCGCTGCCGCCGTACGCGACGTTCTCCGAGCCGACGTTGCGCGCGAAGCTCGAGGCGCGTCTCGAGATCGAACGCAAGCGGCCGCCCGGCTACGTCGGCAACTACGACGCGGAGCTCGGCTGGGTGCTCCGCCCGGGCAAGCACGAAGGGCGCTACGAGAGCGGCGTCATCAACTCGATCGGCGCACGCGGCGCCCGCGAGTACGAGCCGCGCACGGACACCAGTCCCGAGCCTGGACTCGTGCGCTTCGTCTGCGTCGGCGACTCGTACACGTTCGGCACGGAGGTCGCGGACGAGGAGTGCTGGCCGGCGCGCATGGAGATCCTCGACAAGGGCTTCGAGGTCATCAACTTCGGTGTCGGCGGCTACGGCACCGACCAGGCGCTCCTGCGTCTGCGCCGCGACGGCACGCAGCTCGGCGCGCAGGTCATCGTCATGGGCGTGTTGCTCGAGAATATCGCGCGCAACGTCAACCGGCTGCGCACGCTGCATTATCCGGACACGCCGCAACCCGTCGTCAAACCGCGCTTTGTCTTGCGCGACGGACAGCTCGAGCTCTTGCCCGTGCCCTACGCCTCACGCCGTGAGCTGTACGAGGCGGCCCTCAGCGACGCATTGCGCGACACGATGGGCGAGAACGACTACTGGGCTGGCGACGATCCATGGCCCGCCTGGTCGTCGATCGCGCGCCTCGTCGCGGGCCGCAGGGCCGAACGGCGACGCAACCCGTGGCTACTCTGGCAAGACCCGCAGGGTGAGCCGTACCGGGTGACGCTGGCGCTGCTCGAGACCTTCAAGCGCGAAGCGCTCGCGACGGGTGCGGGGCACGCGCTCGTCGTGCTCTTTCCGACTCAGGGAACACTCGACGTGTTCCGCGGGGGGTACCCGCAGTGGTACGAGCACCTGCTGAACGACCTCGAGGAGCGCGGGATCGAGTACCTCGACGTCGCGCGCGCACTCATCGCCGCACCGGAGGGGACGCCGCTCTACCTTCACCAGCACTTCACCCCCGAGGGGAACGACATCGTCGCGCGCGCACTGGAGGGCTGGCTGAGCCTCGACCCCGTGTACCGCTGAGTTCTCGGGCAGCTTCATGGCAAGTTCCGGTTGTTCGGCGGGCCGTCGTCCTTTCCAATCCGAGGAATGTCCAGCCTCGACAAAGACGTCGTCGTGATCGGTGGCGGTGTGCAAGGGATCGGCGTGGTGCAAGCGATCGCGGCAGCCGGGCACTCGGTGTTGCTGCTCGAGCGCAAACACGTCGCGATCGGCACGTCGAGTCGGTCGAGCAAGCTCATCCACGGCGGCCTGCGGTACCTCGAGAGCGCACAGTTCGAGCTCGTCCGCGAGTCGCTCAGGGAGCGCCGCATCCTGCTCGAGATCGCGCCGCATCTCGTGCGGCTGGTACCGTTCAACATCCCGGTCTATCGCGAGACGACGCGCAAGCCGTGGCAGATCCGCGCGGGGCTGTCGCTCTACGCGCTCCTAGGCAACCTGCGCAAGACGGCGCGCTTCACGAAGGTTGCGCGCCGCGACTGGGACACGCTCGAGGGACTCACGACGGACAACCTGCGCGCTGTCTATCGCTACTTCGACGGTCAGACCGACGACGCTGCACTGTGCCGCGCCGTCCTCGCGTCGGCCCGCGAGCTGGGCGCGGAGGGACTCATGGACGCCGAGGTCGTCGCCGCCGAACGCGCGGGCGACGGTTGGCGCGTGCGCTACACAAACGCCGGGGCCGAGCACGAGGTCACCGCGCGCGTCGTCGTCAACGCCGGCGGCCCATGGGCCAACCGGGTGCTCGACCGCATGACACCCGCTCCTCCACGGCGCGCGATCGAGCTCGTCGCCGGCACGCACGTCGAGTACTCGGGCAAGGCCCGCGAGGGCATCTACTACACCGAAGCCGAAGACCACCGGGCCGTGTTCATCCTGCCGTGGAAGGGCCGAACGCTGGTCGGCACGACCGAACAGCCGTACGACAGCGACCCGGCGCTCGTCGCACCGACCGAGCACGAGATCGAGTACCTCGACCGCACGCTCCTGCGCTACTTCCCCGCCGGCGCGGGTGAGCGCGTCGACACGTGGGCGGGATTGCGCGTCCTGCCAGCGGGCAAGGGCTCCGCGTTCAGCCGTCCACGCGAAGTCATCCTCGAGACAAACGACGAGGACCGCCCGAGCATCGTGACGATCTACGGCGGCAAGCTGACGGGCTACCGCCACACGGCGCAGCGCGTGCTCGACTGCATCGAAGCGGGCTTACCGGCAGCCACGCGCAGGGCAGACACGGCGACGCTGCGCCTGCCCGCGGACCCGCAGCGGGTGACGGTACGGGGTTGAGAATCCGGATTCTCAGCCGATTCGGAAACGGAAGTGCGCGCCGCCATCCTCGGGGCTCTCGAGCCACAACCTCCCCCCGTGGCGCTCGATGATGCGGGCGGCCACGGGCAGCCCGAGGCCCGAGCCGGCGCCGTGCGCGCGTTCGAACGGTTGGAAGATGCGCTCGCGGTGCTGCGGTTCGACCCCGACGCCCCAGTCGCGCACCCCGAGGGTCCAGCCCTCTTCGTCCCGTTCCGCCGTGACGCGGCAGCGCACCGCGCCGCCGGCGTGCTGCGCCACGTTGTCGATCAAGTGGCGTAGGGCGACGGCGAGCCACGCCATGTCCGCGTGCAGCGTCGGGAGCTCGTCGCGGTCGACGGCCGATCCCGCCGCTTCGATCTCCGCGCCCGCGAAGCGAAGCGCGAGGTCGACGCAGCGGTCGAGCTCGACGTCCTCGGGCTCGAGTTCGACGCGCCCGGCGCGGGCGTAGTCGAGGAGCTGGTCGACGCCGCGACGCAGCTTGTTCGCCGAGCGAACCAGGAAGCCGAGGTTCTCGCGCGCGTCCTCCGACAACGCCTCTTCCTCGTCCTGCAGGAGCTTGACGAAAGCGATCATCTTGTTCAGCGGCGACTTCAGCTCGTGGCCAGCCGCTGAAGCGAACTCGCCGAAGGCCTCGCGCAACTCGCTGAGCTCGGTCTCGCGGGCAGAGAGTACCCGCTTGAGCTCGGCGACTTCGTCCTCGGTGTCGGCCGTTGGAATGCCCATGATCTACCTCTCAGGTGTTCGCAGGTCGCAGTTTGATATCTCCGTTCACTGTCATCTGGCAACCGAGCCGTGCGCCCCTTTCATCGGTGCACATCTCGACCGTCTCGAGCTCCTCGTCCGTCGGCGGCTGAACGTTCTCGGCGCCCTCCTCGAGCACGAGGCAACACGTTCCACAGCTCCCGACCGCGCACCCGAAGTCGTGGGGAGCATCGCTCGCCTGGCACAACTCCAAGAAAGACGTGCCGGCCTCGACTTCGAAAGTCCATCCGGTCTTCGAGGACGTAGTCTTGGGCATGTGGGTGCGGAGACGAGGCTTCGTGATGCGCGGACAGCACGGTAGCGCACCGAGCAGGCCGCCGGAAAGGCCTGCCACGGAATCGGGCGGAAACCGACTTGGACACCCGGGGAGCGAACGATGGGCTTGGATCACGCTGCCGCGGATTGCTAGGGTCCGCTCGTGCGCGTTCTGTTCGTCTCTCCCGTGATCCCGTGGCCGCTCCGATCGGGCGGTCGCATTCGCACGTACGAGCTCTTGCGCGCGGTGAGCGCGCACGCCGAAGTTCACCTCCGCGCGGTCGAGGACCCCGGCCCGCTGCCCGAGGGCCTCGGAGCGGTTCGCGCCGCGTGCGCCTCCTTCGCCAGCTTTCCGCGTACCGGCGCCGCCGCCACCGAGCGACTGCGCCTGCCGAGAGTAGCCCGCTGGTTCCATTCGCGGCCAATGACCGAGGCGGTGCAGCGCGAGCTCTCGTGCGGCTCGTACGACGTCGTGCACCTCGACGAGATGTTCCTCGCGGCAACACTCGAGGCATCGACTAGATTCGCCGCGGGCATTCCGACCGTGGTTCACCACCACAAACTCGACCTCGAGTTTGCACGGGCGACGGGCGCCAGCGCGTACGACGCGCTCAAGCTCAAGCGGCTCGAGCGCACCGCCTGCCGCAGTTTCCGCCACCATGTCTTGTGTAGCCGCGAGGATGCGCTGCGGCTCGAAGCGCGGCACCCCGGCCTCGAGACGCGCGTCATCCCCAACGGCGTCGATCTCGAGCGCTACTGGCCCTACGGCGAGGCGCGCAAGCCGCGCCGGCTCCTGTTCCTCGGCAGCCTCGACTACGGCCCGAACCTCGACGCGGTCGAGCACCTCGTGCGCGACGTCCTGCCCGAGGTTAGAACCGACTGGCAGCTCGATATCGTAGGAGCGCGTCCTCACCCGGCGCTGGGCTGGCTGGGTGGCGACCGCGTCCGCGTCGTCGGAGAGGTCGACGACGTGCGGCCCTGGCTCGGTCGCGCGTCGGCGCTCGTCGTCCCGCTGCGTATCGGTGGCGGCTCGCGCCTCAAGATCGCAGAGGCGCTGGCGATGGGCTGCCCGGTGATCTCGACTGGCGTCGGCGCCGAAGGCCTCGACCTCGAGGATGGAGTGCACTTGACCATCGCGGGACCCGGCCCGCGGTTCGCGGCCGCCATCGACGCCGTGCTCGCCGATCCGGAGGCCGCCGCCGCCCGCGCCTCGCGCGGACGCGCGCGAATCGTCGAACGCTACGGGTGGGGCTCCCTGGCGCGCGAGCTCTACGCCGCTTGGGAGTCGGCGTGCGCGCTCTCGAGGTCGCGGTAGATCGCCTCGATGCGATCGGTCATCGCCTCGAGCGTCCCTTCGAGCATCAGCGGCAGAGGGGCGTCGAGGGCGAGTGAACCTCGCTCGGTACCGAAGGCGTGCAGCGCGTCCGACCACTCCTCCTCGCTGCCGAGCAAGACGCAGTGATCGGGAGCTTCGCGCGCGAGCTCCGCGAGTCCGCCGCGCCGGCTCGCGAACACGCGCAACCCGGCCGCGACCGCCTCTCGCGCGACGAGCCCGTACGGCTCCTCCCAGCACGACGGCACCGCAACGGCATCGGCCAGCGCCAAGACGCTGGCGAGGTCGGACGGAGCAAAGGGACCGTGTAGCCGAATGCGCCGATCGAGCTCGGCGAGGCGCTGCAGCGCGGCCACGTAGCTCGCGTCCCCGTGGTAGGGCTCCAGAGGTCCGTGCACGTCGAAGGTCAACGCCGGGAGCTCGAGCCTGTGCACGATGAGCGCCAGCTGCAGGGCCCCCTTCGTCGGCTGCACGCTGCCGAGGAACACCAGCCTCGTACCGGGCGCCCCCGTCCCCGTGGACACGCTCCTGCGCAGCTCGCGAACGCGCTGCGCGAGCGCGCTCGAGTCGGTGCCGTTCGCGACGATGCGCACGCCGACGTCGAGTCCGCCGCGCGCGTACGCGTCCGCGACCGCCTGGGACGGCGCGACGAGCACGCTTGCCCGGCGCAGCGCCGCGAACGCGCGCTCGGTCCGGCGACGCGCGAGGTCGGGGCCGGAGGCGAGCCCCGGCCAGGTCCGCCCCTGACATTCGCCGCAGGCGGCGGCCTCGGGCGTCCAGCAGCTCTTGCCGTCCGCGCTCCACATCTGCCCCCGCGGGCAGAGCGACCAGTAGTCGTGCAGCGTCACGACCGTCGGTACGCCAGCGTCCGAAACGACCTCGAGCACGCCGTGCCCGAGACCGGTGAAGTGATGCACGTGCACGAGGTCGGGGCGCAGCTCGGCGAGCCAAGCCCGTACAGCGCGGTCGGCATCCGGATCGTCGACGAGATCGAGGACAGACGCCGGTGCGGTGGCTGCTCGCCAGCGCCGCACGCGGACCCCCTCGACGATCGTGTCGTGTCGCGCTGCGTCGCCAGCACGCGCGAGGCAGAACGCCGAGACGGAGTGGCCGCGCGCGATGAGCGTGCGGGCGAGGTCGCGCGTGTGGCGCTCGACACCGCCTGGCGCGGGATGCCAGCGGGAGCTGATCAGACCGACGTGCATCGAGCGGGTCAACTCGCGGCGGCGTGCCTGTGGCCGAGCCCGCTGCCCGAGGTGTGATAGATCCCCTCGATACGATCGAGGTGTTCGGCGTACGAGACCGGAACGTCCCGGCGTGCGTTGCGTCGCGCTCCCGCCAGGACCGCGCCCCGCATCGCGTCGGCGAACGCAGCCGCATCGCGCGGATCGACGAGCGTTCCGTGAGCACCGGGGACCAGGACCTCGCGGACACCGGCGACGTCGCTCGCGATGACCGGGACGCCCGCGGCACGCGCCTGAAGGACCGTCAGCGGCGCATTCTCCATCCACTGCGAAGGCAGCACGATGGCGTCGAGGCCACCGAGTACGCGCGGTCCCTCGAGCGGCGCGAACGGCCCCTCGCGCAAGACGCGCTCCGCGAGATCGTCCGTCCAGATCGAATCGACGAAGCGCCTGTGACGGCCCCCGATCGCGTTGCCGAACAGGTGCACGGTCCAAGGTTCGACGGACTCGGGGAGTCGGCGCTGCATGATGCGCACCGCGTCGAAGAGTCGGTGCAATCCCTTGTGCGGCATGAACTGACCGAGGAAACCGAAGCGGAACATCCCGTCGGCCTCTCGCTCGGGCTGAGCCCGATACGGCGCTTCGTCGAGTCCGTAGCAAAGGACGTCGACCTTCTCGCTGGGAACGATCCCCCGCACCGCCGCGTAGAGCGCCCGGGTCGGCGCGACGAGGCGGTCGATCGCGCGCATGGCGACCCGCACCTCGCGAGCGCGAAGTGCGATGTCCCGTTCGGTGACGACGCGACCCATCCCGCCGGCGGCCGAGAGACTGCGCACCGCCCAGCGCTTGGCTTCGCGTGACAGCGGGTCCGCGTCGTACGGACCGGGCTCGCGGACGCAGCGTGCACATCGTGCGGGGTCGCCCGCACTGCGGCAGGTCGACTGGCGCCAGTCGACCATCTGGCCCCGGTGACAGAGCAGGCCGAGGTCGGTGAGCGTGGCGACCGTGTGAGCGCCGCGCTCCTTGGCGATGGCGGGGAGGCCGACCGAGAGCCCCCACAACAGGTGCGTGAAGTGCACGACGTCGGGACGGCGCTCGTCGAGGAGCTCACCGAACGCGCGCTCGACCTCGGCGTTCTTGTAGCTGTCCGCGAACGCCTTGCGCGGGTCCCCAGCGTTGTGGAGCTCGTGCAGGCGGACGCCGAAGCGCGTGGAGCGCTCGAGCGTGTAGCGCGGCCGGGATCCGTCGCGCAACGGACAAAGAACGTCGACCTCGTGCCCACGCCCGAGAAGGCCTCGGGCGAGCTGATACGTGTAGAACTCCGTCCCCCACTGCCCGCTGGGGGGGAATCCGTTGGAGACGAGGAGCACCTTCATGGCCGGGGTCGGGGAGAGACCCCGGGGGGGCATATCGGCGATCCGCGGAAAAAGGTGTAGAGGGCGTGGCAGGTCGGGCCGGGATCGTCGCGAGGGAGGTAGCGGCCGGGCGCCGGTGCCCGGCCCCTACCATCGACCCGAAACCCGAATTCCAGCCAATCCCATGCAACCCACTGCTAGTGGTGTGAGTCACTCTTGTGCGGCATTTTGGTCGGTGCGTACGCGTTCGCTGCAAGGCGCAGCGACGACGCG
>JAAELL010000458.1 GCA_024226735.1 bacterium | reverse complement strand
GGGTGTCCCCACGTCTCGGCTGATCGGCCCGAGCTGCGCGCCGGGTGTCCCCACGACTCGGCTGATCGGCCCGAGTCGCGCGCCGGTGTCCCCACGTCTCGGCTGATCGGCCCGAGTCGCGCGCCGGTGTCCCCACGTGTGAGTTCCGGAAACTATGGCCGGTGGGTGTCCGGAAACTATGGCCGCCTGTGTGAGTAGAGATCCGCGTCTTGACGGAGTCAAGACGCGGCCCCCCCGCGGGGGGGCCGCGTCGCGTCAATCGGCGGCGGCGGCCGCTTCGCCCGAGGGCTCGTCGGCGCCGGGATTGCGATAGCTGCGGCCTCGTAGTCGGATGACCTCACCGCGCTCCATGACGCGATCGACGATGGCTTCGGCAAGGTCGGGATCGTGCAGCACCGTGCCCCACGTCGCGGGCTCCTTGTTGGACGTGATCACCACCGAGCGGCCGCGCAGATAGCGCTGGTCGATGACCTGGAAGAGGCAGTTCGCCGCGTCGGGGCCGTAGGCCAAGTATCCCAGCTCATCGACGACCAGAATCCCTGGCGCGACGTACGCGTCGAGCACTTCGTCGTGGTCGCCGCGGCGCGCTGCGGCGTGGAGTTCGCCGAGCAGTTGCGCGGCGGTGGTGAAGCGCGCATCGAAGCCATTTTGGATGGCCTTGTACGCGATCGCGATGGCGAGATGGGTCTTGCCGCGGCCGGGTCGTCCGAGCAGCACCACAGAGCGTCCTTCGGTGACCATCTCGGGTGCGAGGAAGCGTCCGAGTGTCTTGCGCTTCACGGACGTCTGAAACGCGAAGTCGAACTCGTCGATGGTCTTGAGGAAGGGGAACTTCGCCTTGCGCGTGGCGCGCGAGACGCGCGTCTCGGCGCGATGGGCGATCTCCTCGCCGACGAGCTGCTCGAGGAGCTCGCGGTAGGTCCAGCTCTCCTTCTCGGCCTGGGCGGTGAGCGCAGGGTAGAGGCGCCGCACGGTCGGCAGGTGCAGGCGCTTGAGGCCCCAGTCCAGATCGCAGCCGGGCGCGCGTGTCATGACGTCACCGCCCCTGCGGCGTGGCCGGCGAGGAGTGCTGTGATGTACTCGGCGCCGACCGCTTCGCGGGCGGCGGCCTCGATGAGCGCGTCCTTCATCGACGCCTCGCCGTGCTCTTCGAGGAGTGCGTAGAGGCGCTCGATCTGCTCGCTCCAGTGATCGGGTCGGCGGTACCGGATCTCGGTCAGGTACCACTGCGCGGCGGGGCACAGATCGAGCAGGAACTGGCGCATCGCGTAGGGGCGTGCGCCGCGCTTCTCGAGCAGCTCGTGGCGCTGCTCGGGAAGGACGGAGTCGCGTCCGTTGACCGGCACGCGCGGGTGCGTGGCGACGTGCTCTGCGCCGGCGTGGATCTCGACCACGTCGCGGCCGACGCGCAGCGTCACGGTCTGGCCCACGTGGTCCTTTCCGGCGTAGTAGCGCCGCGTGCCGAACTCCACGCGTCCGTCGGTGCGGACGCAGCGGCTGTAGCGCAGTCGGTAGCCGTCTTTGCCGAAGGGCAGCGGGCTCAGGCGCTCGGCCTCGAGCAGAAACCGACTGCTCGGCGTCTCGCCGGTGGCGCGGCAGATGCGCTCGTCGTTGACCCAGCGGTGCCACTCCTCGAGCGCCTCGTCGAGGTGGGCGCGGTCGCGGAAGCGATGCACCTTGAAGAAGGTGCGTTTGCCGTGGCCGACGCCGTTTTCGACGAGGCCCTTCTCATTGGGGCGCCGGGGCCAGGTGGCCATGGGGACGACGCCGGCGTCGAAGCAGAAGTGCGAAAACGTCTCCTGCCACACGACCTGGTCGCCCTCGCGGCGGGTCACGATGGTGCGGGGATTGTCGAAGACCGCGAGCAGCGGCGTGCCGCCCAGGTACACGAACGCGTCGGCCAGGGCGTGGCAGACGGTCTCGGTGGTCTCGTCGGGCACCACCATCATGCGCCGCTTGCGAGAGAACTTCAGCACCGACACGAAGAAGTGCAGATACTCGCGCGAGCCGTCCTCGAAGGTCACCCAGACGTGCCCGAAGTCGTGCTGCGTGAACTCCCCGGCGACGCCCTCGAAGCGCGTGACGACTCCCTCTTGCTTCGGCGGACGCAGCCCCCGCAGCGCCGCGTAGAAGGCGCTCTTGCCGCCCGTGTAGCCATCTTCCCGCAGCCGCATGAAGAGCGTCACCCCGGCGACCTGCGGCTCCTCCTCAAGCCAGCGCCGCAGGTCCTCCACGAACAAGGGCGTCAGCTTGCTCGGGCGGCCCACCGATGCCGCGACGGCGGCGTCCGCTGCTGCGGGGTCCTCGATCCGGGGCTCGGCGGCCACGCGGCGCACCGTCCGCTCGCTCGCGCCCGAGAGATCCGAGACCCGTCCGGTCCCCATCCCTGCATCCTTCAACGTCTGAATCCGTGCTCGTGCCATGGCGTCGTACATCCTCCAGACCTACACGCCACTGCCCCCACCCGATCTCTCGGAGCGGCGCCGCGTAGGGCCTCAGATCACGACTGGTGAACCGGCCAGAGTTTCCGGAAAGAGGCGGCCATAGTTTCCGGAACTCACAAAGGCCGCATCGGCCGGCTGGTATTCGGCATGGGCAACTCGACGGACGCCGGTCTCCTCCTGCGGTTCGAACTGAATCTGCGAGTCGAGGTCGTTGACTCAACCGGAGTACCCGTGGCTCCCGTTCCGCAGTAGCGGCCGGCGATATCTCCCGGATTTCTCAGGCCCGTTCGTGCGGTCGGGCGTAGGCGCTCTCGGGGACTCCGAGCAGGGCGAGGACGCGGCTCTGCAGGTCGGTGGGTTCGTGC
>JAAELL010000457.1 GCA_024226735.1 bacterium | reverse complement strand
GGTGAGGATCCCGAGCTTCTTGCGCACCTCGCGCTCCATGGTCCTGTCCCACGCTCGACGTTACTTCACGACGCGCTAGCCGCAACTAGGGGCGCTCGCGGCCCCACACAGACGACAAGCACGACACAACCACACGCACACACTTTTTTGTAATCGCGAGAAGGAAAGACACGCGCAGTGCGTGATCCTCGGGTGGCGGGTGTTGTGGCAGATGGCCTTCACCTCGCCCATGAAGGCTTCGTCGCGATAACACCACCAGTCCCGAGGGTTCCCGAGCTCGAAGACCTGTGTCTCCCCGAGCTCTTGCGCCAAGTGCACCTTCGGGATGAAATGCCATCCCGGAGGCCGCGGTGCACCAGGCGCCCGCGCCATCGCGTGGAGCTCCGCGAAGGCCACGATGCACGTGTGCGTCGCGTTGCGGGTGCTCTCCGCGATGAAAGGCTCCGCCCGCAAGGAGTCGTAGAACGCCGCGAGACCACGAACGCACGCGTGCCGAGTCTCGCGGTGCGCGTCGTGCGGGCTGGCTCGCAAACTGTCCCGCGAGAGCGCCACGACGAACGGCACCATTGCCCGCGTCTCGGCGCCTTTGAAGCCCGCGAGCTGTCCCGCGTACTGGTCGCGAGGACACAGACTGAACCGCGTGACTGGAGGACTCGCCTGGAAGTGCGGGTCCTCCCGTCGGGCCACTGCCGCGAACGCGCGATAGCGACGGTTGAGTCGCAGCAGGGCCCGCGCCTGCGATGGCAGGCCCTGCTCGCGGCACCACTCGAGCAGGAAGCTGCCGAGCACCACCTGCGAGACCCCGAGGCACCACGTGTGCAGGACGTCGATCGCGATCATCGACCAACTGAATCCTGGCACGCGGACAAGGCTCCCCGGGGTCACGCCCTCCGCCGCGATGCGATCGAGCACCGCGGCCGTGGAGGCAAACGCGGTGCTCCGCCAGCCCGCGTCAGCCCCGACGTGCTTGTAGCACAGGGGCCCGTCCTCGAGGCTGGCCTCGCAGCGGAAGCACATTCGCGAGGACTGCCAGGAGCGGAAGTGGAAGCCCTCCTTGAACCACTCCCAGTCCCCCGCAATGTAGGCCGCGGCCAGGCGAGGCATTCCCTCCAAAGCCGCGCGCCAGCCCTCGTCCTCGCGAAACTGCGAGTTGTCGTGACGGAGCCTCGGCGGCGCGTTGTCGGCGCACCGCGAAAGGTCCCACACGAGAACGTCGAAGAGGGCCTGCAACGTGTGGAACCCGCGGCACCCGCACTCGCACAAGCTCGCGCTCGCGATGGCCGCGAACATGAACCGCGAGCTCGTGTTGTCTCCCGCGGCGGGGCTCACGTCGATCACGAACATCTTCCGACGGTTCGTGACCTTGACCCCGTCCGCGTGGATCTTCATCGGAATGAGGCGCTCGACCTGCTCGTCGGGAGCCGCCTCATTCCGAAAGCCGACCATTCGGCGGCGCAGGCGCCCGCCCGTGTTCCCCAGGCAGACGCTCTCGAGGCCGCGCGCCGCGATCTCGTGCCGGAAGCGGTCGCTCGGCAACTCGAGGGCGAGCTCCATAGGGCCGCGGGCCCCAGGCACCGAGACGCTGTAGGTGAGAACGGGGTTGACG
>JAAELL010000456.1 GCA_024226735.1 bacterium | reverse complement strand
TCGGGGATCCAGCGGATCCCCGTCGAATCCTAGTAGCTGAACTCCTTGATGACCTCCTCGAGCTCCTTGTAGACATCTTTCTCGGGCAGCTTGACGCCCGCCTCGATCATCGCCCGCACGGCGTTCGACCGGGCGCGCTTGGCGAAGTCAGTCGTCGAGAAGAGGGTGTCGTCGACGTCGAAGAGGACTGCTTGGAGCGCGGTCATGGGCACTAGCCTACTAACACGCTAGATCGCCTACAAAAGAAGCCGGGGCCGTCCACTAGCGGACGGCCCCGGCCGATCTTTGCACCTGCTGGGTCTAGTAGCGGGTTTCCAATTTGGTCTTGACCGCCTCGCGGACGTCCGTGATCGACGCTTTGATGAGGATCATCAGCGACTCACGCTCGTCGTTGTAGCCTTCGCTCTTGAAGAGGAAGCCCACGATCGGGATGCGGCCGAGCCACGGGACCTCGGCACGGCGCTCGATGTTGCGGATGCTCGACAGGCCGCCGAGCAGGATCGAACCGCCGTCGGGCAGGATCGCGGAGGTGTTGACGCTCTGGACTTCCAGCTCGGGGAGCTGGAACTCGACCGGCGAGGTGTTGCCACCGAGCGTCGTCGAGAAGTTGTTCAGGGCGACGACCTTGGCGACCGTCGGCTGGATCTCGAGCGTCAGGTACTTGCGGTTGTGGTGGATCGTCGGGCGCACGTCGAGAACGACACCCTCGTGGAGGACGTTGATCTGCGGGTCGGCGACCGCCTGGAACTGGGCGACCTCAACATCGAAGTCTTGGATGTAGGCCTGCTGGTTGATGACCATCACGTACGCACGTTGCGTGTTGTGCACGGACAGCATCTGGTTGTTGACCAGCTCGAACTGGCTCGTCTTCTCGACGGCGCGGAGGATCGCGGAGACCTCCATATCGTCGAGGAAGGTGAGCTGGAACGTCAAGCCACCGATCGAGGACAGGGCCGAGCCGAGTGCGTCCCCGAAGAAGTTCTGGGTCGTGCCGCGGAAATCGCCGTCGGCGCCGTCGTCGTAGAAGAAGCCGGCGGAGGGCGGACCGGCAGCGTCCTGGCCGTCGGAGCCGGCGCCACCGTTGTCGAGACCGCGCGAGGCCATGTCCTCGAGACCGTTCGTGACGTCGACCACGTCGACGCCGTCGAGGCCGCGGAAGTCGACGCCGATCTCCTGGATCCAGTTGTCGCCGACGGTCATGAACTTGGACTCGATCGTGACGAGCGACGAGTTGAAGCGCCGCAGGTCCTCGAGGAAGTCCTTGACCTGCTGCTGCACGTCGGCCGAGTGGGTGATCAGGATGAAGCCCTCGCCGGGCTCGATCGAGACGCCTTCGGAGTCCCAGGTGTCGACCGCGACGTTCTCTTGGATCAGGGCCGCGAGGTCCTCGATCTCGATGAGGCGCGGGCTCTCCAGGATGCCGCCGAAGGGGCCGCCGCCGTCGTCGTCCTCGAGCTCGTCGAGCAGGCGCAGGCGGTCGATGCGCGGACCGGTGAAGTCCGTCATCGCCATGATCAGGTCCTGGATGTCGTGGTTGACGATGATCGGTGCGCCGCGCGCCTTCTCCTTCGTCGTCATCAGGACCGCGTCGTGCCGGATCGTCCAGGTGACCTCTTCGCCCGCCATGCTGGCGATGTGGTTGAGGAGCTGGGTGACCGTGAGCTCGTTGTCGAACGTGAAGTTGAACGTGATGCCCTCGTTGAGCACCGCGTCCTCGGCGGCCGGGTCGACGACCAGCGGCATGCCGGTGAAGTCACGGATGTAGTTGACGACCGTGCGCAGGCTCTCCTCGTCCTCGATCTTCGGCAGCGCGACGGGGGTCGTGTCGAGCTGGGTGCGCAGCGCGAGCTCCGAGGCGGAGATCGTCTGCGAGAGGTCGAGGCCGCGGCGGCCCTGGCGCATCTCGGTCAGCCGACGCCAGTCGTCCGGGTCCGGCAGCGTGATGACGTTCGTCCAGGGGATCTCGAGCTCCTGCAGGTGCTCGCGCCACTTGGCGAACTCTTCGCGCTTCTCGATGATGTAGTCGGCGCGCACCTTCTCGCGACCGGAGCGGAACGCGGCGTCGCGCAGCTCCATCGCCTGGGTGTTGCGCGGCTCGTGGCGCAGGGCCTGGTCGGCGAACTCCATCGCCTTGTCGTACTGAGCCGCTTGGAAGGCGTCGATGCCCTGCTCGAGCATGTTGCCCACGATTGCCTCGCGGCGCGTGCGCTCGGCGACGGCGCGGTCCTGCAGGGCCGCGTGGGCTTCCTGCTGGGAACGCAGACGAGCTGCTTCCTGGGCCGCGATGCGGTCGGCCTTCGCGCGCTCGAGCTGCTCCTGGGCCTGCACGTCGATGCCGCCCCAGTCGAGGGAGTAGGGCGCCCACTTGATGTAGTTGAGCGACAGGGTGAAGTCGGCGATCGCCGAGTCGTAGTCCCCGCGGCTCATCGCCAGGCGGCCCTTGTTGTAGGCGTCCTCGGCTTCCGACTTGAGCTGCTCCGTGCGGATGCGGAACTCGTCGGCCATCGTCTGGGAGACGGTGGTGAACTGGCCGGCCTCGCGGCCCATCAGGCCGGTGACTTCAGCGTAGAGCTGTTTGGCCTCGAGGTTGTCCGCGTCGATCTGCAGCGCGCTCGAGAGTTGCGCGGCGGCTTGCTCGAGCTGCAGCTCGGCCTTCAGCTCGCGCGCCTTCTCGATGTACGACTCGACGAGGAAGCGTTGCTTCTGCTGCTTCAGCGAGAGGCGCTGGGCTTGTTGACCCAAGTCCTGCCCGTCCTGGCCTCCGACCGCCGGTTCCGCGCTGGCGGCCGGTTCGTTCGGAAGGCTGGGGGAGGACTCCGCCTCGGACGTCGCGTTGTTGGACGACGTCGACGTGCAGGCGGTGAATAGAAGCAGGGACGCGGGGAGTGCAGTTCCGGCGATCCTCATTCGGGGTCTCTTCTCGAATGGCGGTTGCGACGGGGGGATCCGGGTGCCGACGTCTACCTACGGTGCGTGGCTCGGCTACCGGGAATCCTGGCGCTCGGCTGGGGGGACGGGGGGGACGGGCCTTTCGGAAGGCACGTCTGACGGGGGGGGGGGGCGGGGGGGTAACGGGGGGGCCGAACGAGTGCCCG
>JAAELL010000455.1 GCA_024226735.1 bacterium | reverse complement strand
CGCGTCCGGTTGGCGCCTGGAAACGTAGGCGAATTCGTGGATTCGGGGAGGCTTTCAGGTGCCGACCGGGCGTGGAGGATGTCGTCATGGCGCCGAATGACTTTTTCAACGGGCTGCTAGTGGGGTGTAATTCACTCTTGTGCGGCATATCGATCGGCCCGTACCCGCCCGCTGCTGCGTTGCAGGCTCTGGATCGGCTCGAAGAAGTTGGCCGGCGGCGCGACGTTGAAACCGCGCACGACCAGGGTCCGACCCGGCGGGAGGTTGCGCAGGAAGGAGCTCGTCCCGTGCGGGGGGGCGCAACGAGCGCCTCCGGTCTATCAGCCCCTGAGTCGGTCAGGCCCAAGTCAGGCCGCGGGCCTCGAGCTCCTCCTCGGGCACCTCGATGAAGCCCGAGGGGGTCATGCTGAAGCTCGCCCGCCCCTGGGAGAGCGAGCGCACCGCGGTCGAGTACCCGAACATCTGCGCCAGCGGCACGACCCCGGTGACGATGCGCTCATCGCCCTCCGCGACCACGTCCCCCACCTCGGCCCGGCGCGAGCCCAGGTCGGCGATAATGCCGCTCGCGAACTCCTCAGGCGACTGGATGTCGAAGGCCATGCGCGGCTCGAGCAGGACGATGCGTGCCTTTTCGAGCGCCGCACGCACCGCGAGGATCGCGGCCTGACCGAACGCGGCCTCCGCGTCGCGGTCCGAGTGGCTCTCGCCGCCGATGACGCGCACGATGCCGCCGACGATCGGGTAGCCGAATCGCGGCCCGCTCTGGGCCTCGAGCACGAGCGCCTCCTCGACGGTCGGGCGGAACGCGTCCGGGACGTCGTCCGTGTGCCACTCGACGCGCGGAGCGTGATCGCCCGGCGCCGCGACGAACTCGACGTCGACCGCGCCAAAGACGTCCTTGCCCCCGAGCATGCGCTCGACGCGACCGCTGCCGCGGCCGCCCTCGGCGACCGACTCGCGGTAGGACACGCGCGGCTGGCCGACGCGCGACTCGACGTGGAACTCGGACTCGAGCCGGTGCAGCTGGACCTCGAGGTGCAGCTCCCCCATGCCCTCGATCGTCCACTGGCCGGCGGACTCGTCCTCGCGCACGCGGAACGAGGGATCCTCGTGCGCCATGCGGTCGAGGGCCGAGCGCAGCTTGTCGCGGTCGGCCGACGACGACGGTTCGACGACGAGCCGGATCACCGGCTCGGGGAACTCCGGCGGCTCGAGGGAGATCGGGTCGGCCCGGTCGCAGAGCGTGTCCCCGGTCACGGTCAGCTTGAGCCCGGTCAAACCGACGATGTCGCCGGCGACGGCCTCGTCGAGTGAATCTCCGCCGTCGGCGTGCACGCGCAGGATGCGCGACGCGCGCTCCATGCGCCGCACGCGCGGGTTCCACAGCTTGACGCCCGTGCGTAGCGTGCCCTCGTACACGCGCACGAACGTGAGGTCGCCGTGCGGCCCCGCGTGCAGCTTGAACGCGAGCGCGGCGAGCGGAGCCGCCGGGTCCGGTCCGTTGCCGTTCTTGGGCTCGCCCTCGTGATCGAACCCGGTGATGGGCGGAACCTCGAGCGGCGACGGCAGGTAGTCGACGACCGCGTCGAGTAGCGGCTCGACACCGACGCCGCGCAGCGCAGCTCCGCACAGGACCGGAACCAGCGTGAAGTCGATCGTGCGCTTGCGCAGCGCGGCGCGCAGCGTGCCCGCGTCGAGCTCCGTGTCCTCGAGCACGGCCTGCAGGATCGCGTCGTCCCCGTCGGCGAGCGCGTCGACGAGCTCGGAGCGCAGGACCCCCACCTCGTCGGCGAGCCCGGCCGGCATCTCGATCGGCGCTGGCGCCTCCCCCTTCGTGAAGCTCCAGGCGCGCCCCTCGATGCAGTCGACGACGCCGCGCAGCTCGCCGTCCTCGTAGATCGGATACTGCACAGGCACGGCCGGGGCCTGGAGGCGATCGCGCAGCGTCTGGGTCGCGGCGAGGAAGTCCGCGCCGACACGGTCGCACTTGTTCACGAACACGACGCACGGGACAGCGTGCCTGCGCATCTGGCGCCAAACCGTCTCGGACTGCGCCTGCACGCCGGCGACCGCATCGATCACGAGCACCGAGCCGTCCAAGACCCGCATGCAGCGCTCGACCTCGACCGTGAAGTCGACGTGACCGGGCGTGTCGATCAGGTTGAAGTCGACGCCCTTCCACTGCACGCGCGTCGCCGCGGCAGTGATCGTGATGCCGCGCTCGCGCTCCTCGGCCATCCAGTCCATGACCGCCGTGCCCTCGTCGACGCGCCCGACGCGGTGCTCGACGCCGGTGCAGTGCAGGACGTACTCACTGACGGTGGTCTTGCCGGCATCGATGTGAGCGACGACGCCGAGGTTGCGCAGCTTGGACAGATCCATGGAAGGCGCTCATCCTACGGGCGCCGACGGCAAGGTGGGATTGAGACGCAGGAACTCATCGGCCCAAAGATAGTCCGCGAGGAGCTCGGGAGCCGCCCGGCCGAGGAGCACGAGCGCGGCGTAGAGGGCCTCGATCGAGGCGAGCCCCTCGCCGGGATCCTCGAACGTGCTCGACTTGCGTGGGTAGGCGGTGACGAGCGGGGGCAGGCGGCGCGGCTTTGGCTCCCCCTCGACGGTGCGCATCAAGCTCGGCACGCGACGCCACGAGCAGTCGACGACGAAGAGGCCGCAGTCCGCGTCCGCGGCCGAGAGCTCCTCGCCGTCGGGCGAGAGCAGGACGCGGCCGGACGCGTCGACGCGCCGGTCGTGACGGTACTCGCGGAACTCGATTCCGGGCGTGCCCCGCAGGGGAGTGAGGGAGCACTTCTTCGCGGACTCCCGCGGATCGCGCAGGATGAGAACGTCGAGGGTCACGGAGGGAAGGTAACGGGGCAGGAAAAAAAAGCCGCCGGCCATCCAGAGGACGGCCGGCGGCTCGAATCTTCAGCGCTGCGTCGCGCGCTCACCGAGCGTAGTGCGCGTAAGCCTTGTTGGCTTCGGCCATCTTGTGGACGTTCTCTTTCCACTGGACCGAGGCGCCGGTGCCGTTGAACGCGTCGACGAACTCCTCGGAGAGGCGTAGGGCCATCGGCTTGCCCTTCTTCTTGCGCGAGTTGTCGACGATCCAGCGGATCGCGAGGCTCTGCTGGCGCGAGCGCTTCACTTCGCGCGGGACCTGGTAGTTGGCGCCGCCGACGCGCTTGGAACGGACCTCGACCAGCGGGCGCGCGTTCTCGATCGCCTTGGTGAAGATCTCGGCCTGCTCCTCGACGTCGGGCAGCTTCTTGTGCGCCAGGTCGAGGGCGTCGTAGAAGATCTGCTGGGCGGTACTCTTCTTCCCGTCGAGCATGATCTTGTTGATGATCTTCGTAGCGAGCAGCGAACCGAACTTCGGATCGGGCTTCTGCAGATCGGCGGTGGACTTGAAGTTGCGCGGCATCTAGATCGAACTCACTTCTTGGGGCGCTTGGAGCCGTACTTGGAGCGGCCTTGGCCGCGGCCGTCGACGCCGGAGGTGTCGAGCGTTCCGCGCAGGATGTGGTAACGCACGCCGGGAAGGTCGCGGACGCGGCCGCCACGCACGAGCACGACGGAGTGCTCCTGCAGGTTGTGGCCTTCGCCCGGAATGTAGGCGGTGATTTCCTTGCCGTTCGACAAACGCACGCGCGCGATCTTCCGCAGCGCGGAGTTCGGCTTCTTCGGCGTCTGCGTCTTCACCTGGAGGCACACGCCGCGCTTCTGCGGGCACGCCTCGAGCACGGGCGACTTGGAGCGCTTGGTGGGCTTCTTGCGGCCCTTGCGGATGAGCTGATTGATCGTCGGCATGGTCGTTGGGGTTCCGGTGCTCGCTGGCGGCGCGGATCGGAAAGTGGCGCTGTGGATGGGGCCGGTTCTGACCAGCCCGAGCGGACACCGGGGCAAAGATTCTAGGGTCCCGGACCCAAAGGTCAACGGCCCGGACAAAAGCTCACCCCCCTATCCTTCGGCGGAAGCCTCCTTGGGCTCGTCCGCACCCGGAAGGGGCGGTACCTCGGCTTTCGGCGGAGCCCCGCCGGAGCCCGTGGCCCCCAGGGCCTCGGCGCCCAGGATGTCGGGCGAGCCCGAGAGCAGCGCCTCCATCCCCGCGTCGACCGGTCCGCCACGCGCACCCTCGAAGGTGCTCGACGTGCCGATCTCGCCGAAGTCGATGTTCTTCTTCACCCGCGTCCGGTAGTGGTCGCGGAAGCCGGTACCGGTCGGGACCATGTGGCCGAGGATCACGTTCTCCTTCAGGCCGACCAGGTAGTCGCGCCTGCCGGCGATCGCCGCCTCGGTCAGCACCTTGGTCGTCTCCTGGAAGGAGGCCGCCGAGATGAACGAGTCGGAGGACAGCGAGGCCTTGGTGATCCCGAGCAGGAGCGTTTGGCCGGTCGCCGGCTTGCGGCGCTCCTTGCGCATGTCCTCGTTCTCGGAACGGAAGCGGTACTTGTCGACCACCGCGCCCGGTAGGAACTCGGAGTCGCCCGGGTCGGTGACCTGCACCTTGCGCATCATCTGCGACAGGATCGTCTCGATGTGCTTGTCGTCGATCGTCACCGACTGCGAACGGTAGACGTTCTGGATCTCGCGCAGGAGGTAGCCCTGAACGGCTTCCTCGCCGTTGATGCGCAGGATGTCCTCGGGATAGAGCGGGCCATCGACCAGCGGCTCCCCGGCGCGCACCTCGTCCGACTTGTGGACGCGCATGTGCTTGCCCTGCGGGACCGCGTGCTCGTGCTCCTCGATGACCTCGCCGTCGGGCCCGAGGGCGCGGACGATGATGGTGCGCTTGCCGCGCTTGCGATCACCGAGCTCGACGATGCCGTCGATCTCGCTCATCACGGCGGGGTCCTTCGGGCGCCGAGCCTCGAACAGCTCGGTCACGCGCGGCAGACCGCCGGTGATGTCCTGCGTGCCCGTCGCTTCGCGCGCGGACTTGGCGAGCAGCTCGCCCGCCTCGATCTTCACGCCGTCCTCGACCTCGAGGTAGGCCTTCTCCGGGATCGCGTACAGCGCGAGGGGCTGACCGTCCTTGTCCTCGAGCACGAGCTGCGGGTGCAGGTCGCCCTTGTGCTCGATGACTTGCTTACGCGTCATCGCACGGCGGGCGTCGCGCTCGATCTTCATCGTCTTGCCCTCGACGAGATCCTCGTAGCGGATCTTGCCGGCGAACTCGGAGATGATGGGCACGTGGTGCGGGTCCCACGTACAGAGCACGTCGCCGGCCTTGATCGGGTCCCCGTCCTTGATGTTCAGCACTGCGCCGGTCGGGATCGAGTAGCGGTCGATCTCCCGTCCGCGCTCGTCCAGCAAGCAGACCTCGCCGTTGCGGTTGAGGACGATGACCTCCTTGGCCTTGTTCGTCACCGCGCGCAGGTTCTGGAACTGGATCTTGCCGTCGCGCTTGACCTTGCGCTCGGTCTCCTCGACCGCACGACTCGCGGTACCACCGATGTGGAACGTCCGCATCGTCAGCTGCGTGCCGGGCTCGCCGATCGACTGGGCGGCGATGATGCCGACCGCCAGACCGCGCTCGGCCAGCTGGCTGCGCGCGAGGTCCATGCCGTAGCAACGGGCGCAGACACCGAGGGCCGCTTCGCACGTGAGCGGGCTACGGACGCGGATCTTCTCGTGGCCGAGATCCTCGATGCGCGCCGCGATCTCTTCGGTGATCACCTCGTTCTCGCGCACGATGACTTCGTCGTTGACGACGTCGATGATCGTGTCGCGGGCGATCCGGCCGCGGACGGCCTGACCCAGGGTGACCGCGATGCGATCGCCCTTGTAGATGATGAACTTGGTGACGCCCCCCATCGTGCCGCAGTCGTCCATCGTGATGACGACGTTCTGCGCCACGTCGGTCAACTTACGCGTCAGGTAACCGGCGTCTGCGGTCTTGAGCGCGGTATCCGCCAGCCCCTTCCGGGCACCGTGGGTGGAGGAGAAGTACTCCAGCACCTTCAGGCCCTCGCGGAAGTTGGCCTTGATGGGCGTCTCGATGATCTTGCCGGACGGCTTGGCCATCAGGCCGCGCATCCCGCCGAGCTGGCGGATCTGGTCCACCGAGCCCCGCGCGCCCGAGCTGACCATGCAGTAGATCGGGTTGACGTAGCCGGTGGACTCGTCGAGGTCCTTGGCCAGGACCTTCATCAGGTCCGCCCCGACGTCCTCGCGGGCGTGGGTCCAGAGGTCGATGATCTTGAGGTAGCGCTCGCCATCGGTGATGACACCCTTGGAGTACGCCTTCTCGATCTTGTCGATCTCCTTCTGCGTCGCCGCCAGGATGTCCGGCTTCGTGTCCGGAATGCGGATGTCGTCCTTGGCGAACGAGAGGCCAGCGCGCGTCGACGCCTTGAACCCGAGGTCCTTCAGGTCGTCGAGCAGACGCAGCGTCGCATCGCGTCCGAGCAGGTGGTGGCAGTCGGAGATGAGGGACTGGACCCCGCCCTTGTTCAGCTCGTAGTTGTAGAACGGCATCCCCGCCTGGAGGATGTCGTTGAAGATCGCGCGTCCGATCGTCGTCGTGACGTAGACGCACTTGCCCTCGCTGCCATCGATCTTGCCCTGCTCGTCGACCTCGACGGGATCCCCGTTGCGGCTCTGCTTGACGAGCGTGCCGGCCTCGAGACGCACGCGGACCGCCTTGTGAGTCGTCGCTTCGCCGTGAGCGTACGCAAGAAAGAGCTCGTTCAACGACGAGTACGTGCGGATGTCGTCGGGGATGCTGGGCGAGTTCTTCGTCAGGTAGAAGATCCCGAGCACCATGTCCTGCGACGGCGAGATGATGGGCGAGCCGTTCGAAGGCGAGAAGATGTTGTTGCTCGACAGCATCAACGTCGAAGCCTCGATCTGCGCCTCGTACGACAGCGGCAGGTGGACCGCCATCTGGTCGCCGTCGAAGTCGGCGTTGAAGCCGCCGCAAACGAGCGGGTGCAAACGGATGGCGTTGCCCTCGATGAGCACCGGCTCGAACGCCTGGATACCCATGCGGTGCAGCGTCGGCGCGCGGTTGAGCATCACCGGGTGGTCGCGGATGACCTCCTCGAGGATGTCCCACACCTCTTCGTCGCGGCGCTCGAGCATGCGCTTGGCGGACTTGATCGTGTCCGCGAGGCTCAGCTCCTTGAGGCGCCGGATGATGAACGGCTGAAAGAGCTCGAGAGCGACCTTCTTCGGCAGACCGCACTGCTGCAGGCGCAGCTCCGGACCGACGACGATGACCGAACGTGCCGAGTAGTCGACGCGCTTGCCGAGGAGGTTCTCGCGGAAGCGCCCCTGCTTGCCCTTGATCATGTCGGTCAAGGACTTGAGCGGGCGGTTCGAGGAGCCGAGCACGGGGCGCCGGCAGCGACCGTTGTCGAACAGCGCGTCGACCGCCTGCTGCAGCATCCGCTTCTCGTTGCGGATGATGACCTCGGGGGCGTTGAGGTCGAGCAGCTTCTTGAGGCGGTTGTTGCGGTTGATCAGGCGCCGGTAGAGATCGTTCAGGTCGCTCGTCGCGAAGTTGCCCGAGTCGAGCAGGACGAGCGGGCGCAGGTCCGGCGGGATCACCGGGATGACGTCGAGCACGACCCACTCGGGCTCGTTGCCCGAGTCACGCAACATCTCGACGGTGCGCAGGCGCTTGATGATGTCCTTTTGGCGCTGCTTCGAGCGCGTCGCGATCAGCTCTTCACGGAGCTCGTCGGAGAGCCCCTGGAGGTCGAGCTTGCGCAGGATCTTCTTGACCGCCTCCGAGCCCATGTCCGCGTCGAACTCGGCGCCGTACTTGGCGCGCGACTGGCGGTACTCGTCCTCGGTCAGGAGCTGGTACTTCTCGAGCGGCGTGTCGCCGGGCTCGATGACCATGTAGTCCTGGAAGTAAATGACGCGCTCGAGGTTGGAGACCTTGACCCCGAGCAGGTTGCCGAGACGGCTCGGCATCGCCTTGAAGAACCAGATGTGGGCGACGGGCGCGGCGAGGTTGATGTGCCCCATGCGCTTTCTGCGCACGCGGCTGTGCGTGACCATCACGCCACACTTGTCGCAGACGATGCCCTTGTGCTTGATGCCCTTGTACTTGCCGCACGCGCACTCCCAGTCCCGCTCGGGACCGAAGATACGCTCGCAGAACAGGCCATCGCGCTCGGGCCGGTACGTGCGGTAGTTGATCGTCTCGGGCTTCTTGACCTCGCCGTAGGACCAGGAGCGAATGTCCTCCGGTGACGCCAGGGCGATCGTGACGCTGCCGTAGTCGTTGATCCGGTTGTACTTGGCATCTGCCATGGGTCGTTGCTCCCCCAAAGGGTTGGCGAGGGACTAGCGGGGCTGCTCCACAGCCCCGCTGGTGCCGCGAGCGGCACCCGGGTTGTTTCTGGGTTCGACGGCTGACGCCTTTGAGACCGAGCGCTCGAAAGGAAACTTCAATCGAAAGTGCACGATTCCGGGCCTCGAGCGCTCTAGAGGGTCGCCTTCTTGTGAAGCTGCATGTTGAGGCCGAGGCCCCGGATCTCGTTCGTGAGCACCTCGAACGACACCGGCGTGCCGGGCTCGAGGATGTTCAGGCCCTTGACCATCGACTCGTAGATCTTGGTCCGGCCGTCGACGTCGTCGGACTTGACCGTCAACTGCTCCTGCAGGATCGCCGCGGCGCCGTAGGCCTCGAGCGCCCAGACTTCCATCTCGCCGAAGCGTTGGCCGCCGAAACGCGCCTTGCCACCGAGGGGCTGCTGGGTGATCAGGCTATACGGCCCAGTCGCCCGCGCGTGCACCTTCTCGTCGACGAGGTGGTGCAGCTTGAGCATGTACATCACGCCGACCGTGACCTGCTGCTCGAATGCCTGGCCGGTGCGGCCGTCGAAGACCTGGAACTTGCCGGTCGTCGGCAACCCGGCCTTGCCGAGCAAGCTTTCGATCTCGCTCTCGGTCGCCCCGTCGAATGCCGGAGTGTTGCAGCGGATCTGTAGCTGGTGCGCGGCGAGCCCGAGGTGCGTCTCGAGAATCTGGCCGACGTTCATCCGGCTCGGCACGCCGAGCGGGTTGAGCACGATGTCGACCGGCGTCCCGTCCTCGAGGTACGGCATGTCCTCGGTCGGGCAGATCTTGGAGATGACGCCCTTGTTGCCGTGACGGCCGGCCATCTTGTCGCCGACCGACAGGTTGCGCTTGGTCGCGACGTAGACCTTGACCATCTCGAGCACGCCGGTCGGCAGCTCGTCGCCTCGGCTGAGGCGATTGACGATCTTGTTCTTGTCCGCTTCCTTGTTGTCGATCTTGTTCTGGAACTCGTGCACGACGCCGGCGATTGCGACGCGGATGCCCGTGTTGGAGTGCTCCTCGCCCGCCTGCAGGCAGAGGATCTTGACGCGCCGCAGCTCGTCGTACGTGGAGGTGTCGTCGAGGGCGAAGGGCTTACCGGTCAGGTCGTCGACGACGTCCTTGCCGAGCTTCTCCTGGACTTCCTTCAGCATCGACTGCGTGTAGGACCGCAGCGCCCGCAGGAATTCCTTCTCAGCGTCGCGGATGACCGACAGCGCCTTGGTGCGCTCGGCGTCGGTCAGGTTGACGCGGCGCGAAAACTTCTGCGCGTCGATCACGACACCGCGCGTGCCCGGGGGCATCGTCAGCGACGCGTTCTTCACGTCGACGCCGGCCTTGCCGAAGATCGCGTGCAGGAGCTTCTCCTCGGGGGTCAGCTCGCTCTTGGACTTCGGTGCGACCTTGCCGACCAGGATGTCCCCGGCCTCGACGAAGGTGCCGACGCGGATGATGCCCGACTCGTCGAGGTTGTTCAGCGCCTTCTCCCCCACGTTCGGGATGTCACGCGTGAACTCTTCCTTGCCGAGCTTCGTCTCGCGAATCTCGACCTCGTACTCCTCGATGTGCACCGAGGTGAACACGTCGTCCTTGACCAGGCGTTCGGACACGAGGATCGCATCCTCGAAGTTGAACCCGTCCCAGGTCATGAACGCGACGATGAGGTTCTTGCCGAGCGCGAGCTCGCCGCCCTCGGTCGAAGCGCCGTCGGCGAGCAGTTGACCCGGCTCGACCATGTCGCCCACGTGCACGCACGGGCGGTGGTTCTGGGTCGTCCGCTCGTTCATGCCGCGGAACTTCGTCAGGTGGTACTCGTCGTCACCGATGATGATCACGCGGCTGTCGACGTACTCGACCGTGCCCGCCTTCTTGGCGAAGATCGGCATGTTCGAGTTGCGAGCCACCGGCTTCTCCATCCCCGTGCCGATGATCGGCACTTCGGGGATGATGAGCGGCACGGCCTGGCGCTGCATGTTCGAGCCCATGAGCGCGCGGTTGGCGTCATCGTGCTCGAGGAACGGGATCAGCGCCGCGGACACGCCGATGATCTGCTTGGGCGAAACGTCGACGTAGTCGATCTCCTCCGGCGGGACCTCGATGTTGTCACCGTCCTTGCGGGCGAGGACGCGCTCCTGAAGGATCTTGCCCGTCTCGTCGACGCGCGCGTCGGCAGGAGCCATGACCTGGCCCTGCTCTTCGTCCGCGCGTAGGAACTCGATCTCGGTTGTGACGACTCCCTTGGTGACCCTGCGGTAGGGCGTCGTGAGGAAGCCGTACGCGTCGAGCGTCGCGTACATCGCGAGCGACGAGATCAGACCGATGTTCGCCCCTTCGGGCGTCTCGATCGGGCAGAGCCGGCCGTAGTGCGACAGGTGCACGTCGCGCACGTCGAAGCCAGCGCGCTTGCGGTTCAGACCGCCGGGGCCCAGCGCCGATAGGCGTCGCTCGTGGGTGAGCTGCGACAGGGGGTTCGCCTGGTCGACGACCTGGGACAGCTCGGAGCGGCCAAAGAAGTACTCGACGGCACTCGAGAAAGTCTTGGAGTTGATCAGCGTGCGGGGGCTGACCGTCTCCGGGTTCTCGAGGTTCATGCGCTCCTGCGCGGTGCGGCGCAGCTTGAGCAGGCCCTTGCGGAACTCCTCGCCCGCGAGCTCGGCGATCGTGCGCACGCGGCGGTTGCCGAGGTTGTCGATGTCGTCGATCTCACCGGTGCCGGCGCGCAGCTCGAGCAGGTACTTGACCGAGTTGACGATATCCTCGGGCTGCAGGACCTGGATGTCCTCGGGGATGTCCTGGGTGAACTTGCGGTTGAGGCGGAAGCGACCGACGCGGCCGAGGCGGTAGCGCTGGACGTCGAAGAACTTCTCGTGGAAGAGCTCGCGCGCCTTCTCGAGCTGCGGCGGGTTGCCGGGACGCAGGCGGCTGTAGATCTTCAGCAGCGCGTCCTCGTGACTCTTGACCGTCGGGTCCTCGTGCAGCGAGTTGATGATCATCATGTCGAGGTCCTGGACCTCGGCGTCGATGACCTCGACCTCGGCAAGATCGCCCGCGGCGATCTCGAGCGCGGCCGTCTCCGGGATCGGCATGCCGGAGGGGACGAGGACCTCGCCCGTCTTGAGCACGACGATGTCCCCCACCGCGATGCGGTCGGTGATCTTCTTCGCGAACGCGTTCTCCGTCTGCGACTTGGTCTTCTTGATGACCTTCGACGGATAGAAGTGTCGCAGCAGCGCCTGATCGGTCCCGAGCGCCTCGTCGAGCGCGCGCAGGAACGTGATCGCCGAGAACTTGCCCGACTGGTCGATGCGGACCGAGAGCGTCTCCTTCTTGGTGACGTTCAGCTCGACCCACGAGCCGCGCTCGGGGATGATCCAGCAGCTGTGCAGCTTGCGGTCCGCCGCCGAGGAGTCGATCAGGAAGTCGACGCCCGGCGAGCGGTGCAGCTGGCTGACGATCACGCGCTCGGAGCCGTTGATGATGAACTCACCGCCCCCCATCATGATCGGGATCTCGCCGAGGTAGACCTCTTCCTCGACCGGCTCCGGCTTGACGAGACGGAGGCGCACCTTGAACGGATACCCGAAGGTCATCCGCAACTTGCGACATTCGTCGATCGTGTAGCGCGGCCTTCCGAGCTCGTAGCCGACGTACTCGAGGCACATCGTCTTGTCGTACGAGTAGATCGGGAAGATCTCGCGCAGGAGCGACTCGAGGCCCTGTGCGTCTCGGTTGCCCGACTGGACGTCGGGCGCGAGGAACTCCTCAAAGGCCTTGGTCTGGATTTCAACCAGATTCGGCAGAGAAGCGATCTCAACGACTCGGCCGTAGGTATGCACCTCGGCCTGAACTTCGACCATACGGCCGGGGTGTTTCGTGATCATCTAGCGCTCTCTCCAAACGGCCGGATCCACTCACCCGTGGCATCCCGGCGCAGATAGGGAAAGATGTCGATCGAGGTTGCAGCGGCGACTCGTCCAGGGGTGGGCTGGAGCGGACGGGTCACGGGAGGGGCGACGGCTGAGGGGACGTGCGGGCGTCCGCTCGTGGGCCGTCCGTTGGTGGGGCGGAGCACTGGCGGCGTATGTGGCCTAGGCCAGCAGGATAGATCTACGAAACGTGCCGCCACGGAGCCAGGAATTTCTAGACTCCGTTGGATCGGTTCTTGCGGAAGCCTCCACAAGGACCGCTACCGAACGCGCACAGACGTAAGAATCAAGTTGCCCCAGGTACAGCAGGGAGCCTAATCGACCTTGACAGTCGCGCCGGCGCCTTCGAGCTGTCCCTTGAGAGTCTCGGCTTCTTCCTGGCTGCAGCCTTCCTTGACGGCCTTCGGTGCGCTGTCGACAAGCTCCTTGGCCTCCTTGAGACCCAGGCCAGTGATGGCGCGGACCTCCTTGATGACCTGGATCTTCTTGTCGCCGGCGGCCTCGAGGATGACGTCGAAGGCGGTCTTCTCCTCCTCCTCGGCCCCAGCGCCGCCGGGGGCGACCATGGCAACGGCGGCCGGAGCAGCAGCGCTGACGCCCCACTTCTCTTCGAGGGCCGAGACCAGCTTCGAAGCTTGGAGCAGGGTCAAGCCATCCAGTTGGTCGGCGATGGTTTGTAGCTCGGGCTCGAGCTCGACGGTGGTCGTCTCTTCGGACATCGTTCAGTCTCCAGGGGGAGGTGCTTCTCTGCGAAACGGTATTTCGGGATCCGCCACCCCGTTGTGGCGGTTGAGAGAGGAGAGGTCGGCGCGCGATCAGTCTTCGGATGCGGAGTCGACGCGGGCCTGCAGGACGCGCGCGACCGAGGACGGCACGGCGTTGATGACGGTGGCGAGCCCGCGCGCGGGACCGCTGATGCAGCCAAGTAGCTGAGCGCGCAAAGTGTCGCGGTCGGGGATGTCCGCCAGCTTGACGGCATCCGCCGGGCCGAGGACCTCGCCGTCGAGCAGGCCGGCCTTGACCTTGACGCCCGCCTTCTTGATTTGCGTGTCGGTCAGGACCTTGGCGGCCGAGATCGCGGACTCGGTGTCCCCGTAGGCGATCGCGGTGTTGCCCGTGAAGGTCCCGTCGTCGAACTCGATCCCCTTCTCGGCCAGGACCCGGCGCGCGAGATTGTTGCGCACCATCATGAAGCGCGCGCCCTTCTCGGCGAGGTCGCCCCGCACGTTCTGGGTCGTCGCTACGTCGATCCCGGAGAAGGAGACGACAACCATGCCGTCGGCTGCCCCGAGCTCCTGGTCCAGCTCGCGGACCACCATCTCGTTGACGATGTTCGGCATGTCAGGCTCCGTAGGAGATGAAGGCGCCCGGCCCCATCGAGGTCGAGACGCTGATGCGGCGGACGAAGGTGCCCTTGACCGCCGCCGGGCGCATGCCCATGAGGTGGTCCATGAAGGCGGTGAGATTGGCGTCGAGGTCCTCGGTCGAGAACGAGCGCTTGCCGAGACGCGCGTGGACGTTGCCGCCCGCGTCGGTGCGGAACTCGACCTTACCGGCCTTGAAGTCGTTCACGGCTTGGCCGACGTCGGGCGTCACCGTGCCGCTCTTGGGGCTCGGCATCTTGCCCTGCGGTCCGAGGACCTTTCCGAGCTTGCCGACGTGCTTCATCATGTCGGGGCTCGCGATGACGATGTCGAAGTCCATCCAACCTTCCTGGATCTTCTTCGCGAGCTCCGCGGAGCCGACCTCGTCCGCCCCGGCGGCGAGGGCCGCCTCGGCCTTGTCCCCTTCGGCGAACACGACGACCTTGACGGATCGGCCGGTGCCCTTGGGAAGCGAGACCGCGCCGCGGACCAGCTGATCCGACTTGCGGGGATCGATGCCGAGCCGCACGACGATCTCGACGGTCTCGTCGAACTTCGGGGCGGGAAGGCTCTTGAGCAGGTCGAAAGCGGCCGTCGACGAGTACGTTTCGTCGCGGCTGACCTTGGTTACCGCCTCGCGGTATCTCTTGCTGCGCTTGGACATTTGACGTTAGCCCTCGGCCCCTTCGACGGTGATGCCGGACGAGCGCGCGGTGCCTTCGATGATGCGGCACGCGTGATCGAGGTCACGGGCGTTGAGATCGTTCATCTTGATGTTGGCGATCTCCTCCACCTGGGCACGGGTGACCGAGCCGACGATCTGAGTGCCGACCTCGCCGGCGCCCTTTTCGACGCCCGCTGCCTTCTTGAGCAGCACGGCCGCGGGGGGAGACTTGAGGATGAAGTCGAACGTGCGGTCCTTGTAGACCGAGATCTCGACGGGGATGATCATCCCCATCTGGTCGCGCGTTCGATCGTTGAACTGCTTGACGAAGTCGGAGATGTTCAGTCCGTGCGCACCGAGTGCGGGCCCGACCGGCGGTGCCGGCGTCGCCTGCCCCGCGGGGCACTGGAGCTTGATCTTGGTGGTGAGTTCCTTAGCCATCTCAGACCGCTTCCACTTCCCAGTACTTGAGGTCCACGGGCGTCGGTCGACCGAAGATGGTCACAACGACTCGCACCGTGCCCTTCTCCGCGTTGACGTCCTCGACGACTCCATCGAAGCCGTCGAAGGGACCCGAATTGATCTTCACCATGTCGCCTTTGTCCATTCCGATCGTCACCTGCGGGCGCGTCTCGGAGTCGGTCATCCGGGCCAGAATGCTGCTGACCTCGGCTTCGGACAGGGCTGTCGGCTCGCCCCGCGAGCCGAGGAAATCGCGCAGGCCGTCGATCCCCCGCAGAGCGTTGCGCGCGTTGATCACGTGCACATCGTCGGGGTTGTCGAGGTCGGCCTGCACCATGAGGTAGCCCGGATAGAGCTTCTTCTCGACCGTGCGCTTCTTGCCGCGCTTCATGTCGGTCACGAGCTCGTACGGGACGAGGACTTGGGGAATGATGTCCCCCACGCCCGCGATCTTGAGGCGATGCAGGGCGTTGTCCCGGATGCGCTTCTCGCGCCCGGACTGGCAGCGTACGAAGTACCAGCGGTACGACATCGCTAGCCCCTTCCTCCGAGCAGCACGATCTTGGCCAGCTCACCGAGCACGTAGTCGGTCCCAGCCAAGAAGCCCATCAGGAACAGCACGCAGAAGATGACGACGATCGAGCCGTTGATCGCCTCCTCGAGCGTCGGCCACGTCACCTTGCGCAGCTCGGACTCGGTGTCGATCAAGAGGTCCGCGTTCTTCGGCTTGTTCTGCCAGCGGTAGAGCAGCCAGAGCGAGGCGCCGAGGATGAGACCGGCGATCAGGAGCGCGGGCGTCAGGTCGAGGCCGAGCACGGGAATGCGCACTCCGCCGATCGGCACGCCGAGCGAGCTGAAGCGCACGACGAGCTCGTTCCGCAGGGAGGCGCACCCGTAGAAGATCAAGATGGCGAGCGTCCAGAAGGCCGCCATCCGCGCCATCCGTCCCTGGTCTTTTTTGTACACCATCTCTCTGCTTCCTTCCTTGATCGATCCCGTTCTGGACGCCCCGTGGGAGGCCTCAATCGTCGCCGTGGCCGACCCGACGTGACGTCGGAGCCGAACGCGGCATGCGACTCAGAGCTTCTTCTCCTTGTGGGGATGGTGCGCCCGGCAGAACCGGCAATACTTCTTCTTCTCGAGCTTGTAGGCAGCCTTCAGACGCTTGTGCGTCGTGTAGTTGCGGTTCCTGCACTTCGTGCACTCGAGGAAGACGTAGCGTTCTTTGACTTTCATGGGCGCACCTCCTGTTTGGGGGAGTTGGTCGCGCTGATTTCAGACGAAAGCGAGCCGGGCTGGTATTGAGCGGCCGGCGGAGCTCACACCCCGCCGGCCCTCGTTGAGATCACTCGATGATCTTGGTGACGACGCCGGCACCCACCGTCCGGCCACCCTCGCGGATGGCGAAACGGAGCTGGTCCTCCATCGCAACGGCGGTACCGAGCGAGATCGAGAGCTTGACGTTGTCGCCGGGCATGCACATCTCGGCGCCGCCCAGGAGATCGGCCGAGCCGGTCACGTCGGTGGTCCGGAAGTAGAACTGCGGGCGGTAGCCCGAGAAGAACGGGGTGTGACGCCCGCCCTCTTCCTTCGACAGGACGTAGACCTCGGCCTCGAACTTGGTGTGCGGAGTCACCGAGCCCGGCTTGGCGAGAACCATGCCGCGCACGAGCGCTTCCTTGTCGACACCGCGCAAGAGGACGCCGACGTTCTCACCGGCGCGCCCCTCGTCGAGGGTCTTCTGGAACATCTCGACGCCGGTGCAGGTCGTCTTGCCGATCTCCTCGGTCATGCCGACGATGTCGAGCGCCTCACCGACCTTGACGATGCCGCGCTCGATCCGGCCGGTGCCGACCGTACCGCGACCCTTGATCGAGAACACGTCCTCGATCGGCATCAGGAACGGCTTGTCGACATCGCGCTCGGGGAGCGGGATGTAGCTGTCGACCGCGTTCATCAGCTCGTTGAGGCACGTGAAGGCGTCGTCCTCGGCGGGCTTGCCTTCGTTGAGCGCGTTCTCGGCGCCGAGCGCCGAGCCACGGATGATCGGGATGTCGTCGCCCGGGAAGTCGTACTTCGAGAGCAGCTCCCGGATCTCCATCTCGACGAGGTCGAGCAGCTCGGGGTCGTCCACCTGGTCGACCTTGTTCATGAAGACGACGATCGCCGGCACGTTGACCTGACGGGCGAGCAGGATGTGCTCGCGCGTCTGGGGCATCGGGCCGTCCGCCGCGGACACGACCAGGATCGCGCCGTCCATCTGGGCGGCACCCGTGATCATGTTCTTGACGTAGTCGGCGT
>JAAELL010000454.1 GCA_024226735.1 bacterium | reverse complement strand
CGGTCGGCACCTGAAAGCCTCCCCGAATCCACGAATTCGCCTACGTTTCCAGGCGCCAACCGGACGCGGATGCTGTCGCCCTGGCATCCGAAGCACTTCTTCAACGGGCTGCTAGTGGTGTGAGTCACTCTTGTGCGGCATTTTGGTCGGTGCGTACGCGTTCGCTGCAGGGCGCAGCGACGACGCGACTTCGCTGCAAGTCTCGGAGGAGGCGCAACGCAGCAGCGGGCGGGTACGGGCCGACCAAAATGCCACACAAGAGTGAATCACACCACTAGGTCAGCCATGGAGACCCGGGTGCAGCGCCGCGCGCTCGACGAGGTGGCGCGCAGGCGGCAGAGCATCGACCAGCGCCTCGATCACAGCTTGCCCGGACAAGAGCTCCATCTCGATCTCCAATACATACGCGTCCTCGCTCCAGCGCTTGCCGTCGAGCACCTCGAGCTTGACCGCGTCCTTGGCCGTCGTGACCAGCGCGCGGTCGCCGAGACCGGCGACGTCGGCTGCATTGTACGGGTGATGATCCGCGAAGCGATGGTGCGTGCGCACGTTCGCTCCGAGCCCGCGCACGGTATCTTCGAACGCTTCCGGGTTGCCGATCGCGCTGACGAGCTCGACGTCGAGCCCCTTGAGCAGGCCGAGCTCGACGCGCTCGCCGGTCGCGAGCCGTGCGAGCCCGCTCGGCCGGTGTCGCGCGCGCGCCACCGGCAACCCGGGAACGTGGCGCAGGATCTCCTCGGTGAGCGCGTCGCAGCGCTCGGGCCCCACGGTGTCCGCGCGCGTGATCACGACGACGTCGGCGCGCACGAGGGCGCCGGGCTTCTCGCGCAGGAGGCCGCGCGGCAACAGCGCGCGCACGGGTTCGCCCCCCGCCACCGGCGCGGCGAGGCCCCAGGGCCGACCCGCATCGATGAGAACGACGTCCAGTTCCCGATACAGTCGCCGGTGCTGGAAGCCGTCGTCGAGCACGATCACATCCGCGCCGAGCCGCACGAGCTCCTGCCCCCCAAGGGCGCGGTCCTTGTCCTGCACCTGCGGCGCTTCCGGGAAGAGGCGCGCGAGCAGCCGCCCCTCGTCGTTCAGCGCTTGCTCCCCGCGCCCGTAGCCACGGGCGAGCAGCCCCGGTCGCAGACCGCGCGCTTCGAGGAGCCGCGCGAGCCACGCGACCATCGGCGTCTTGCCGGTCCCGCCCGCCGTGAGATTGCCGACGCTGAGCACGGGCACATCGAGCTGGACGACCGACAGAAGGCCCCGGTCGTAGAGCGCCCCGCGCAGCCGCGCGGCTGCGCCGAACAGCGCGGCTGGAACGCGCAACAGCTCGACGCCTCCGCCGCGTTCGGCGAGGCGTTCCGTGAGAGGCGTGCTCACACCGGCGGGTCGATCTCAGATCGACGGCGGCGGGGGCGCGTTCGTGTCCTCGTCCGGAATCAGCTCGATCAACCCGCGTTCCATCTCGAGAAAAGCGATCTTGATCGGGTTCTGCTCGCGCGTCTCGATCAGCGGGGCATTGCCCCGAATGAGCTCGCGGACGCGCTTCTGCAGCAGGGCCGTCTTGTGGAAAGATCCTTGGACGGCCTGCTGAAGTCGTTGGGGCAGAGTGAGTTCCATGGATGCGTACCGGCGCTCCCCGGCTCGTGATCACGCGGCGTGGGCCCGGATCCGCCCCTCCGAAGAGGTTCGGGAGCCCCTAGATCGAACCGGCAATTCTAGGACGTGACGGGTCCCGACTGCAAGGGTCCGAATGGCCGCGAGCCGTCGACAACGCAATCGGCGCGCTCCGCAGCGGGGTAGCGGGCCTCGAAGGCGGCCTGGGCGGGCAGCCCCTCGGCCCGCGCCGCGATGAGGGCCGCCGGACCCGAGAGGCGAGCGTCCCGTCCGGCGATCCGGCGCAGGGCGAGCTCGTCCTCGACCTCGACGGCGACGATCCGGTCGCAAAACGGGGCCAGGGCAGGTGCGAGCAGGCCAGGCCCCTCGAGCACCAGGATCGACCCGCTGGGCGCCCCCCGCGCCGCATCGGCGCGTTCGGACAGAGCGGTGAGTTCCAGCTGGGTGTCGATGCGGACCGGATCCAGCGGCCCCGCGCCGGGCCGGGCGAACTGCTCGAGACCGACGATCTGTGCCGCACGCCCACCGCGCTCGAGCTCGCGCGCGAGATCGAGCGCGAGCTGAGTCTTGCCCGCGCCCGGGCCGCCGGTGATGCCCAGCACGAGCGCCGCGTCCGGGAGCTCGAGCGAGCGCGCGAGCCCCACGAGGGATTCGGTCCTCTTGCGCAGGGTCGCGAGGAGCTCATCGAAGCCCTCGATCGTCGCCTCGGCCAGCACGTCCTCGCCCACCTCGGCGTAGCCACGCGCGAGGTGCACGTGCGGCAGCCCGTTCGCCCACGCCGCATCGCGGTCGCCGGCGCGGTCGCCGACCATCGCCGCGCTGCGCGTTCCGAACGTCAGCAAGAGGTCCTCGATCATGTCCGCCTTGTCGCCGATCCCCGGCGTGTCGAGGCAGCGCCCGTGCTCGATCCAGCGCTCGAGACCGAGGTCCCCCATCATGGTGTCGAGGTAGTACTGGGGACAGTTCGACGCGATCCCCGTGCGGACGCCGAGCCCGCGCAGCTCTTCCAGCGCCTCGCGCACGCCGGGCAACATCGCCGCGCGACCGTCGCTGAGGAGCCTCTTTTCTTCCTCGAGGCAGCGCTCGATCAAGCACGCACGCTGCTCGGCCGTGAGATCGGCGAAGACGCGCCCGAAGCCTTCCTCGAGCGACAGTCCGACCATGCCCATCCAGTCGCTCACACGCGGGAGCTGGCGCTCGAGCCCCAGCTCGGCGAAGGCCCGTTTCGCGCCGACGCGCGCCGCGTCCGGCCAGAATCGGTCGGTCGCGACGAGCGTGCCGTCGAGGTCGAACAGGACGGCGTCGAATGGAAAGTCGGGGCGAGCCACGCGCGCAGGGTAGCAGCGCTCGGTCCCGCAACGCACACGATTCCGGGCTGCGCAGCAGCCCGTGGTGAGACTCACGACAGCCTCCTAGCCGGCGGCGGCGGACGTGGGCGGCGGCTCGAGCGTGAAGCGGAAGTGGCATCCGCCCCCGTGCGCCGGCTCGACCCAGAGGGTTCCGCGGTGCCGCTCCACGATCTTGCGCGCGATCGCGAGCCCCATGCCGGTGCCCTCGAGCTCGTCCTGGTGATGTAGCCTGCGGAACGGAGCGAAGATGCGGCCCGCGTGCTCCGGCGCGATCCCGATTCCGTTGTCGGCGACGCCAAAGACGTCGAATCCGACGCGGCGCTCGTGGGTCACGCGAATGCGCGGCGCCTCCTCTTTCGTGAACTTGATCGCATTGCCGATCAGGATGACGAACAACTCCTGGAGTTGATTGCGGTCTGCCGTGACGGCGCACAGCTCGTCGGCCTCGACGCGCGCCCGCGCACGCTCGATGTCCTCCGCGAGGGCCGAACGGGCGTGGGCCACGCAGTCGCCCAGGGGGAATGCGGACAGACGCGCGGGGACGCGCCCGACCTTGGAGAGCGCGAGGAGGTCGGCGACCAGCTCCTTGAGGCGCCACGCGCCGGAGACGATGAACTCGAGATCCTTCTCGGCGCGCTCCGGCAAGTCGTCTCCGAGGTCGTCCTTCAAGAGCTCGCTGAACGACACGAGCCGGCGCACGGGCTCCTGGAGGTCGTGCGCCGCGACCTCGTTCAACTCCGAGAGCTCCGCATTGGTGCGTTCGAGGTCCTGGACCATCAACTCGAGCTCGCGCTTGGCGTGACTCAGCTCGTGCGTGCGCTCCGCGATGCGCGACTCGAGCCCCACGTTCGCCTCGCGCAGGTCGCGCGACGTGCGCCGCAGTCCCGCCCAGGCCCAGAGGGCATGCAGGAGCAGGAAACCGGCGACCACATAGGCGACGGCACGCTCGCGTTCGGTCCGGCGTGCCGCCTGCCTCACGTGAGCGTAGAGGTGCGCCTCGAGCCGGGTGAGAATGCGTTCTACGGGGCTGCGCAAGAGCTCCAACAGGACCGCGTCGGTCGCGACGCGGTAGGCCGCGAGGTTGCGCGCGTGCACGCCCAGTATCGGGACGTTCGGGGAGTCTCTCGACAGTCTCTCGAGGACCTCGTCCAGGTCACGCTCGGTTCGCGCGTCGCCAAGGGCCGTGTGAAGCGTATCGACGATCACGCGCAGCGTCCGCCCATCGACTCCCGCAGCCTCGGCTCGCGACAGCGCGCGCTCGACCGCGCTCGGGAAGTAGTGTTTGGAGCTTCCGAGCACCGCGTTGGCCGACTTGAAGTCCTCGATGAGCGTGCGTTTGTCGTCGAACGCGCGACGCGCGCGGGCGACGAGTGCGACCGTGTCGCTCCCCCCGTACGGCGTGCAAGAAGCGAGATCGGTGAAGACCTGCTCCATGCGCGCGAGGCAATCGACCAGCTCGTCGTAGTGCCCGACGAGACCGAAGCGCGTCTCCAGCGCCTGCTCGTTCAAGTGCGCGTCCAGCGCGAGGAGCTCGCGCACTCCATCGAGCCACGGCCCGCTGCTTGCAGTCGCACGTCGCTCGAGGGGCACGAGCGCGAGGAGCACAACGGCCACGGCACCGAGCGTCAGCGTCGGGAGCGAGGGCATCGCGATCAGCGCAAGCGCTCGCCGGTCAACGACTCGAGGAATGCGACTACGAACTCGACCTCCTCGACCTCGAGCTCACGCCCGAGCTGGGAGAGCCCCATGATCCGCACCGCCTCCGGGAGGGTCGCGACCGAACCATCATGAAAGTAGGGCGCGGTGCGCGCGACGTTGCGTAGGCCCGGGACCTTGAAGACTCGCTTGTCTCGTTCCTTGCCGGTGACCTCGTAGCGCCCCAGGTCGAACGATCCGCGCTCGACGGCCTGCTCCTCGACCCGCGCCACACCGACCTTCTGAAACATGTTTCCACCGACGTTGAGCCCCTGGTGGCACGCGACACAGCCGAGGTCCTTGAAGAGCTGATAGCCGCGGCGAGCCGTCGGTGCAATCGCGTCCTCGTCGCCGCGCAAGAACAGGTCGAAAGGAGCGTCGGGTGTGATCAGCGAGCGCTCGAACGTCGCGATCGCGTCGCGCACGGCCTCGCGCGTCACGCCGCCGTAGAGGTCTTCGAACGCCGCCGAATAGGCCGCATCGCCGCCCAAGGTCCGCAGGACCGCGTCCCAGCTCCCGTCCATCTCCTTGGGGTCCAGCAGCGGACCGTCGACCTGTTCCTCGAGGCTGCGAGCGCGCCCGTCCCAGAACTGCCGGAAGTTGAACCCGGAGTTGAACACGGTCGGCGCGTTGCGCTCGCCCACGCTCCCCCGCGTCCCGACCGAGCGCGGCGTCGAGCCCGCGCCGTTGTCATCGACGATGTGGCAAGTCGCGCACGACACGGTGCCGTCGCCCGAGAGCCGCACGTCGCCGAAGAGTTCCTCGCCGAGTGCGACCTTGCGTTCGTCCAGCTCGACGCGGCGCGGCAAGGGGACGATCGGCTCCATCTGTTCGCCGCGCGCCACCCGAACCGCGCGCGCGGACGAAGGATCGGCGTGAGGCCTACGTCCGACGACCCCGGCGCAGAGGATCACGGCGCATCCGACCAGCACGAGTCCGGCCCTTTCGAAGCTTCCCTGCATCGATTGCCACGACTCCCTCAGGCCGTGCCGAGCGTCGACCGCACCGTGGACAGAAGCTGTGCGGCGTCGTACGGCTTCTCGAAGAACCCGGAAGCTTTCAACTCCTCCGCCTTCTGGCGGAATTCGGGTCGCCGGCTCGCCGTCATGAAGATCACAGGAGTGCCGGCGGTCCGCGCGTCGTCCTGGATGGTCTCGGCGACTTGGAACCCATTGCCAGCCGGCATCGAGATGTCGAGGATCATCAGGTCCGGTCGCTCGTCCACCGCGGTCGAGATGGCCGCGCCCCCGTCCTGTGCCGTCACGACCTCGTGGCCGTCCGCCTTCAGGCGCACGACGATCGAGAGCAGGACGTTGGGATCGTCTTCCACTACGAGAATCTTGCTCATTGCATTTGCTCGGTGAGGTGAACGAAGTCTGCCGCCGGCACATCACTGCGCGGCACATCGAAGGTGAACGTACTGCCCACACCGACCTCGCTGGCCACGGAGATCCGCCCGCCGTGGAGCGCGACGATCTCCCTACAGATGTTCAGGCCGAGACCCAGGCCACCCGCCGTCGCGTAGTCGTCCGCCTGGATCTGGTGCAGGCGATCGAAGATCCGTTCGCAATGCTGCTTCGGGATCCCGCGCCCCGTGTCGGTCACCGAGAACGCGACCGAGTCGCCCGTCGTCTCGGCTTCGATCGTGACCGTCCCTCTGGGTAGGGTGAACTTGATCGCGTTGCTGAACAGGTTGCGCAACACCTGGGCGATGCGCGCGGTGTCGACTTCGACCAGCGGAAGTCCGTGAGAGACACCGTCGACGAGCCGAACCTGGGCTGCCTCCGCGGTCGCCTGCATCTCGGCCACGACCTGCGCGGCGAGGCGGCAGGGCGACTCCGGGCCCATCTCCATGCTGAGCTTGCCGGTATCGAGCCGCGCGACGTCGACGAGATCGTCGATGCAGCGCACGAGTTGATCGGCGCTCGCGCGTGCGATCGCGAGGTACTCGCGCTGCTCGGGTCGAAGGTCCCCCGCGAGGCCGTCGAGGACGATCGAGAGGACCGAGGTCAGCGGGGTCTTCAGCTCGTGCGAGACGGTGTGGTAGAAGCTCTCGATCTCCCGGTTGCGTCGCTCCAGGTCAGCGGACTTGCACTCGAGATTGGCTTGATGGCTCTCGACCAACGCGTGCAAGCGTGCCTTCTCGAGTGCGTTCTGGATCGAGCGCCGCAGGCTACTCTCGGAGAGCGCGTCCTTCGGCAGGTAGTCGGACGCGCCGGCCTTGATGGCCTCCACGGCGATGCGCTCGTCCCCTTGTCCGGTGAGGAACACGACCGGACACCTATGGCCAGACTGACGGATCGCCTGCAGCAAAGTCAGCCCGGTGTCGGCGCCGAGCATGTAGTCCAAGAGCACGAGGTCGACCTTCCGGCCCGCGAGCTCGTCGAGCCCCTCCACCGCCGACGGCCGAACGACCAGATCCGCAACGAGGTCCGACATCGACTCGACGATGCGATGAAGGAGCACGGCGTCGGACGGGTCGTCCTCGATCGCAAGCACGGTTAGCCTCTCACTCATGGCGCAACGGGTGGCGGCAGCGTCACGATCCGGAACCAGTAGTTCTCGAGCTCGCGCAGCGTCTCGATGAACTCGATCATGTCGACGGGCTTCGGTATGTACGAGTTCGCTCCGAGCTCGTAGGCGCAGGCGACATCTTCGTCCAGCGTCGAGGTGGTCAACGCGATCACCGGGATCCGACGCAGATCCTCGAGCTCGCGCATCCGGCGCAAGACCTCACGGCCGTCCAACTTCGGCAAGTTGAGATCGAGCAGTACGAGGTGCGGGCGCGGCGCCAGCGCGGGATCCGAGTAGGCCCCCGTCCGCGTCAGGTAAGCCAGCGCCTCCTCACCGTCTTCCACGACGTGCAGCTCGGATTCGATTCTCCCGAACTCGAGCGCCCGGCGCGTCAACGCCTGATCGCCCGGGTCATCCTCAACCAACAGAATGATGCCTGTCTTCTTGCGCATCGCCCCCCCTTCCTCGCACGGATCGCCCGAGCGTGAACGTGGAGGTCGCCCCCCCGTGTTCGTTCGCATCGAACAGGATCGCACGTCCGTGATGTTCGACCTTGTTGCGAGTCGCGAGCCCGATGCCAGAACCGAAGAACCGACCGCGCAGGCGCTCGAAGGGCACGGAGTTTCGTGAGGCATGAGGAGTATCGACTCCATTGTCGCTGTTCTCGACCGATGCCGCGCTGGGCTCGGATGACGACTTGGAGAGGGTCCACCCGGCGACGCAGGCGAGCAACGCCAGGATGGCGAACTGCAGGGGTCGCAGGGGCATGCACGGACGATCGGCGTGTCGCTCTCCCACCTTGATACTTGGCGGGGCCGAGCCGACACCGAGTGCCAAAGTTGGCACGCGTCGAACTAAACAGGAGTTCATCGACGGATTTCAAGCGAGTGGCTGCCGACGACCGAGAAGGCGCCTTGATGCTGCGCAACGAGGAGAGACGAGGATGAACGGACAGGAGACGGAGAGCACGTTGGCGATGGGCATGAACCGGGTCTGCCACGAGCTGCGGCGTCCCATCACGCTGATCCACTCCTTCTCCGAGCTCTTGTGCGAGGGCCTTCACGGGCCGCTCAACGCCGATCAGCACGAGTGCGCCGAACGCATTCTGGACAGCTCGCGCAAGCTCGATTCGATCGTACGCGGCCTGTACGACCTGGCGGAGATCGAGGGCGGCGCTCCGCAGCTCTCGCGCGAGAACTGTGACGTCGGGCGCATCTACGACGACGTCGAGCAGGAGTTCGGCCGCCTCTTCGCCGAAGCCGGCATCGGCATCGAGTTCGTGCGCCGAGGCGAGCTCACCGACCTACACGTCGACGCCGGTCGCTTGCGCCGCACGGTCGCGTACCTGCTCGACAACGTCCTGCGCTTCGTGCCGCGTGGAGGGCGGGCCCGCGTTTCGCTCGAGCACACCGCGCACACGCTGCACATCGAGGTCAGCGACGACGGCCCGGGAGTTCCGGACCAGGACCTCGAGCGGGTCTTCGCCCCGTTCCAGCGCGCGGAGAACCGCGACACGGACGTGGGCATCGGCGTGGGACTCGCCGTCTGCCGCACGTATGCGGAGGCGCACTGTGGCCGTGCATTCGCTGAGCGTTCCGCGCAAGGCGGCCTGCGCGTGCTATGCGAGCTCAACACCGCGGCGCCGAGCTCGACACCGGCATCCTGAGCCCGAACACCCGGTCCCGCGCTCGGCGGAACCGGGAGACATCGAGGAGATTACACCATGAGAAGCATCATCCGAAGCACCGCGCAGCTCCCGTCCGTCACCTCCGAGGACCTCAAGGCGCACGGCCAATTGCCCGACTACAGGCGCCTGCACACCATCTTGGTGATCGAGGACATGGCCGAGCTGAACGACTCGTTGGCGACGCGCCTGCGCGGTGAGGGGCTGGATGTCGTCTCGTCCTACGACGGCGTGACGGGACTGGAGCTCTTCCGCGAGCTCGACCCCGATCTCGTCATTCTGGACCTCGCATTGCCGCGCCAGAGCGGGTTCAAGCTCCTGCACGAGCTGCGCATGAGCGAAGGCGTCACCGACACGCCCGTGGTCGTCATGACGAGCAACCCCGACCCCGCGATCGACGCCAAGGCGCGCGGCTGGGGCGTCCGGCGCATCCTGCGCAAGCCAGTCCGGCAGCGGGACGTCGTCGCGACCGTGCTGGAGATCCTGGAGCAATGAACACGAGGAACGACGCAGCGCCCTACGATCCGTCCGTCGACCTCTCCGGCCAAGACCAAGGCCGGAAGATCCTCATGATCGAGGACGAACCGGACCTGACGAACGCCCTGGTCCTGCACCTACGGCGCGGCGGGTACCGCGTCACGTCGTCCGCGAACGGGCTGAGCGGCCTGATGGTCGCTCGCGACCTCCGGCCCGGCCTCGTACTGCTCGACCTCGGACTACCGCGGCTGCACGGATTCGGGCTCCTGCGCAACCTGCGCCAGACCCGCGGGCTCGAGGACGTCCCGGTCATCGTGATGACCGGGAGCGCCGACCCACAGCTCGAGACGAAGGCCTACGAGCTGCGGGTGCGTCACGTCATCAAGAAGCCGTTCTCGCTCGAGAGCCTGACCGCGGCGATCGAGTCGTGCGTCGCGATCAGCTAGTGGTGTGATTCACTCTTGTGCGGCATTTTGGTCGGTGCGTACGCGTTCGCTGCAAGGCGCAGCGACGACGCGACTTCGCTGCAAGTCTCGGAGGAGGCGCAACGCAGCAGCGGGCGGGT
>JAAELL010000453.1 GCA_024226735.1 bacterium | reverse complement strand
CTCGCCGCATGAGCCGCCGCTCATCGACCGCGGCAGCAGACGGTGTCCATCGTTGACGGCGCTCGACTTCGGTTGGCGGTCCATCGCCACGCCTCGTCACGGGGTTGCCCCACGATCTGCAGTGGTAGCCGAAGTCGGCCCGATTTGAGCGGTCCGGACAGCACTACTGAGATTGCCATAAGTGTCGCACAAGTCGAGACTTCCGCGTGGAGCGAGGTAGCGTCCCACGAAGTGTGTAAATGCCACGGGCCGGCGTTGCCGCGGGCCCGGGCTCCGACAGACCGTCTGTCGGAGTCATCGGCTCCGATCTGTGAGTCAAACCCAGACCACAGGAGGCAGACCGATGACACAGGAGATCGTGCGCGACGAGGGGACGCTTGCCAAGGTGCTCCAGGGCCCGGAGGGGGACTTCTTGCGCGAGGCGCTGGCGCGCTTCGTCCACGAGCTGATGGAGGCCGAGGCAACGACGAGTGCGGGCGCGGAGCCGTACGAGCGCAGCGAGGCGCGCCGGGCGTACCGCAACGGGCATCGTGGAAGGCGCTGGCTCACGCGGCTCGGTGAGATCGCGCTGCAGGTTCCGCGGCTGCGCGACGGGAGCTACTTCCCGAGCTTCCTCGAGGCGCGCAAGCGCGGCGAGCGAGCACTGGTGTCGGTGGTCCAGGAGGCGTACGTGCTGGGACTCAGCACGCGCAAGGTGGACGAGCTCGTCGAGGTGATGGGCGGCACCGGCGTGTCCAAGAGCACGGTCAGCCGGCTCTGCAAGGAGCTCGACCACGAGGCGGCGGCCTTCCGCGAGCGTCCGCTCGAAGGCGAGGTGCCGTACCTGTGGCTCGACGCCGTGTACGAGAAGGTCAGAGAGGGTGGCCGCGTGATCTCGATGGCGGTCGTCCTGGCGATCGGCGTGGGCGAGGACGGCACGCGCAGCGTGATCGGCATCGACGTGGGCCACACCGAGGACGAGGCCTTCTGGACGGGCTTCCTGCGCACGCT
>JAAELL010000452.1 GCA_024226735.1 bacterium | reverse complement strand
TCTGTCCGGCCGACAAAGCACTCGAGTTCGAGCGCGTGCCATCCGCGCCGGATCAAGGCGCCGGATGCCCCTCGTAGCCGCTGCGCTACGTGGGGTGGCCGGCAACGCCGAGCCGGTGCGGAGGGCGCGCGCTCGTGCCGAGTGCTTTGTCGGCCGGACCTCTAGTTCTAGTCTGCGGCGGTGGTTGATCAGCGCGATAAGCTTGCGCCTACCGCCGCAGTGGTCACAGTGCCGATTGCAGCAGTGTTGCCTCTTGGCGAATCTCGAATACGCGACGCATCAGTTCCGACCAGCGGTAGCGGCGCGGCTCGGAACGGTGCGGCTCGGACGCGGCTGCCGGTGCGGGTGAGATTGCATGCCCGCTCAGCGTATCACCGCCGCGCGTGGAGTCTGCGTCGAGCAACGTTGAAGTGGTGGAGCAGAGCCCCTAGCCTCTCGCGAGTGAGGATCCTCCCGCTCGCAACGCTGCTCGTCACGGCCGCATGTTCGTCGCTTGCGGACCGCGCGCCGCGCGACCCGGAGATCTTCGGGCCGGGCACGGTCTCCACCCGCGGGCGCGAGTTCGCGACGTCCTTCGAGCCGGACGGCAAGACGGTGTACGTGAGCCTCGTCGACGATGGGCGCATCTACCTCATGCGCAGTCGCGCCGATGGAGACGCGTGGACCGCACAGGAACGCGTTCCGTTCTCGGACGGCAGCTACCCGATCGTCGACCCTTTCGTATCGTTCGACGGCGAGCGCATGTACTTCTCCTCGAGCGGCCCGCCGGCGGGCGGCGGCTCGTCCGCGGGCTTCGACCTGTGGTACGTCGAGCGTGACGGCGGCGACTGGTCCGGCGCGCCGATCCGGATCGACGCGGTCAGCGGTCCCGGGTCCGACGTCTTCTCCACGCTGACCCGCGACGGGGATCTGTTCTTCAGCTCGCGGATGGAGGGCGAGCCGCGCGTGCTCGTGCGCGCTCGCCGCGACGGCGATTCCTGGCTCGCGCCCGAACCCATCGACGTCGGCCTCGGTGCTGCGAGCCTCGGGAATCCGCTCGTCACGCCGGATGGCAGCTTCCTCGTCTTCACCGCCGAGCTGCCGAGCTGCCGAACGGGTTCGGCGGCGTCGATCTGTACGTGAGTCGACGCGAATCGGATGGGAATTGGGGAACGGCGAGGCTCCTACCCGAACCGGTCAACTCCGCTTGGGCCGACTTCGCACCCGCGCTCGGTCCCGGTGGTCGGGTCTTGTTCTTCACGTCGGAGCGGCCGGGAATGGTGGCGGAGGTGGTCGAGGGGCAGCGGCCGGGCGACATCTACTGGGTACGCCTATCGGCGCTCGGGCTCTGACGAATCCGCTTGCGCCAAGAGCACCGCACGAAAGCGCCACCCGTACTACGGTCCGCGAGGCCCTCTTGGAGACTCGCAAAGCTGCGTCCATGCTCGCACTGGATTCGCCACGCCCTCTTGCCCTGCTTGCTCCTGGTCGTCGCATCGGGCGGGAGCCGTGCGGAGCCGCAGATGGGCACTCCGATCGACATCGTCGATTCTCTCCCTTTGTTGTTTCGTTAGTTTTGACACCAACGAATACGCAACAAGTGCGAGCCCATTTGACTTCACCGGCGTGAATCAGAACGTCACCGCTGGTGCCGGTCCACGCCAACACCACCCCGGTCGAACTACGGTCGTCCTCAGGCGGGATCACGGGATTCGACTGATCGAGGTCGCCCATCTAAGCGACTACGGGGTGTTCCACTGCCCCGTGGATGGACCAAGATCGTGCGCTCCGCGACGTTGTATGCGATCTTCAGCTCGCCGTCTACCTGGGAGAGCGGGTGCGCCCTTGGCCCGCACCGTCCAGTGCGGCGGCACGGTTGTCGCGGAGCCGATGCTCGGCGGGCTGCACCACCGCTACTCGCGGGCAGCGTAGGGAGTGCTCGTCGCACTCCACGCGAGCGACACCGGGGGGGAGACGTGTGTCCCGGCTCGTCAGCCGACCAAGTGCGATCCGGGTAGAATGGCCACGCGCCGCTTCTCCGCTTCTGGACGAGGAGCGCAGCGTTCTCGGGAGGGACACCCCACTGGTAGGCGCAATGACGATGATGATGACCGCTTCTCGAGGAGAGCGCCTGTGAGACAGGTCCGGGCCGCGCTGCTCATCCTTCTGTGCTCGATCGCCAGCTTCGGTTCGCCTCAAGAAGAGTCGGGCGAGCCGCTCGAGGTCGTCTTGTGGTTGGGTGGTTTTGCCCACGAGTTCGCGACCGTCGGCAGCATCCTCGGCGACGTGTTGCCACAACAGCACCCCATGCAGATGAGCGTCGCCTGGAACGGCGACTTTCTCGATGCGCCGGAATGGCCCGATGTCATCCTCATGTACCATTGCCATGAGTCGACCAAGGACGTCTTGACGGAGCCGCAGAAGGACAAGCTCCTGGCAATGGTCGAAGCAGGTGTGGGCGTTGTCGCGCTGCACGCCTCCTATTACTCCTTCTTGGAGTGGGACGAGTATCACGAGCTCTACGGCGCCCGCTTCCTCGAGCACGGCGCATCGGAAGTACGGCTGCGCGTAACTCCGATCGAAACACAGCACCCGATATTCAGCGATATCGACGGTCCGCTCGAGATCATCAGTGAGCTCTATCACTCGACGCCGGTTCCCGCGGATTGCCATGTCCTGGCACACTCGCAGGAGAACGGTCGGGGTGAGCCTCAACCGTCGATCTGGACTCGTAGGTACGGCAAGGGGCGTGTCGTGACCATCCTCCCCGGCCACTTCGCGGACAATTACCGCGAGGCCCCGCTTCAGCGCCTGATCCTCAACAGCATGGCCTGGGTCGTGGAGGGCGAGGCGACCAAAGAGAGTACGGCAGTCGAGCGCGAGTACGATTGGGAGAAGGCCGCGCTGAGTGCCTTCAGGTTGCCTGAGGGTTTTGAGATCAGCCTGGTCGCCGCGGAGCCGCACCTGGCCAATCCGATCAGCATGACCCTGGATGAGGAGGGCCGGATCTACGTGGCCAACGCCCACTCGTACCGACAGAAGTGGTGGCTCATGAAACCACCCCCCGCGATGGAACCCAGCAATCCGGTCGTGCGCCTGACACTTGGACCGGAGGGGCGGGCTATCGAGGCAACCACTGCAGCCGAGGGTTTCGAGGATCCGGTGATGGGGCTCGCCGTGCGCGGCAAACGACTCTGGGCGACCAATCTCGATCGACTCTTTGTGACTCGTCTGGATGATCGTGGCCGGATGGTGGGCCCGCGCAGGACTCTGGTACGTGACGCGGCTACCCCCTGGAACCCCTTCGGGATGTATCGAGCAGTCTTCGGGCCGGACGGACTCCTCTACCTGACGATCGGCGACCATGCAACGCAACTGACGGGTACGGCGGGCACGGCTGCCGTTCGGCTCGACGACAACGGTAGTGGGGCCGTGTTCCGTTGTCGCGAAGATGGCTCCGACCTCGAACTGTTACTCGAAGGGATGCGAGCGCCGTTCACCGTCGGCTTCACGCCATTCGGTCGACTCTGGGTGATCACCAACGGCGAGGGCAGTCCAAACTGCCTGTTGGACGCAGTCCGCGGAGCCGATTACCGGTTTCGCAACCGGGGCCCGAACGACTGGTCCTGGCTCACCGGCGCCGAGCCAATGGCCGCGCCCGTGTGGGAGACCCCCCCAGGCGCCCACACGGCCGTGCAGCCCTACTACTCTTCGGCTCTTCCCGAGGAGTACTGGGGCTGTCTCTTTGTCTCCAACTTCGGTGTGCACGGGGCACCGGCCAAGAAGAACGAGGTCTTGCGGCTGGTACTCGATGATCGCGGTCGCGTGTTGAGTCGCGAAGCGTTCATCAGCAGCAGTGACTCCAGGTTCCGACCGACGCAGGTGAGTCTGGCCCCCGACGGCAGCCTGTACATGCTGGACTGGTACGGGCAGGACGACGAGAATGACCTTACCGGGCGCCTCTACCGGATTTGCTATACGGGCAAGAACGCCGCGCCGAGACGTGGCAGCGGATTGGGTGACCGAAACCACACGCAGCGCCGCAAGTCCAAGGCCGCCCTGCTGGCTGCCAGCCCTGCCTCATCGCTGCCGTTGATCGCCGAGGCTCTGTCCGGAGAGGATGCTCTGGCAGCGGCAGAGGCGCTCTGGACGCTGCGCCGCAGCGAATGGGCAGCGGCGGCGGACTACGTCCGCAAGGCGTACTCGCATGGGGACTGGCGCGTGCGGCGGTTGGCAGCCCAACTCCTGCGCGAGATGGGTCAGCAGAACCAGGAAGACGCGCAGAGGCTGTTGGCCGACCCCGACCCCGCAGTGCAGCTCGAGGCCGCCCTCGGTATTCGCGATGCGCCGAGGCGTTGCACGGCCCTGGTCGAAGCGCTGCGCGGGGGTGCGGCCGAGATCCGGCGACTGCGCTTTGCGGCCGCGCTCGAGATTGCGCGACACGGGCGGGCTGAGCACTTCGTTGCGCTTCTGACCAGCGACGACGCCGACATGCGGCTCGCTGGCTTGATCGCACTCGACGAGGCCTTCTACGAGAGCAGCAAGGGATTCAAGACCCCCCATGCCGCGGCACACGAGCAACGCGCCGAGATCGATCGACGGATCGTCGCACTCAGAGCAGACCCTCACGAGCGCGGTGCTGCTCAGGAGCTCGAACGACTCGAGCAGAAGAGCAGCCAGCTGGCTTCAGAGGGGCTGGCGCCTGCCTTGACGGCACGCAGAGTGCTCGCGCAGCTCATCGCCGAACCCGGAACACTCGATACCAATGCGCTGCTCGACCTCGCCCGGCGCTGGCCGCACGCCAGCTTGAAGAGCAGTGTGAACGAGGTCGTCAAAGCGCGCCTCGGGCGAGCAGATGTCTCTGCGGCCGGATTCGCTCTGGGACTGGACGCCCTCGAGCGGATGGAGCTACCGACCAGCACTGCTGATATCGACAGGTGGCGCATCCGCCTCCTGGACGATGCAGCCGAGAGGGGAATCGAGGTAGTCGCAGAGAAGACCGCTCTACTGAGAGTGCTGGAAGCAGGCGACGCCAGGGCCGGGGATCTGCCCCTGCTGAAGCGGTTTGGCACGGATGAGAACGCGACCGTCCGTGCCACGGCTCTCCGACTGCTCGGCTCTCGTTTCGCGGGTGACGCAGCGGCCGTGGAGTTTTGTCGTGATCTGGCCTTGAACGATGCGGTTGGCCTTGCGCAGAGACTGGATGCGCTCATCACCTTTGCAGAGCTGGAGAAGACACCGGACGAAGACAACTGGACACAGCTGCTCCTCTCTTCGCGACGAGAGATCGCGCTCGCATCACTACGGGGCCTTCAGGAATGCAGAGATCGCGCTGCGGCACGGCAGATTCTGGAGAATGCAGCAGAGCAGCTGAGCAGGCAACACGGCTCGGCAGTCGACGACGACCTGGCTTTCGCGTCCGCGACCCTGGGCGGTAAGCAGATCGCCAGCGCGAACAAGACCGACCTGCGGAACAAAGCCTTGGCCGACACCATGGCCGGCAGCCCCGAACTGGGGCGGCTCGTGTTCTGGATGCGCGATTGTCACGTCTGCCACGCAGACGAGGACGCCGAGGTGCGCGCGCCACCACTGGACCAGATTGCTGCCACGCACGATGCGGAGTACCTGATCGACTCCATCCTGGATCCCGACAAGGCCGTCAAGACCGGGTTCCTGACCCACGCGATCGGCTTGCGTGATGGCGAGATCATCACCGGGACTCTGCGTCGGAACATCAGTGGTGACGGCAGGTGGGATGAAGTCACCGACGACAAGGGGCGGCGAACGCTGTACCGCAGCGACGACATCGCGAACGTCAAGGCTTCATCCGCCATGCCGTCGGGCCTCGAAGCCACGATGTCCCGGACCGAACTCGTCGACCTCATCGCCTATCTGAGGACCCTGAAGTGACGACATGGTCGAAACGACGGGGTCGTGGTGTTTCTCTCGCGTTCGCAGCAGACTACCTACGTCTCGAGCGTCGTGAGTCCCCGCGAGTGCTTCGTCACTTCTTGTGCTCTGGGACGACGAACGGATCGCTGAACCGTCGATTCGGCTTCAGGAACATGCGGTGTCCCTGATAGTCGTAGATCGTGTGGAAGCGCTCGAAGATCCCCAGTCCGACCATCGTCTCGTCCACCTTGGCACCACCGTCCGCGACGGTCGAGTAGGTGGCGTGCGGCTCGCGGAAGCAGAACGCGCCGATCTCCAGACTGCGCACCGTCCCAATGTAGCCGTGGATCGGCCCCTGCGCGCCGATGCCCAGCACGGTCTTGGTCAGACCCTCGGGGAGCTCGATGCCGTGCTCCATGCCGGTGTTGAGCGCCAACGGATCGTCCCAGCCCAGGTCCATCGTCATGTCCAGCTCGAGGCGTCGTCCGTCGTGCAAGGTGAGTGTGGCCGGGATGGACCACGAAGAGGTCGGCCCCGGTTTGATGGGGACCTCCGTTCCCTTGCCCTCCGGATCGAACGCGTCGGGACGGCAGAGCGTCATGATTCCCGCGTCGAAGTCGAACTCGACGACGAAGTTCTTGAAGAGGACGGAGCTGACCTGCCCCTCCGTGCAGTCCCATGGATTGGGCTGCCCGGGTTCGTACGGCATGATGACCGCTTCCTGACCCTCGAAGTCGATGGTCCTACCATCCTCACCGTCGAAGCTGACGCTGACACCGGCCGCCAGGTCCGCCATGATCGGATCCCCAGAACCGGCCCCTCCGACCTGGATGAGGCCATCCCGCTTCATTTCGAGGGCGTCGACCTTCGGGCTGCCGAAGAAGAGCAGCTGATCCCACAGAGCCCCGTTGTCGATCAACATGCGGGCCTTCTTCCCGTTGACGCGGCCGATAAGACGGATCTCCCCTTTGAAGACCTCGAACGGGATGCGGATCGAATCCGCCGCCGGAGTGATCGCGTAGGTGCCCGGCGCAGATCCGGGTCGACTGGTGTCTTGGTCGGATCGGGCGTCGGCGACGGGAAGGGCCTGAAGGAGTGCGGCGACGGCCGCGGCGGATAGGAGAGTGCGAATGAATGTCTTCATGATTCGGTGCTCAGCCCTCGTTGCGAACGCTGCGCAGGTACAGGTCCAGGAAGTGTGCCACGTACGCGTCGGGGTCGATGTCGGTGAAGGAGTAGGAGTAGGCAGACGACAGGGCGCGGCCGAGAATGGCCCGAAGCGAGTAGAGGAACTGGCTGATGCAGACATCCACCTTGAGATCGGGGCGCAATGACCCGTCCTCGATCCCCCCCGCGAAGATCAACCTCAGACCGTCGGCCAGCTCGCGGTTGAGGGCCTCGAAGCTCTCGAACACCTCGGCGCTGAATCGATCTCGATCGAGGGTGTGGAAGTCCCAGTAGCGCTCCAACTCCATCGCGCGGGAGTTGCCCTTCCAGAACGCGTGCAGAGCCTGGGCCCACACTCGTATTCGGGCTAGCCCGCCCTCGACTCCCATCAGGGCCTCCTGCTGGGACTCCCACCGCTGGGCGAGGTCCTCCTCGTGGAGGTGGAGCAACAGGTCGTCCCGGCTCGTGAAGTACGCGTAGAGGGTGCGGCGGGTGTAGCCGGCAGCTGCCGCAAGGTCGTCCATGCTGGTGTTGGTGACGCCCTTCCCATCGTGCAGGGCGCGCGCTGCGTCCAGGATGAACTTGCGCCTGGTTTCGCGCTCGGCCGCCCGGCGGGAGGGGGCTGCCTGACGTGGGTTCGGGGTGTTCGACACACACTACGTGTAATCTATTGCCCGATGTGTGTCCACCCCGGAGTGTCCCATCGTCAGGCCGCGCGCCTGTAGTGCCGCAAAAGGCCACCCAGACGTCCCTCGCAGCGAACCGCGGCACCGATTGGACCGAGCACGAGCTCATCGGCACTGACGAGGACTCGTCGCCGAAAGTCCTGAATGTCTGCGTTGATAGCTCGGCAGCCTATCGCGCGCGAATCGGCACGCGAATGCGGGAGGGGAATTCACGCGCGTGGTGCACGGAGTTGCGGGCGATGACCCCCGCCACCTCGTCGTAGTTCTTCCCTCCCGTGTTCAGGTTCCTCGCGAAGCGGGGGAAGTTGGAGCTCGACACCTCGATCCGCAGGCGGTGCCCCGCCAGGTATTCGTTGGAGGTGGTGAGCGGTCCGAGCCGCACCTCGCAGACCTCGTCCCGCTCCATGAACACCCACTTGTCGTAGCCCTCCCGGTAGCGCATGCGCTGGATCGTCTCGTCCAGGTTGTAGGCACGACCGTCGGGGTAGACGTCGATCAGCTTCACCGTGAAGTCGGTGTCCTTCGCGTCCGAGGACACGTAGAGGATCACCTCGATGAACCCGCTGACCTCTGTGTCCTCGGCGAACGGCTCGGTCGTGTAGCAGAGGACGTCCGCGCGCTCGGCCTCGATGTCCTGCTGGTCGAAGCAGCCCGCCTTGATCGCCCCGCCCGTGCAACAGACGTTGCCGCCGTTCGAGAGCACCGGATCGGCGGGGTTGTAGACGAACGAATCGGGACGGTCCGTCGCCGGCGCGTCGGTCGTCAGGCGGCCGCCGCCGTGCAGCGTGTTGGCGTCGCCCTCCGAGTCCAGGTAGTAGGTCACCATCTCCGCCTCCGGCGGCGGCCAGGCCGCGGAGGTGTTCCACTCGTTCGACCCCATGGTGTAGTAGCGGACCTTGGGCAGCTCGGCCGTGATCCCGTTGTCCGCGCCCTTCAACCAGTGATCCCACCAGGAGTAGATGAGCTCCTCGTAGTCCCAGCGGGCGTCGCCCATGCTGCGCTCGCCGACGATGGTGTTCTCCGTCGCCCGCTTGAACGAGCAGTGCCCGACCGGCGCGACCATCGCGAACTGGTTGTCGCGCGTGTTCGCGTCGACGCCGTTCCGCATCACGTGGTCGAACAGCGCCAGGTTCGGGCCGATCGAGACGTCGTACCAGGACATGAACCACAGGCTGGGGACGCCGAACGGCTCGCTGTCGTGGTAGAGGCCCCCCCGGTACCACGCCGGGTCGTCCGGGGTGCGCTGGATCATGCGCCCGCCGGTCGCGACCGGCGCGGAGTCCGCGTAGATGCCCTTCGGCCCGCCGACGTGCCGCATCAGGTCCTCGAGGGGGAGGTGCCAGACCGCCTCGGTCCAGTCGACGCGCGGCATCTCCGGGGCGAGGTCGAAGTAGCGTGAGAGCCGGATCAAGTCCTCGCGGGGCGTGTCCCTGGCGAACCTGGGACGCTGCGTGTTCTGCACGCCGTAGAGCCAGCTGATGAAGAGCATCTGCTCGGCGCCACCGCGGTACCAGTTGCCCTGCTCGTACCACTCGCCCACTCGCCCGATCCCGGCCCCGAATCCCTGGGGCACCATGGCCGCGTGGGCGGGGTGATCCAGGGCCGCCAAGCCCATCTGCCACTCGGCGGTGGAGGAGCACCCGTACGTCCCGACCTTGCCGTTCGACCAGGGCCGGGCGGAGATCCAGGTCAGGGCGTCGTACCCGTCGGTCTTCGGCGGCCCGAGGATGTCCCACTCGCCTTCCGAGTAGTACCGGCCCCGCTCGTTCTGGTTCACGTACGCGTAGCCGCGGCGCACGGCCGCGAGGATCGAGCCGTAGCCGCCGACGCGCTGCTCACCGTCGCGCCACTTGTTCATGTTGTAGGGGGTCTTCACGAAGATCGTCGGGACGCCCTGCTCGGGGGTGCTCTTGGGGCGGTAGACGTTGGTGGCCAGGCGCACCCCGTCGCGCATGGGCATCATCACCAGCTCCTCGATGACGGCGATCTCACGCAGCGCGTCGAACGAGCTCTCCTGCGCGTGCGCGGTGGTCAGCAGCGCCGCAGTGGCGCAGAGCGCGGTCAGGATTCGAGGGGCGCAGCTCACGGGTGCTCCTTGTTCTCTGGCGTCATCGAGGCGCGTGGGCGCGACAGCGCTCGCGCGGCGGGAGGACCGCTGTGGCTGCGGTCTCCCAGTCGATCCGTAGTGTCCCATCCACCCCCTGCTTCGCAACCCGCCGCCCCCCTCGGCTCGGATCCGACGCCTCACTCCAGCGGCCCGCTCGTCGCGGCGGCTCGTAGGAAGGTGCGTCAGCATCGAATGTGGACGGCGTGGACCCTTCTTCTCTCCGTGGTCGCCTGCCGGTTCGCCCCGGCCGACGCTCCCGGCGCTCCCGGCGCGCTGGATCGCGACGTGGCGGTCATCCCTCGGCCCGCGGAGATGGCCGCCGGGAAGGGTTCGTTCTACGCCCTCGGGTCGTCCTCTCGGGCTGGAAGGCACCTCGCGGAGCGGGCCCACGAGCTACTCGCGCGCCGCGTGAGCTCCTCGAACGTGGTCCGAAGTCGCTCGCCGTCCTCGGTCACGATGTCGAACAGGGAGTAGACCCCGAGCTGCGTGGCGTGGACCCCCGCGAATCCAATCGAGGAGCGCGGCCCCCGACTCGTTCGTGCGACCGCGATCCCGTGGCAGTGATCGTGAGCTGCGGGCCCGGCCTCGTGTGCCAAGTCGACGGCGCTACCGATCGCGCAGGGCCTCGAACTTCTCGAGCGCCGGTGGCGTTGGAGTGGCGCGCGTGACCTCATCCACGTAGTAGACCAGGTCGAAGGCGTGGCTCGTGGCCAGCCGGGCCATCGCGTCCTGCGCGCGCCACTCGCGCTCGGCGGCGAGCCATGTCGTCAGCTCCGATCCGGGGGGCGCCGTTCGCAGGTCGAGGAGGAAGCTCGGTGTGCCGACGCGCGCCAGGGCTCCGTCCATCGTCGCCGGCGGGAGACGCTCGAACTCGCGCGCTCCCGGCGGCAGGTCCGGTGGGTAGCTACCGCTCCCGAAGCTGCCCGCGACCGCGACGTACGCGCTCCCCAGGACCTCGGCGAGGTGGACACCCATCGGCACGAGCGCGTCGTCGCCGAGCTGGGGCATTCGAAAGGGAGCTTTCGATGTGTGCAGGTTGTGCGCCCACAGGATCGCCCGGCTCTCCGGGCTCCGGTCCTCGAGGATCTGCCGCGTGCCTGCTGCCATGCAGCGATCGCGGAAGTTCCCGGCGGGCGCGAGCTCCTCGGTGCAGAAGAACTCGTTGCCGTCGGCCGCTACGCGAGCCAGGCGCAAGAGCCGCGCGTACTCCTCGGGGGTATTGCGCGCGAGCAGGGTGTCGCGGCTTCGCTCGACCAGCTCGACCAGCGCGTCGTATTTCTGGCGCAGGGAGCGCCGCTCGGCGTCCGACCGGGCGGCAAAGCGCTCACGGGCTGCAGGCCAGAAGTCCCCGTCGTGCAGGTCGAGGGCCAGGCTCTCCTCGGTCAGTCCGGCGCCCAACCCGGACGCGTGCAGGGCCTCGAGCACCAGCCGCGCGGCCGGGGCCGGCGCGGTGACATCCACGCCGAACAGTCGGACCATCTCGTCCGGCGCTCGGGCGGTGTTGAACCGCCTGAGCCACTGCAGGAGCGTGAGCATCTCCTCGGTGTCCCAGACATACCAGCCGGCGGTCGCGCTCAGGGTGCGGCGAGCGTCGCCCGCCCCGGTCGTGACGTAGGCATCGAGGCGCTCCACGTGCGGAACACTCTCCTCGAGGATCAGCGCTCGGAAGCCGAGCTCGGTGACCATGAAGCGGACCAGCTTCGCCTTCAGGAGGAACTGCTCGCGCGTGTCGTGGCGACTCTCTCCGAGGCCCACGAGCCGAGCAGATCCGAACGCCTCGCGGAGCGCCTCCGCGCTGGAGGCCGCGAGGGCGCCGGGGCCACCTTCGACTTCCGTGGCCCGGGCCCTGGCCCAGGGCACGAGGCCGCCCAGCCCGCCGCCCGTGTCCGGAGAGCCGCAGGCCAGCGCCAGGAGCGTGCCCAGCAGGAGTGCTGCCGTGTGTCGTGCCGTGTGTCGCATCGTCTCCGGCTCGAGTCGCTATTCGGCCACGACCTGCGGGTGATCTCGCCAGGCGGGCATCGTCCGCATGCAGGCCAGGGATTGCCGCTCCGCCCCTTCGTCGGAGAGCCCCGGATCGCGCCGTTTCATGAACTGCGTCATGCGGGAGAGGCGCTCCTCGAAGCACTGCAGCTCGCCGTGTTCATCCTGACAGTACGGACAGTAGGGACCGGACTCGATGGTCATCCCACAACTCTGACAACTCGTCTGCTCTGCGCTCATTCCGATCCCCTTGCGTGTCGCGACGCCATGGTTCGCGCCGCCTCGACGAGGGCGGTCGTGCCTTGGATGAGGGCCCGGCGATCGTCGCCGGACATCTCCTCGAGAGCCCCGGTGAGCGACTCGGCCGACAGGACCTCGCGCTCCACGCGCAGGAGCTCCTCGCCCTCCTCGCTCAGCCAGACCAGGTGCCGGCGCCTGTCGCGTTCGTCGCGAATCCGCGTCAGGAGCCCACGCTCGGTCATGCGCGCGATGCGCTCGCTGATCGCGGACTGAGAGCGATCGAAATGGCGTGCAGCCTCGTCGATGGTCAACGGGCCGCTATCGGCGAGGTGGTAGAGCACAGCCAGGGTCTCACCGCTGGGCCGATACCCACGCGGGTCGCGTCGCCGATGCAGCAGCTGGTAGGCCGCGGAGAAGAGTCCGGCGTAGCCCTCGGTGGTGCGTTCGAGATCCATGGGTGCGAGGATGCTCGTGGCGCGATGTATCGTCAATCCCGATCCATCGGAGCTCTCCCTTGACGATTGACCCGCACACGAGGAACAGCTATGCGCACGCGTCGAATGTGGACGGCGTGGACCCTTCTTCTCTCCGTGGTCGCCTGCCGGTCCGCCCCGGCCGTCGGCAGCGGCGCTCCCGGCGCACTGGACCGCGACGTGGCGGTCATCCCTCGGCCCGTGGAGATGGCCGTCGGGGAGGGTACGTTCCAACTGTCTCGGGCCACGACCGTGCTGGCGATCGGCCCGGCCGGGAACGAGGCGACCCGACTGATCGAAGCCCTGGCTCCCGCGCTCGGGTTCCGATTGAAGCGCGCCGATGGGCCCGCGCCGGACAGGGAAGTCATCGTGCTGGAGCTCGACGAGGCACTCGCCGCGCAGCTGGGCGAGGAGGGGTACACCCTGGACGTGACGACCCGGCGCATCGACCTGCGGGCCGCCTCGGGGGCGGGGCTCTTCTACGGCATCCAGACGCTGCGGCAGCTCCTGCCGCCGCAGGTGTTCTCGGAGGAACAGATCGACGACACGGCCTGGACCGTTCCTTGTGTGGCGATCTCCGATTCGCCGCGCTTCGAGTGGCGAGGCCTCCTGATCGACCCGGCTCGGCACTTCATCCCGGTGGAGGACGTCAAGCACTTCATCGATGCGATGGCGCTGCACAAGTTCAACCGGTTGCAGATGCATCTCACCGACAACGAAGGCTGGCGCATCGAGATCGAGAAGTACCCGCGGCTGACCGAGCTCGGCTCGCAGATGGACTGGAACCTCCGCTCCAAGGGCGGCGAAGGGCCGCGCTGCTTCGGGTTCTACTCGCGAGACGACATCCGTGAGCTGGTGCGCTACGCGTCCGAGCGTCACGTCACTATCGTGCCCGAGATCGAGATGCCCTACCACGCCGGGTCGGCGATCGTTGCCTACCCCGAGCACGGCGTGAACATGGGGCACCTCGCGGAGCTGCCTCCCGAGGAGCGCTGGAGGCCCGCCTCGGGGTTGCTGGGGCCCCGACCGGAGACGGTCGACTTCATGCAGGACGTGCTGACCGAGGTACTCGACCTGTTCCCCAGCCGCTTCATCCACATCGGGGGCGACGAGGCCAACCTCCGGGTGTGGACCGACGACCCCGAGATGCAGGCGTTGATGAAGGAGCTGGGCTGCGAGGACGCGCACGCGCTGCACAGCTGGTTCATCGGACGGATGGACGCCTTCCTGGCAGAGCGCGGCCGTCGCATGATCGGCTGGGACGAGATCCTCAGAGGCGGCCTGGCGCCGGGAGCGACGGTGATGAGCTGGCGCGGGACGAGCGGCGGTATCAGCGCGGCGAAGGCGGGGCACGACGTGGTCATGGCCCCCACCTCGCACACCTACTTCGACTACCGGCAGCACCCTGAGGAGCTGGGTCTCGGATCGGCGGTGATCACGGTCGAGGACGTCTACACCTTCGACCCGATCCCCGCGGCGCTCGATGAGAGCCACGCGCGGTACGTGCTCGGCGGCCAGGGGCAGCTCTGGGGCGAGCTGATCGCCGATCGGGCCCGACGCGACTTCATGACCTGGCCGCGAGCCTGCGCCCTGAGCGAGACGCTCTGGTCGCCGGCGGCCGGCCGCAGCCTCGACCTGTTCCTCCTGCGACTCGCTCCGCACATGGAACGTCTGGCGGCGGCGGGCATCGGCTATCGGCCGCTCGATCGAGAGCCTCCCGAGCGCTGGGATGGCCAGTCCGACGAGGACGCTCCGCGCGCGGCGCGAGGACTGCCGGAGCGGTTGCTCCCCGATCACGCCGACCACTTCGCCTTCGAGACCCTCTCGCCCGAGCGGGGACGCGACGTGTTCGAGATCGAGTCGCGCGGCGAGACCGTCGTCATTCGCGGCAACACCGCGGTCTCCATGGCGACGGGGCTCAACCGCTAGTGGTGTGATTGGGAGCAGTGGGAGCGGCTGATCGACTGGATGGCGCTGCGCGGCATCACGGCGCCGCTCGCCGTGACGGGCCAGGAGGCGGTCTGGCAAGCCGTCGGCCGGAGGCTGGGGCTGAG
>JAAELL010000451.1 GCA_024226735.1 bacterium | reverse complement strand
CGATCCTCGAACGCAGCTCGGCGTCGCGCCAAGGTCCCCAATGGCATCCAACCATGGGAAACTTGTCGCTCCTTGATCTGCGTCCGATGCTCGGCACCTCGCGAATCGTGACTACTCCGACAGCCTGCTAGTGGTGTGAGTCCGCTATGTTTTGTCGTGGCACGGTACCGACCGTTTCCCCATCCTGGCCGATAGAGAGCAGATGTCCCCCGTCCCCGAATCCAGCGGTGCGATTCCCGACTCGCCCGAGGGCACGCCGACCGCGGGTGGTCAGGCCGACGGTGGCGGGGCGACGCCCCTGCACGAGCTGCCCGCCAAGGATTTTTGGGAAGCGATCTACGAGCGCCGCTCGATCCGCAAGTTCCTGCCGGAACCGGTGCCGCGCGAGCTCGTCGACCAGGTGATGCACGCAGGCATCTGGGCGCCGAGCTCCTGCAACTACCAGATGTGGGATCTCGTCGCCGTCGACGATCCCGAGGTCAACGCGCAGCTCGCGGCGCTGTCGCTGCAGATGTCGAACGCGCCGGTGAACATCATCGTTTCCTACGGCCGCGACTTCTCCGAGGAGAACTACGCGAACATCCAGTCGGCGAGCGCGTTGATCCAGAACATGAGCCTCGCCGCGCAGGTCCTCGGCCTCGGCACGTTCTGGATCACGCAGACCGGCGACTCCGAGAAAGTGCGCGAGACCGTCGGGTTGCCGCTCGACCGGATGGTCATCGCCGTGCTCGCGCTCGGCTATCCCAAGGTGCGACCCAAGCGTGGCCCGAAGCGCCGGCCCCTCGGTCAGGTCACCCACTACAACCACTACGCTGGCCGCGCGATCCCGTCCTCGGTCGACCCCGAGGACTGGGAGCCGGACCTGCTCGCGACCTACCAGCGCGCTCGCGTGCTGAACGGCCTCCGGCACAACAAGCCGCGCGCCTGGGAGGTGCGCGCGCTACTCGCGTGCCTCCACGAGCTCGTGCCCGAGGGCAGGGAAAAGCCCGCGAGCGGCGAGGATTCCGCCCGTTGGCTCGACGTCCTGCCGTGCACCGGCATCGTGACCGAGAAGCTGTCGCTCGAGCGCCGCGGTTTCGCCTTCGACGTCGCCGAGCGCACCGCCGAGGTCGCGCGCTGGTGCGCCGACCGCGTGCGCCCCAAGGGCGCCGCGCTCGCCTGGCCCGAGGCCGCAGGCGATTTCGACGCGCCCGAGGACGGCGCCTACGACGTCGTCTCGTGCTTCTACCGGCTCGAGGACCTTGCGCGCGCCGAGCGCGAACGACTCGTGCGCGACATGGCGCGCTGGGTCAAGCCCGGCGGCAAGGTGCTGGTCGGCTACGTCAGCGCGCGCTCCTACCACGACCTGACCGAGCGCATGCGCAGGCGCCGCGGCGGTCCCGGCGGGGTCGAGTACGTGCTCTCGCCCGACCCGAACATCGGCCCGTTCCAAGCGCTCGAGCCGTGGGCGGTCGACGCGCTCTTCACGGGCACCGGCCTGCGGCGTTCGGGCGAGCTCAGCCTGCAGCCGACGCCACAACCCGAAGAGGTCGCCTTCCGCGCCCGCAACTTCAAGCCACGCAGCAAAAAGGTCGCCGGCGGCCTCGGCAAGCTGCTCGCCGCGACCGGCAAGCTGCCCGGAGTCGAGAAGCGCTACGGCCGCTTTCGCTACGTCGCGTTCACGCGCACGAAGGAAGCGTAGCGCTCCCCCCAACGCGGGCGCGTGACGCGCTCGCGCACCGGCCCATCCTCGGTGCGGCCGAAACCGTCACCGAGGATGGCCTGGATCGTGTCCGCGTCGAAGCCGAAGGGCGGACCGCCGAAGTCCACGGGCTTGTCGGCGGGGAAGATCAGGGAAACGAAGCGCCCGTCCTCCACCAGACACGCACGCACGAGCGCGCCGTAGCGCACATGATCCTCGGGATCGATCGCGCTGAGGAACGTGTGGTCCCAGACGAGCTCGAAGGGCTCGGGATCGGAGTAGGCGAGGGCGTCTCCCAGAACCAACCGGGCCTCGAGACCAGCGAACTTCCAGGCGAGCAGCGGCTCGAGCTCGGGGACGTAGTCGAGTCCCACGACACTCCATCCGGCGCGGGCCAGGGCGCAGGCGTCGTAGCCGCGCCCGCACCCGGGGACGAGCGCACGGGCACCGGGCCCGGGCGCCGCGAGCTCGCCGGTGGCGATCCGGCGCTCGAGCTCGGGGTGCGGACACCCGAGGTCCCAGGGGGTGGTGCGATCCGCGTAGCGGGCCTCCCAATCGAACCGAATTCCGGCGGCGGGCCCAGCAGCAGATCCTGCGCCGGAGGGCGTTGCGTCCTTGGAGTCATCCACCGCCGGGGAGTGTAGTCCGGCGGCGCGGGGGAGTGAGCCTCTCGCTGCGGTTCCGCATCCAGATCCTCAAACCCCACCGCCAGCATCCGTCCCGCGCTGCCGTCCGTGAGCCTGCGCCAGCTCTTCTGCAGTCGCTTGGGAGCGTCGACGAGCACCACGTCGAACGCGACCTTGGAGTAGCGCGTCTCCTCGAGCAAGAGGTCCACCATCAGCTCCAGGTTCCAACGCCGCCCACCGGTCGGGGCGCCGTCGGTCACGACTAGAACCGTGTCGACGCGCGGATCCTCGAGCGCGAACAGGGCGGCGTCGAAGAAGTTGCCCTTGCCGGTCGCCTGGCAGCCCTCGAAGGTCCGCATCGCCTCGCGTCGCGCCCGCGACGTGGCGCGCGTCAGACGCTCGCGCCACGGAAGCGGCGCGTTCGTGTAGGGGACGAGGTTGAACTCGACGTGCTCCGGCAGGTGTTCGAGGAGCCCCCGGATCTGCCCGTCGAGCAGCTCCTTGCGCGTGCGCCCGTTCACCCGTTCGTTCCACAAGGACCCTGAGAAGTCGACGAGCACGCACACGCGATCCGAGACGAGCGGCAGCCCGGCTAGGGCGACGGCGCTACGTGCGCCCCGCGCGGCAACGGCTGCAGTCTTCGTGCTCGCCTCGTCCACGCGCGGCGACCAGTTCGGTGCGAGCTGCGCGAGGAACCGGCGCCACGGCCGCGGGTCGGCGCGGTGCAGCATGCCCGTACGCGCCCGCAGCGCCGCGACGAGTTGCGCCTTCGGCCGCGCCCGCTCCTCGACCTCGAGCCGCTCGACGAGCGCGACGAGCGCCGCTTTGGTCCCGATCGCGCGCAGCACGTCGATCGCCGCGAGGCGCACGCGCGGGTCGGGATCGGACGCGAGCTTGCGCGCGACCGGCAGGGCGCGCCCTCCCTGCCGGCCGTGGAGAACGGCGAGGGCGGCGCCACGCACCTCAGCCGCTTTGTCCCCGATAGCTCCGTGCGCATGCGCCTCCCCCGCCGCTGGATCGATGGCGTCGATCGCGCTGTACGCCGCCGCGCGCAGCCGTGCTGGACGATTGCCCGCGAGGCACGCAGCGACCCGGCGTACGGCCTTACCGCGGTCCCCCGTGAGCGCACCGCGCTTCGCGAGCCGCTCGAGCGACCAGCACGCGGCCCGCGCGACGGCCTCGTCCTTGGGGTCGATCGCACGCGCGAGCACCGCGGCATCGACGCTGCCCCCCATGCGCCCGAAGGCCTCGGCGACCCGCAGCCGCACCCAGTCGTCGCGTGAGGCGAGCCCGTCCTTGCCCCACAGCTTCTTGCGCAGCGCCGCGTCGCCGATGGCGGCGATGCGCACCTGCGCCTCGTCGGCCACCTCGGGCGCGCGGTCGGCGAGAGCTCCGATCACGAGCTCCCAGGCCTTGTCTTCCTTCAGCTCGGCGAGCTTCTTCACCGCCCGCCGGCGCTTGTCGGGGTAGGAGGCGCGCAGCTCCCCCTTCAGCTCCTTCAGGCCCGGCTGAGGGTCGTCGTCGGAATAGCCGGCGGGGAGAAGGACCAGAACGATCGCGAGCAAGACGAGGATCCAACGCATGGCGAAGCTCCGCTGAGGTTCGGGAGATCACGCCGAACGCGGACGTTGCGCCCGGCACGTGGATGACCGGACGGCGCGGGAAGGGTTGCGGGTCGTTGAAAGAAAAAGCTCGAGGGATCTTCGCGGTCCCCGAATCCATGTCTACTGGCTCGAGCCTGTGGTTGTCGTCATCCCTTCCCGGAGCTGCTCGAGTATTCTCCGGCTTGCACGGAGGGATTCTGTACACCTTCGACAGCTCTCCGCTCGACGACTTTGGCTGTGCGGCAGCCGGAGCCGGCGACGTCAACGGCGACGGGTTCGACGATCTGATCGTCGGCAGCTGGCGCAACAGCAGCAATGGTGCAGCGTCCGGGAGGGCCCGTATCTCTTAGGGTCTGGACGGGAGCATCCTGCACCTCCTTGACGGCGATGCGGATGACCGTTTCGCGTACGCTGTCGATAGTGCTGGTGACGTAGACGGGAGCACGCTGCATGCCCTTTGCGGCGATGCGCCGCAGAGCCTTCCGCTCGTTGACTATCGAGCCGAGTCACCAAACCCGCTCGTGATCCCCGCCGGAGAGACCTCGGGCACGCTGCTCGTCACGATCATCGACAACGACTAGCCGCCGTACAGCGGTCGGATCCCCATCGCCTCGACGGTCTCCCCTAGCGCCCGGGCGAAGCGCTGCATGTCCTCCACCGTCACGTCCCCCATGTTGGCGAGCCGAAAGGTCCCCACCTTCGCCCCCTTGCCTGGGTAGATCGTGAACCCGCGCGCGTAGAGGTGGTCGTGGAGGGCGTCGTAGGAGTACGCGGCGTGGTCGGGCTCGACGTATGCCGTCAGGATGCGCGACTGCTGCTCGTTTTGCAGCAAAGGCCGGAACCCGAGCTCGCGCACACCGCCGTCGAGCGCGCGCCAGCAGGCGTCGTAGCGCTCGCGCCGCGCGGCGACGCCGCCCTCGGCCTCGAGCTCGTCGATCGCCTGCGCGAGCGCGTACACCGTCTGGACCGGCGGCGTGAAGCGCATCTGGTGCTGCGCCTCGAAGAAGCGGAACTGCTGACCGACGTTCAGGTAGAGCGAGCGGCCTGGCACCGGTTCCATCGCCTCGATCCGCGCGCGGCGCGCGAAGACGAAGCTCAGCCCCGCCATCCCCTGGATGCACTTGTTCGAGCTCGACACGAGGAAGTCCGCGTGCAGCCCGTCCATCGTGAGCGGGATACCGGCGAAGCTCGACATCGCGTCGACGATCAGCTCGACGTCGCGCGCCTGGCACAGCGCGCCGACCTCGGCCACGGGATTGAGCATCCCGGTCGTCGTCTCGTGGTGGATGACGGCGCATTGCGTGAACGGTTCGGCGTCGAGCTCCGCCTCGATCGCCTCCAAGTCGAGCGGCTCACCGATCCCGAAGCGCAGCGTCTTGTGCGGCAGCGCGTACGCCGCGGCGATGTCGGCGATCCGCGCGCCGTACGCGCCGTTGTCCAGCACGAGCAGGCGCCCGTCCGCCGGCATCGCCGAGGCGACCGCCGCCTCGACCCCGGACGTGCCGGAGCCGCCGAAGAGGACGCACACGACCTCGCCGGTCGGGTCGACGAGGCGCGCGAGGCGTTCGGCGACGTCGCCCATCACGTCGCCGAAGTGTGTTTCGCGCGGGCAGACGTCGGGGGCGAGCTGGGCGTCCTTGACCGACTGGGTCGTGTTGGCGGGACCGGGGTTGAGCAGGACCATGCGTTCGGACATGGGTCGTATGCTACGCGCCACTACGGCGCCGTGCCCAGCCTGACCGGCTCGTTCCCGACATCGAACGCACGCCGTTCGAGCTCTCGCTCGTCGTCGAGGAACACGGCGAAGTAGCTCCCGGCTACGACCGGCAAGACGCGGCCCTTGCGATTGAGCTGCACGCTGTGAACGGTCCGCAGGCCCCCATCCAGGATCCGGCAGCGCGTCGCCACACCACGGGCGCTGCGCGCAGGAACCCTGACGCGCACGCAAGGCTCGACGACGAGCGTGGCCGCGAGGTCCGATCCGCGCCGCGTGTCGACGACCCGGCACGCGGACGCTTGCAACGTCCGCGGTCCCACGGGTTTGTCGAGGAGCAACTGCTCGACGACCCGCAGCACGCGGATACCGGCAGGCAGCTGGCCGATCCGAAAGCTCCCATCCTGTCGCGTCCGTCCGAGGCGGACCCACTCCTCCCCGACCCAGTGCGACACGAACACGCGGCCGACCGGCATGCCGTCGCGGATTGCGCGTCCCTCGATCGCCGTGCCCGTCTTCAGCACGGCCGCCCCGAGGTCGACGTGCTCGCCGGGCGCGACGACGAACTCCTTCGTCCACGGTGCAGCTTCGTTCGCGATCAGCTCGATCTTCACGCGTCCCGGAGGCACGCGCTCGCGCCGGAACTTGCCCTGGCGCGCAAGCGGCAGCGAGGAATGCGTACGACCCACGCGCACTGCGATCGACCCCGCGAGCTTGCGCGCCGGGTCGTCGAGAGCGTAGGTGAGCTCGAAGGAGCCGCACGCAGCCTGAAGGTTGTCGTCGGTCAGCTCGAACGTCACCTCGCTCGTGCCCGGGGCCACGAGCTGCGTCGCGAGCACGCCTTCGTTCAGGACGAGCGAGACATGCAACGGCAGAGGCGCGCCCAGCGCGAGGATCCCGTGCTCCACGCCGTCTTCGGTCTTGCCTCGCGTGTAGTCGCCCACGCCCCATCCCTGATACGGGTCGTGCTCGAGCAGTACGCCCGGCTCGGTGATCGTCGCGACGACCGTCAGCCGAAAGCCGAAGGGATCCCTCAACACCTCGCGCGGCGAGCGGCCCGACGTCGTGCGCAGGATGACTGCCAGGTTGGTGAACGTGACGATCCGCACGGCAGTCGTCTCCGGCACGCTCACTTCCCGGGCGCGCAGCGCTGTCGGAGCCACCCCCTCGGCCGGCTCGACGAGGTTCGCCGGGGCGTTCGCCTGACGCGCCGCGTCCCGTGGCGACGCGAGCGGAGCAACGGCCGGCGCACGCCCGGATGCTGTCCACCAGATACCCGCGACCGCGAGCACGAGGCCGAGCACAACGAGAAGCCGTCCCAGCATTGTCCCCCTACAACCGATCACCCAGGGCTTGGTGGCGCGCCATCCGGCCGTCGAGTGTAGCGTGAGGCTCATGGACGACACGCAGGCGTTCTACGAATCCCTAGCCGACGACTACGACCTGCTCTTCGCGGACTGGGAAGCGTCGATCCAATGGCAGCGCACCGTCCTCGCCGGCCTCGTCGGCGCGAGCCCCAAGCACGTCCTCGACGTCACCTGCGGGATGGGGACCCAAGCGATCGGGCTCGCGCTCGACGGCCACACAGTGGTCACGCGCGACTTGAGCCCACGTTTGGTCGAGCGGCTCGAGAAGCAAGCGCGGCGGCGCTCGCTCTCTATGGAGTGCACCGTGCGTGACGTGCGCGAGATCGACCCGGCGGACGCCGGCCGCCCGCACGGCGCTCGCGCCAGGCGGCATGTTCCTGGCCTCGGTGCGCGACTACGACCGGCTCCTCGATGAGAAGCCGCGCTGCGCGAAGAGCTGACGCGCATCGCGCACGCGGCGGGGTTCGCCGAGGTCGAGTGGCTTCCGCCGGAGGAGTCGGGCTTCTACCAGCCGATCCTGCGGGCGCACGGCTGACGCCTCAGCCCTTCGTCAGATCCGTCATCACCTTGCGCGCGTTCGAGTACTCGTTCCCCGCCGTCCCGGTCTTGTGCCCCGGGTCGACCCACGTGCGCGGCATGTCGGAAGCGCGCGTCAGGCGTTTGCGGATCTTGTTGTAGACGCCGAACGCCTTCGCCTCGAGCTTGCCGTTCACGAACGAGCCGTCGGCGATGCGGTTCGCCGCGCGGCGCTCCCACCAGCCCTTGTTGTGGCCGCGCGCGAGGCCCCACGACAGGGTCGCGTAGTGCTGATACATCATCCGCGCGTCGGCGACCTTCTGGGGGATGTTGCCCGGCCAGGTCTCTTCGAGGTGGTACTCGCCGATCGAGCCCCACTCCGGGATCGTGCGCGGCGGCTGGTAGCCGAGCTCCTCGGCCTCGTCCCACATCTTCGTACCCGGGATCGGGCGGAAGGGCCAAACGTTGGGACGCGCGAGCGGCGCGGCGCTCTGCAATCGGCGGCACTGATCGATCGTCGCCATCATCGATTCCTCGGACTCGCCGGGGTAGCCGATGATGTAGGTGATCGAGCCCTGGATGCCGCGCCGGTCCATCTCGACCGCGGCCTCGATGTTGTCGTCGCCTTTGATGGGCTTGCCGATGCGGCGCATCATGTCGTCCATGCCCGCCTCGGCTCCGATCTCGGCGACGTACATCCCCGAGTCGGCCATCATGTCGAGCACGTCCTTCTTGTACGAAAGGATCGAGTGCGTCTCGATGAAACAGTTCCAACCGAAGCGCAGGTTGCGGTCGAGGATGCCCTTGCTGAAGTCACGCGCGCGCTTCTGCATCACGCCCCAGTTGGCGTCGTGGAAGCGCACGGACTCGAAGCCCCAGCGCTGCTGCAGCTCCTCGAGGTCGTCGAGCATCCGGTCGGCCGGCATGCACTTCCAACGCCGGTCGGTGACGATCGGCGAGCAGCAGAAGCCGCACGGCTCGGGGCAACCGTAGCTCGAGAAGTACGTGATGCCGAAGTACGGCTTGCCGTAGCCGATCCACGGCGGGGTCGGCAGGCGCAAGACGTCGTGGATCGAGCGCTCGCGCAGCTGCGCTTCCTTGTACGGCTCGATGTCGATCAGGTGCCACGGAACGTTGAGCACGTTGTCCCAGCTGACGACCGAGCGGTGCTCGGTCTTGACCATCTCGCCGTCGCGCCACAGAGCCAGGCCCGGCACGTCGTCGAGCGGCTCGCCCGCGTCGATCGCTTTGACGACGTCGCGGAAGGTCAGCTCGCCCTGGCCGAGCACGACCGCGTCGTACAGCCCGGTCGCGAGCATCAAGTCCGGCTTGACCGACGCGAACCAGCCACCGACGACGGCCGGGAGGTCGGGATGCTTCTTCTTCGCCGCCTGGATCGCAAGCCAGCCGTCGGTGACCATGTAGCCGAGGATGCCCGTCGTGCCGACCATCAGCGCGCCCTCGCACGCGGCGGCGAGGCGCTCGTGGCCGGTGGTGCCGGTGTAGAGGCTGCCGTCGACGATCTCGACCTCGTAGCCGTCCTGCACCGGGAACGCGGCGACGGTCAGACACTCGAGCGGCAGCATGTCCTTGCTGGACACGCCGCCGAGGGAGTCGTCGACCTGCTTGGGCTGGTAGAGGACGATCTTCTTGTTCCGCTGAATCATGGGGAGGTGCTCGAGTGCGCGGATCGGGACGGGGTCGACCCATCCTGAATCGGAAGTCTAACCCGAGGCACCCGAGCCCGTGGGCCGCCGCGGGTCCGATTCGGCGCTCATCGCCATCTCAGCCGCCGTGTGCACGGCATGGATGAGGTTCGCAGCACTCGCCGTGCCAGTGCCGGCGATGTCGAAGGCCGTCCCGTGGACCGGACTGAGACGCAGGTAAGGCAAGCCGGCGATCACGGTCAGACCACGGTCCTGCGACAGGAGCTTGACCGGGATGAAGGCTTGATCGTGGTAGAGCGCGAGCACGCCGTCGAACGCGCCTTCGGACGCCTGCAGAAAGACGGTGTCGGGCGAGACCGGCCCGGTGACGTCGAGCCCCGCCGCACGCAAGTCTGCGACGGCCGGCGCGAGCTCCGCACCGTCTTCCGAGCCGAGAATACCGCCCTCGCCCGCGTGCGGGTTGAGGCCGGCGACGGCGATCCGCGGCCGTTCGATCCCGATGCGCTCGCGCAGAGTCTCGTCGAACAGCCGCACGCGCTCCTCGACGCGCGCCGCATTCACCCGCTCGATCGCCGCGCGCAGCGGCATGTGGCGTGTCAAGAGCATCACGCGCAGCGCGCCCGCGATCGCGACCATCTCGTAGCGCTGCACTCCGGCCCAGCGCGCGAGGAGCTCGGTCTGGCCCTCGACCTCGATCCCGGCGAGGTGCAGCGCCTCTTTGTTGACGGGCGCGGTCACCAGCGCCTGCACGCGTCCTCCCGCCGCGAGTTCCGCCCCTGCGCGCAGTGCCTCGCCGGCGGCGCGGCCGCACTCCGCTTGCGCCGCGCCCATGCGCCACGTGCGGGGCCCGGGAGTGTCGAGCCAGCTCACGTCGCTCGTCGAGCCGAAGTCCTCGACTCCCGGCGGCCGCACGGCGTTCGGACCGACGACGACGACGCGTGCGAGTTCACGGACACCTTCGTCGGCCAGCGTCGCGTGCACGATCTCGGGACCGATGCCGGCGACGTCGCCGGCGGTGAGCGCGATCAGGGGGCGGTTCATCACGCCGCATCATAGGCCAGATCGCCGGCGAGCCGTCTGCATACGCTTCAGACGAGCTGTATACCCTTCAGGCGCGCTGCATCAGCTCGATGCGGTTGCCGAACGGATCGTGCGTGAAGGCGCGCACGATGCCGGGCAGGTCCTCGCCCTGACGCACTGCGTGCCCGGCCTGCTCGAGGCGCGCGCACAGCGCCGCGAGGTCCGATACGACGAGCGCCGGGTGCGCCTTGCGCGCAGGCCTGAAATCGGGGTCGACGCCGAGATGCAACGACACCGCGCCGGCCCGGAACCAACCGCCGCCGCGGCCGGCGAGGGGCTCGGGACGCGGGACTTCTTCCATGCCCAGGAGGTCGACGAGGAACGCGCGCGCCTCGGGCTCGCCGCCGGCGGGGATCGCGAGTTGGACGTGGTCGAGAGCGAGAATCGGCATCGCACGAGCTTACGCCTGCTGAGCTGAAATGCGACCTGGCGCTCATCTCATCCATCCCTCCCCGACGGAGACCACGATGCAGCGCTTTCCGAGCCACCTCCTGACTGCGGCCGTCGCCGCGATGCTCTCCGGGTTCGTCGCCCGTACGCCGCAGGGCCCGATGTTCACCGAGAAACACCGCGACATCCTGCGGCACATGCAGCTCGCCCCCCTGCCCGACGGGCAGGGGGGCGAGGTCCGCACCCTGCGCATCTCGAACGTGAACGTGCAGATCGTCAACGGGGTCGGGGCGACCAACGGCGTGCCCGACTTGCCGAATCAGACCGTGACGAACGGGCTCGGGAACTTGATCGTCGGATACAACGAGCTGGGCAATCCTGACGGAGACGAGCGCACGGGTTCGCACAACCTGATCGTCGGAGCGAGGCACACGTGCACCGGATTCGGTGGGGCGTAGCTCGGGTCGGGTTCATCCGTCCACGGAACGTACAACGCCGCACTCGGCGGGGGAGCCCACTCGATTGACGGCAGCGAAAGCACGATCGTCGGCGGCGCCAACCACAGCATCTTCGGCAACAGCTGCACGATCGCTGGCGGCGCATCGAGTTTCGCCGGAAACACGAACTTCGCGACCGTCTGCGGGGGCCAGAGCAACCAGGCGACGGTCATCGGCGCGTCGGTCTTCGGCGGCCAGAACAATCACGTAGCGAACGAGGGGTGGTACGGCTCGATCCTGGGCGGCAGTGAGAACGAGATCGACAGCGGGGGCAGCGCCGTCATCGCCGGAGGCCACAACAACCACGCCGGCGGCGCGTACGCCCTCGTGGCCGGCGGATCGAACAACCAGGCCGGGGTCCTCAGCCCGCCTTCGGCGCTCAATCCCACCGTCTGCGGCGGACGCGGAAACGAGGCCCAAGGCGACGGAGCGACCGTCAGCGGCGGCCGCGGACGTAGCGCGAACGGACCGGACGACTGGGTCGCGGGGAGCCTCTTCGAAGACGACTAATCGGGCGCAAACGCGTGACCGCGAACGAGATCGACCATCTGATCCTCGACGTCCGGCACAACAACGGCGGCAACAGCTACAAGAACACCGAGCTCGTCCGCGCCCTCGTCCACTTCGAAACAACGCGCGCCGACGGCCAGCTGTACGTCCTGATGGGGTGCAACACATTCTCGGCGGCGCAGAATCTGTTGACGAACTTGGACCGCTGGACGAGCCCGGTCTACGTGGGTGAACCGAGCGGCTCGCGCCCGAACATAGTGGGCGAGGACACGGAGGTCGTGCTCCCCTTCAGCGGCACGCGGGCGAGCATCTCCTCGGTCTACCACCAGCAGTCCTGGCCGAAGGACGCGCGCATCTGGGTCGCCCCACACGTGCCGGTCGGACTGAGCTCCGAGGCGTACTTCGCCGGTGAGGACCCCGCGCTCGACGCCGTGCTCGAGCTGATTGCCCGCTAGTGGGGTGTACCCGAAGTTCGTCACATATGTTCGGCGGCTTTCGTGTGGTGGCAAGGCGCCGGGTTCTGTGCGTAGCCTCTGTGCTACTCACACCAGGGATAGATACTGTCTTGGGGCAACGCCGCCACCGCGCGAAAGCGGCCGGACAAATGCGCCGAACTTT
>JAAELL010000450.1 GCA_024226735.1 bacterium | reverse complement strand
TCTTGTGCGGCATTTTGGTCGGCCCGTACCCGCCCGCTGCTGCGTTGCGCCTCCTCCGAGACTTGCAGCGAAGTCGCGTCGTCGCTGCGCCTTGCAGCGAACGTGTACGCACCGACCAAAATGCCGCACAAGAGTGAATCACACCACTAGGGACCGCGCCCCGGGGGGCTGTGGCTGCCCCATGCCGGCATACGGTGGTAAGGTTCGGTTGTGCACCTTTCTTCCCACAGCTTCCGGTTCGCATTCCTGCTCGCCGCGCCCCTTGCGACCTCGGGCGGGACCATTCTGGGGCAGGTCCCCGAGTTCGACCCGATGACGTTTGCCACCGGGCCCGGACCGCGCGCGGCCTGCATCGCCGACTTCGACCTCGATGGGGTGAACGACCTGGCCGTTGCCGCGGGCTTCGGGCTGAACGTTCACTTCAGCGACGGCTACAACGGGTTCTTGCCGCCGGTTCAGTTCGGCGCCGGGCTGCGGCCGGTGGCCGTCGTCGCCGGCGACCTCAACGCGGACTGCTTTCCGGATGCTGTCGTCGTCAACCAGGACTCGGACGACGTCAGCGTCTTCCTGGGCGACGGCCACGGGGGCTTCACGACGCTCGGGCCCTTCGACACCGGCGACTGGCCGTTCGACGTCGAGCTGGGGGACTTCGACGAGGACGGACTCCTCGACGCAGTCACGCTGAACCTGTTGACCGGCAACGTGCAGTTCCTGCGCGGCGACGGCACGGGCACGCTCACGTTTGCGGGCGGGACCGGCATCGGGTTCGATCCCTCCGACTTCGCGTGCGGCGACGTCGATGGGGACTCGCACCTCGACGTCGTCGTGACCAAGCGCACCCCCGGCGGCACCGTCGCGGTTCTGTCCGGGGACGGCAACGGAGGCTTCGTGCGCACGCCCTGCAGCCCCGGTCAAGACGCGTTCCAGGTCCAGATCGGCGACTTCCGCGGCGCGGGAACCGACGACTACGTCGCGGTCATCGCCAACCAGACGCTGCGCCTGTACGACGGACTGTGCGGCGGCCCGATCACGTCGACGGGCCAGCCGGTGACGTTTCGGATGCGCAGCGGCGACATCGACGGCGATGGCGCTCCGGACGTCGTCCTACAGACCGGCTCGATGGTCGGTCCCCAGCTCAACTCGGGGACCGGCTCGTTCGGCGCGTTCGTCGGGATGCCGGCGGTCGGAGAGCTCGTCTTCACCGGCGACTTCAACGGTGACGGCAACGCGGAGATCGTGACTGCCGACGAGGCGGGCGGCACCGTGACGGTCTATTGGAACCGCTCGAGCCAATGGACGCTGTCGCCGGTCAACAACCTCTACTACCACATCGCCCAGCCGGGAACGTGGGTGCGCGGCGAGCTGCGCGCGTTGAGCTTCGGTGCGCATCTGGCGACGTTGCGCAGTGCAGCGCAGAACTCCTGGATCGCGAGCTTCTTGGGCGACCAAGACGTCTACATCGGGGCGACCGACGCGGTGACCGAGGGCAACTGGTTCTGGACGAGCGGCGAGCCCTTCGTCTTCGACAACTGGGCCGTCGGCGAGCCCGACAACGGCGTCAACTCCGACTTCTGTGCGCTGGACGCGACGACGGGCGAGTGGCGCGACGAGCCCGAGACGACCCTGTTGCCCGGGCTGGTCGAGGTGCTCTCCTCGGACTGCGATCTGAATGGCTTCCCCGACACCGTGGAGATCGCGCTCGGCCTGTCGGCGGACGTGAACGGGGACGGATTTCCCGACGACTGCATCGCGCCCAACTACTGCCTGGCGAACCCCAACTCGTCGGGTGGCGCGGCGCGTATCCGCGTGACGGGCCGACCGGAGCTGTGGCGTAACGACCTCTTGTTCGTCGCGATGGCCGCGCCGCCGGGCCGGTTCGGGTACTACCTGATGTCGCAGCAGGCTGCTTTCGTGCCGATGTTCGGGGGAGGCGAGGGCAACCTTTGTCTCGGTCTGCCGATCTTTCGGCTCCTGAGCGACCTGTTGACGTCGACACCGGCGGGGGAGTTCGTTCTCGAGTTCGATGCGCGCACCGCACCGCCGATGGCGAACCTCGGTCCGGGCCAGACCTGGAACTTCCAGTGCTGGTTCCGTGACGTGACGTCAGGGCCGACTTCGAACACCTCCGACGCCGTGACGATCACGTTCCGCGCGGGTGTGGGACCGCACCTGCTGTGGGGGGGGGATCTCACGATCATCGAGGAGACGACGCAGATCGACGCGCTGCTCCGCGTCGATGCGCGGTCGATCGAGGATGTCACCGTCAATTACGCCCTCTCGGGGACCGCGACCGACATCATCGACTTCCGCGTCGAGGTCTCGAACCCGATCACGATCCCGGCCGGCGAAGTGTGCGTGCCGATCCCGATCACGATCGCGGAGGACACCGAGATCGAGGGCAACGAGACCGTGATCCTGACCCTCTTCGGACCTTCAGAGGCGATCCTCGGCGATCCGCGCACGATGACGCTCGTCATCGTGGACGACGATTGAGCGCACGCCCACGCAGGATCACAGCCGCGCAGCTGCGCTGGTTCCGCATGCGCCGCTCGGGGCTCGTCGAGCCGTTCGCGACTCCCGAGGAGACGGCGCGCGAGCTGATCGGCGTCCAGGCCCAGCTGCCGCCCGCTGCGGCTCTCGCGTTCTGTAGTCGCACCGAGGCGTGTACGACCGAGGACGTCAACGCCGCCCGGCTGGACGCGCGCACGCTCGTTCGATTCTGGGGCCAGCGCAACACGGTGCACATGTACGCTGCGGACGACTGGCCCTTCCTGCACGCGGCGTTCGCCGAGCGCACCTCGATCCTGCGCAAGCGGCTCGAGAAGGGCGGCCTCCTGGTCGAGTTTCAGCGGCTCGCGCGGCGCATCGAGAAGCGATTGGAGACGGGGAAGCCGCTCACTTACAAGGACGTGAAGTCGAAGAAGCTCCAAGAGCAGCAGGACAAGTGGGTCGTCGCCTACGTCGTGTTCATGCAGCTCGTGCGTGCCGGCGTGACGTGCCACGGCGCGGAGCAGGGAAACGAATCGAGCTTCATGCACCGCGAGCACTGGCTGCCGGACCTCGACTGGTCGCCGCCGGAACCCGACGAGGCCTACCCCGAGCTCGCGCGCCGCTACCTCGCGGCGTACGGACCGGCGGACGCGGCCGACCTCGCCTTCTGGTACGACACGACCCAGACGAAGGCCAAGGCCTGGCTCGCGGACGCCGACACACGCGAGGTCGAGGTCGATGGGCGCACGCTGCTCGCGCTCGCGGGCGACGTGGACGAGCTGGCCGCGAAGCCTCCTGCCGCGGGTCGCTGGCCGGTGCGCTTGCTCTACCGGTTCGACCCGCTCGTGCTCGCGACGAAGGACAAATCGCACCTCGTCGACCAGAAGCACTACAAGAAGGTCTGGCTGCCGTCGGCGCACGTCGCGCCGGTGTTGCTCGTGCACGGCCGGATCGCGGGGACGTGGCGGTACGACAAGAAGGCGAAGGGCCTGCAGGTGAGCGTCGCGCCGTTCGCGAAGCTGACGCGGCCGGTGGGGCGCGCGGTCGAGGAGCAGGCGCGCGGCGTCGCCGCGAGCATGGAGCTCGAGCTCGGCGGCTGCGCGACCGCGTGAAGACGCTTGCGCCGGAGCGGGTCGAGCGAAAGGACGTCGAGCAACTTCACACGAGCTTGGTCACGATCTCCTTCTCGCCCTTTAGCGTCCGGTGCACCGGGCAGCGCCCCGCGATCTCGAGCAGCCGCTCGCGCTGCGCCGCATCGAGCTCGCCCTCGACCACGAGACCGATCTCGATCCGGTCGATGCGGCCCTCCTTCGTCTCGCACTCCGCGCAGTCCTCGGCGTGGATCTTCGCGTGGCGCAGCTCGACGCGGACCTGGTCGAGCGGCCACTTCTTGTGGTCGGCGTACATGCGCAGCGTCATCGAGGTGCACGCGCCGAGGCCGGCGAGGAGGTAGTCGTAGGGGCCGGGGCCTTCGTCCTTGCCGCCAACGGAGATGGGCTCGTCGGCGACGAGGCGGTGGCGGCCGACCGCGACCCGATTCGTGAAGGGGCGCGCCGATTCCTCGACGACGACCGTGCCGTGCGGCAGGGCCTCTTCGGCTTCGACTTCCTCGCGAGTGCCCGGCAGGTAGCGCGTCGACCAGGCGGCCAACACCGACGCGACGTACTCCGCGTCGTCCTTGCGCGACAGGAGGTGGTCGGCGTCGGCAAGCGTCACGAAGCTCTTGTAGCCGCGCGCGGACTTGTAGATGCGTTCCGCGTTGTCGATGCCGACGATCGTGTCGAGCGGGGAGTGGAAGACGAGCAACGCCTTGCGCAGCGCGCTGAGCCCGCCCGCGCCGTCGTGGTTCTCCAGGTCGTCGAGGAACTGCTTCTGGATCTTGAAGGGGCGTCCGCCGATCGAGACTTCGGCCACTCCGCGCTCTTCGATCGCCGAAACGTCGCTCGCAATCAGGTGCCGCACGTGCGCCGGGTCGGCGGGAGCGGCGATCGTCGCGACCGCTTCGACCTCCTCCAGCTTGTTCGCCGCGACCAGGACGGCGGCACCCCCGAGGCTGTGGCCGATCAAGAGGCGCGGCGCCTCGTAGTGCTCGCGCAGGTGGTCCGCCGCGCAGATCAGGTCGTCGACGTTCGAGCTGAAGTTCGTGTTGGAGAAGTCGCCGTCGCTGCCGCCGAGACCGGTGAAGTCGAAGCGCAGGACGGCCAGGCCCTCGCGCGCCAGGGCACGCGCGATGCGGCTCGCCGCGGCGATGTCCTTCGAGCACGTGAAGCAGTGGGCGAAGAGCGCGTAGGCGCGCGGCTTGCCGTTCGGGAGCTCGAGCCGGCCCGCGAGCTGATCACCGGCCGGGTTGTGGAAGACGAGCTTCTCGCTGCGCGTCGACATGGGGCACTGTCTTTCTGGCTTGCTTCAGGCGGTGAGGGCGATCCACCAGGCGACGCCAATGATCGCGAGCGCCAAGGCGGCGAGGGCGTACTGGGCGTTGACCGGGAGTCGGTCGGGGAGCTGCAGCTTGCCGGTCACGAACCCCAGCACGTGTCCCGCGCCGAATCCGGTGACGTGCGCCATGACGTCCGTGTTCGAGCCGGGGCTACCCATGCCGAGGAACCCGAGCAGGACGCACCCCGCGAGGATTGGCGCGAGCCGCCGCATCGGTGACTGGTGCAGGCGCTCGCGGCGCACCCACTCGTACGTGACCAAGAGGCCGAGCGCGCCGAACACCGCCGTCGACGCGCCGATCGAAGTGTGCGCGCCGTCCTGGATGCGGGCGTTGACGATGTTGCCGAAGCCGCCGGCGAGGACCGTGCCGAGCCACGTGAGACCGACGCCGAGCGAGTGTGCGGCGAGCACACCGAACATCACGCCGAACACGACGTTGCCCGCGATGTGAGGCAGGCTGCCGTGCAGCGTGAGGGCTGTCCACGCGCGCCACCACTCACCGCTCTCGACGCGCGCAGCGACGAGCTTCCCAGCCTCCCACCAGTTGCGGCCCGCGAGCCCGCTCGTTCCGATCGGATAGAGCACGATCAAAAGGATCGCGTAGACGACCGCTCCCGCGACGCCGCGCGAGAGCATCGGCGCGTCGATCTTGGGCGGCGGCCAGTCGATGTTCTCTTCTCGGTAGAGCTCGAGCTCGGACGTCGCGCGCTGGGCCTGGGCCTGGGCGACCGTCAGGGAAAAGCCGCCGGCGACCTGCAGGATCTCGGAGGGGATGCCGAGCGCCTGGAGAACGAGCTGGCGCTCGGAGCACGGCTTGCGTACGCGGGCGTGGAAGATCTCCACCGGCGCCCAGGGCTGCTCGATCACGGGCTCACCCGAAGCGCAGGCCGCACTCCGGACACCGGGCCGAGCCCTGCGGGATCGTGCCGGTGCAGGCGGGGCACTCGCTCGTCTCCGCGTCGAGGTCGATCACGGTGCTCGCCGCGCGCCGGCCCGCCTCGTCGAGCTGTGCATCGGCATGGGCCTGCAGCACCTCGTTGCCGCGCTGGGCGTCTTGGCTCGCGACCGCGAGCCAGAGCACGGCGCCTCAGCCGTTCGGGTCCGCGCCCGGCGGACAGACGATGTCGGCCGTGATGCGTTCGGACGCGAGCACGCGCTGCATCTCGCGCAGCGTCTTGAAGCCCGCTCGGGCGAGCACGATCGGTTCGTCTGCGAGGGTCATGACGCCGCAGTTTACCACCACGACCCGCCACGCGGCCTTCCTGATCCGCCCCTCCGCCGAGTAGCCTGGGCGGGATGCCCCGCCTCGTCCCGCTCCTCATGGTCCTTGCGGCCTGCGCCGACGAGTCGGCTTCGCCGGGGCGCAACTTCGCGCGGGTCCAGCCCGTCGCCGGGCACGCCACGGCCGCGCGCGAGCCCGCCCTGCACCTCGCGCACGACCCGTCGGAAGCGTGGTCCGAGTGGCTGGCGCAGGGCGAGCTGCTCCCCGGCGCGCCCGCGGGCACGGCGCGCATCGGTGGCGCGGGCGCGCGTCGTCTCGTCGTCCCCGGTCCGCTGGATCTCACTCGGTTCAACACCGTCGCGATCGACGTCGATGCGCCGAGCTCGGACCTCCTGCGGCTCGTCCTCGCGCGCGGCGACGAGCGCGTCCCGGTGCCGCCCTCGGTGCGCATCGGTGAGGGGGGAGCCGCGCGGTGTGTGTTCGACTTCTCGTGGCTGCCGCGCGAGGGGGAGCCGTGGGACGAGCTCTGGATCCTGTTCTCCGGCGAGGCCGAGCACGCCGACGTGCGCGCGATCGAGCTGATGAAGCGCCCGCTGCGGGCCTTCCTGCCCGATCCGTCCCAGCCCCCGGCGCTCGTCACGATCGAGCGCGACACGCGCACCGCCTTCAGCGTTTTCTCGGACGCGCCGCGCCGGATCTCCCTGCGCGCGACGGACGCCGCCACCCTCGAGTTCGCGGTCGGATTGCCGGATTCGGCGCGTGAGGCGGGCGTCGAGCTCGAGCTCGTCGTGCGTGCTCCGGGCATCGCCGACTGGCGATGCGCCATTCCCCCTGGCGAGGCGTGGGCGCACCAGCGCATCGCTATGGACGGCGTCGACGGCACGGTTCTGGCGACGTTCGAGCTCGTCGCGCAGAACGCGACCGAGGTCACCGGCTGCGCCGTGACGGTGCCCGAGGTCGTCACGCCCATCGCCGACCCGCCGACCGTGCTCCTGATCACGTCCGACACGCACCGCGCCGACTACCTCGGCTGCGCGCGAGCGGGCGTCGAGGTCGCCACGCCCGCGATCGACGCGCTCGCCGAGCGCGGTGTGCGCTTCACCGACTGCGTCGCCGAGAGCAGCGTCACCAACCCCTCTCACGTCGCCATCTTCACCGCGACCCACCCGCGCGACACCGGCGTCGTCGACAACGCGAGCCCCCTCGGCATCGACGCCCCGACCTTGGCGGAGGCGTTCCACGCCGCCGGGTGGACGACGGTCGCGGTGACGAGCGCCAGTCACCTCGCGCCCGCGCGCAGTGGCCTCGGTCAGGGCTTCGACCGCTTCGCCGCACCGCGCATCAACGAGGGCGAGACGTTCGATTCGATCGCGAGCCTGCAGCGCTGGCTGCCCGAGCTCGAGGACCGCCCGCTCTTCGCCTGGGTGCACGTGTTCGACGCGCACGCGCCGTACGCTCCGCCCACGGGCTGGGCCGACGGCTACTACACGGGCGACCCGCGCAACCCCGAACACGAGCCGCCGCGCCGCGTCCCGCCGTGGGCGCGCGGGGTGCGCGACCTCGGCTACCTCGAGGCGCTGTACCGAGGCGAGGTCAGCTGGCTCGACGAGCGCCTGCGCGCGGTGCTCGACGTGCCGCGCTTCGCGCGCGGCCACGTCGCGTTGACGGCCGACCACGGTGAACATCTCGGCGTCGACGACGGCCGCTTCGACCACCGCTGGCTGATGCCGGAGGTGTTGCGCGTGCCGCTGATGCTGGCCGGCCCCGAAGTACCGGTCGGCGTGCGCTCCGGGCGGCGCGTGACGAACACAGACCTCGGCCGGACTCTGCTCGATCTGGCGGGCCTGACCGAGAACGACTTCCCGGGCCAGAGCCTCCTCGCCCGACTGGAGGACGGGACGCGCGACACGGACCCGCGCTTCGCCCTGTCGATGAACGCCGACACGGCCTCGATCGAGGTCGACGGCTGGTTCCTGATCCTGTACCTGCGCAGCGTGTACGGCGTGCCCCGCCACGCGGTGCAGCTCTTTCGGATCGCCGACGACCCCGGCTGCGACCACGACCTGGCCGCCGACGAGCTCGAGCGCGCGCGGGAGCTGCGGGAGGCGCTCGTGCGCTTCCTCGTCGCGGCGCGGCCAGAGGGCTGGAACGTCAGTGGGGCGGAGACGACGGAGGAGGAGCGGATCGAGCTCAGCGCGTTGGGGTATACGCCGGGGGGGAAATCGGACAGCCGCAACGCGTGGATCGACCCCGATTGCGACTGCTCCTACTGCACCCGAGACTGACTGGGTTGCGTGTTGTTTTCGGCCGCGGCCGGCGCCGCAAGGCACGCCCCGGAAAGGGTTTCCGTCCGTCGGGTCCGAGGAGCAGGGCCTGCCGCCTGCGCGCGGCTGCTCCAAACCCCCGGGCCCCAGGCATTTGCGATGGCCTAGTTCCGGGTCTGCAACACGCAAACCAGCCAGTTCCGTCCGCCGATTTCGGGCGTGGCGGCATACAACGGAGCGTACCCAGCCGGATACGCCGAGAGACGATTCCCCGCTTCGTCAGGAGGAGAGCCCCATGATCCGCCCCCGTCCCCTTCGCCCCCTAGCCATCGCCTGCGTCCTCACCGGCGCTGCCCTCGCCCAGGTCCAGGAAGGCGACTTGCTCGTCAACACCAGCTCCGGGCTGCGCCTCTACCGTCCCGACGGGACCTTCGTCGCGGAGACGACGGGCGCTACGGGCTCGAACTTCTACGGCGCGTCCTTCACGCCGTCCGGACTCTGGGTCAGTGCCTTCTCCTCGCCGCATCGCGGCGTGGCGCTCTTCGATTCGACGGGCCAGGAGGTCTCGACGTTCCCGACGCCCGAGGTCACCTCGATCGGGGACGTGAGTGTCTTCTCGGACGGCACGATCGCCGTCGCCGACCAACAGGGCCGCCAGATCGAGCTCTACACCCAAGCGGGCGTCCACCAGCTCACGATCCAGCTCCCCGGAGCCGGCCGGCCGTTCGGAACGGTGGTCGACGCGGACGACGAGCTGTGGGTCACCGACTCGGCGCTCAACCAGATCCATCACTACGATCAGGCGGGGACGCACATCGGCATGTTCTCGACAGGCGCTTGCCCGAGCGGTGACGTCGACGTCGCCGAGGACGGCACCCTGTGGACGATCCTGACGGACATCGGCGCCGTGCGGCACTACTCCCGCAACGGTACGCTGCTCGGTTCGTTCTCGACCGGTTGGTTCACGACAGCCGTCGGTTGCGCGGTCGACATGGACGGCAACATCTGGGTGTCGCGTTCGACCGAACAGGGCGTGCGCCGGTACAACGAGGCGGGCAACATCATCGGCACGATCACGATTCCCGCCGGCCAGGCGCCGCGCTTCCTCGCGATCTTCGAGCCGACGCTCGCCGTCCCGTACTGCTCGCCGGCGGTGCCGAACTCCTCGGGCATGCCCGCGCGCATCCTGGCCGAGGGCAGCCCCTTCGTCACGGACAACGCGCTCACGCTCACCGCCTTCGACCTGCCCCCGGGTGAGTTCGGCTACTTCCTGGTCGGCAACTCCCAGGGGAGCATCACGCCGCCGGGCAGCGACGGTGTCCTGTGCCTGACCTGCGGCTGGAGCGGTTGCTCGGGCATCGGGCGCTTCAACCAGGGCGGTCGGATCATCCAGGGGCCGACGGGGTCGATCGAGGTCGACTTGACGAACCTGCCGCTGTCGCCGCCGTGGACCGTGTCCGCGGGCGAGACCTGGAACTTCCAGTGCTGGTACCGGGACTTGAACTCGAACAACTTCACGGACGCCGTCAGCGTGATGTTCCACTAGGCGCGACGGACATCCAGTTGTCGTTCAGCAGCGGCGCGGGAGCTTGCTCCGCGTCGCTGCTTTTTCGTGCCTCGCGCGCGATCCGCGTCCCGACACGAGTCTTCTGCAGGACGGGGGCTCCCGGGATGGTGGATGGTGGATTGCCCCCCACGTGAAGCACTGGGGACGCTGCGTAACAAGCGGCCCGGCCCAGGGCGCTGGGGCGGCACTTGTGATGCCTGGCACGGCGCTTGCCCCCTGGGAGACACCATGCTGACCGCTCGAGCCCCCAAGCGCCGCGCCCTTTGCCTCGGCTTTCCCGCCCTCGCCCTGCTGATCGCGCCCGCGGCGTTCGGCCACGGTGGGGCCTACCGCGGCCCCTCGGACAGCGCCCCCCCAGGCTCGGGCGGGAACGCGCCGCCGCCGGCACCGAGCGGGGGCTCGGGAAGCTCGGGCGGAGCGTCGAGCGGTGGTGGAGGTGCCGGTGGGGCCCCCGGCTCGGGCCCCGGCAACTGCGGGACGCTCGGTGGCCACGTGGCTCCGAGGCCCGGTGCTCCCAATCCCGCAAGCAGCGCCGACCTCTCGGTCTGGCAGATGTGGTGGGGCTTCAACCAGGACAGCTTCCTCGACGTCAAGGGCGCGATCCACGCGATGGACGTGCTGCCCGGCAGCGACGACGGGTTCCTCGGAGCCGGGGGCTTCCTGCGCGACGCGCTGCGGCCCGGGGAAGAGCAGGTGCGCCAGCTCATCGTGCCCGCGCTGCTGCGTGCGCTGAAGAACGAACGCGACAACGACGTCGTCAGTGGCTCGCTCGTCGCGCTCGCCAAGATTGGTGATCCGCCGCGCAAGAGCAGGGACGGACGGTCGCGCACGTCGCTGGCCGACGTCGTGCGCCCGTTCCTCGAGGACCCGAACCAGGAGATCGCCGAGACGGCCGCGGTCTGCCTCGGCATTCTCGGGAGCGCCGGCTCCGCCCCGCACTTGGCGTCGCTCCTCGTCGACGACGCACACGGGCGCAAGATCAGCGGCAACTTCGCCGGCGTTCCGCTGCGTACGCGCGCGTTCGCGGCCTACGGCCTGGGTCTGATCGGACACCGCGTCGACGACGACGAGCTGCGCCGCTCGATCGCGCGGACGTTGTTCCGCACGCTCGACGGAGCGGCGCGCAAGCTCTCGACGCCCGACGTCGCCGTCGCGTGCGCGACGGCGCTCGGGCTCGTGCCCCTTCCCGTCGTGGACGTCTTCGATCCGGAGCAGCCGGGCGAGCCGTGGAGCTCGCGTCAGGCGGCGGTCGCGCACCTCGCTGCGCTCGTCGACGACGGCTCGCGGCGCGATGTCGTCCGTGCGCACGCGCCGGTCGCCACCGCGCGCCTGCTCGCCGGTAGCGGGCTCGACGCGGCACGCGGGCGCGTCGCGGTCCTGTGGACCGAAGCCCTCCTCGAGGAGCGCGCTCCGGTCGAAGTCCTGTGGAGCCTCGCGTTCGCGCTCGGCTCGATCGGAGACGCGGACAAGGACCTCCAGGACAAGCGGCTGCGGGCCGCGCTGACCGAGTCGAGTCTGCGCGGCAAGAACCGCGAGCTGCGGCAGTTCGCCTTGATCGCGCTCGCCCAGGCGGCGTCGCGCGTGGGCAGCGGAGAGGCTCCGCTCGCGGGCGTCGCACCGGCACGCCAGCACATCCTCGCTCTGTTGAACCGTGGCGGCAGCTCGATCCGGCCTTGGGCCGCGCTCGCGAGCGGCATCATGGGACACGCGCTGCGCAAGGCCGATGCGCCGCTCGACGCGACGTGTGACATCGCGCTCCTCGTCAGTCTGCGCGGGGCCAAAGCGCCGCGCGAGGTCGGGGCCTACGCGATCGCGGCCGCGATGCGCGGGATCGAAGAGGCTGCACCGCTCCTGGTCGCCAAGCTCGATGAGGTCGCCGACGATGACACGCGCGGGTACGTCGCCTTGGGGCTGGGGATGCTGGGCGATCCGCTCGGGCTCGAGCCCGTGCAGACGGTCGTGCGCCAATCCAAGTACCGGCCCGCTCTCCTGCGCCAGGCCGCGATCAGCCTCGGCCTGCTCGGCGACAAGGCGATCGTGCCGGACCTGATCGGGATGCTGCGCAAGGCCTCGAGCCTCTCGGCCCAAGCGTCGATCGCGTACGGCCTGGGCGCGATCGGCGACTCGCGCTCGGTCGCTCCGCTGATCGAGATGCTCGAAGACGAAACGATTACACCGCGGGCTCGCGCGTTCGCCGCCGTGTCCCTGGGCATCGTGGCGGACAAGGAGCCGCGGCCCTGGAATGCCAAGCTCGCGGCCGGCATCAACTACCGCGCGCGGACCGCGACGTTGACCGACCAGGCGAGCGCGGGGATTCTGGACATCCTGTAGGGCGTATAACAGCATCCTGTAGTCTTGCGGCCGTGCCGCCGCCGCTCGCCCTCGAACGACTCGTCAAACGCTTCGGCGCCCGGGAAGCCCTCGCCGGTGTCGACCTCGTCGTCGAGCCGGGTGAGATTCTCGGTCTTGCGGGACCGAACGGGTCGGGCAAGACGACGCTCCTGAAGCTCGTCGCGGGCCTGTTGCGGCCGAGTGCCGGGGCGGTGCGTGCCTTCGGGCTCGATCCGTTCGTGCGCCGCGAGGAGGTGATGCGCCGCGCACGATTCGCGTTCGCGCCGCCGCCCCTGTACGAAGCGCTGGGGGCGCGCGAGCATCTCGTGCACCTCGCGCGGCTGGGGGGCGACGCCGTCGCTCGCAAGGACGTCGACGAGGCGCTGGAGCTCGTCGGGCTCGCCGATCGCGCCCGCGACCGCGTGCGCACGTTCTCGTTCGGCATGCGGCAGAGGCTGATTCTCGCACAGGCGCTGTTGCCGACGCCCGAGCTGCTCGTGCTCGACGAGCCGGCCGACGGCCTCGATCCCTTGGCCGTGCTCGAGCTGCGCTCAATCCTCGCGCGCCTGCGCGCCGAGCGCGGCGTCACGGTCGTGCTTTCGAGTCACCTTCTGATCGAGCTCGACGAGCTCGTCGACCGGCTGCTCGTGCTCGATCAGGGCAGCGCGCTCTTCCTCGGAGCGCCGAACGAGCTGCGCGGCGCGGCCGAGCGCGTGCGCGTCCGGACGTCGGACTCCTCGCGCGCGGCCGAGCTCCTGGGCGCGGCCGGGATCGGCTGCACGGAGACGGGCGGCAGCCTCCTGTTGAACGGCGACCCCTCGACGCTCGAAGGCGTGCGCGACACCCTGCGCGCCGGGGGCGTCGAGCTCGACGAGTACGCGACCGAGCGCCCGACGCTCGAGGCCGCGTTGATCGATCGGCTGCGCGCGCGCAGGGACGGGCGCGCATGATCGCGCTCGAGGTCCTGAAGCTCTCGCGCTCGCGGCGCCCGTGGATCGCCGTGCTCGCGCTCGTCGTGTTCCTGGCCCTGATGCTGCTCGGGTTCTGGTTCTACGCGGACAGCCGCACCGGCGGCGAGGTCGAGTTCCGCTACACGTTCGAGAACCGCTCGTACTTCAACGGGCTGACGTTCACCGTCTACAGCTTCTACTTCGGATGCATGCTCTTGCTGCCGATCTTCCTCGCGACCGAGGGCGGGACGCAGCTCGCGGGCGAGACGTCGAGCGGTGGCCTGCGCATGCTGCTGACGCGGCCGGTGTCGAAGAGCCGGGTGCTGCTGTCGAAGTTCGTCGTGTCGTCGGTGTACGGCGTCGTGCTCGTCGGCGGGTTCCTCGGGGTGACGCTGTTGATCGGCCTCTTCGCGGTGGGCTGGGGCGATCTGCGGCTGTACCCGGGCGTGCTGCAGATGACCGCGTCGCCGCAACGCCTGCCGCAGGCCGAGGCGCTGGGTCGCTTCGTCCTGATCTGGCCCGCCGCGAGCCTGGCGATGCTCGTGCCGCTCGCGTTCAGCTACCTGTTGTCGGCGTGGATGCGCAGCCCCGTCAACGCCGCGAGCACGGCCGTGTCGCTGTTCCTCGTGCTGCACGTGATCAGCGGCGTGCCGTTCTTCGAGGACCTGCGGCCGTATCTGTTCACGAGCCACATGGGCTACTGGCGCGGTCTCCTGCAGGAGGCGGTCGATTGGCCCGGCTTCCTGCGCGACGCGGCCAAGCTCGCGGCCAACGCGACCCTGTTCCTGGCCCTCGCCCACCTGCGCTTCCGGCGCCGCGAGGAGGGCTGATGGGACGTGGTGCGCGGATCGAGCTGCTCCTGTTCGTCGTAGCCGGCGCGTGCGGCCTGTACGGCTTTGGGCTGCCGCGCTTCGGGTTCCCCTACGAGCCGCCTCCGAAGGCGGACGCGCTGCGGATCGTGACGTGGAACGTCGGAGCGGCGCGAGACTTCGGCGTGGACGTGGACGCGGGCGACGTAGCCGCGCGCGTCATCGCGACGATCGCCGACCTGCAGCCGGACCTGTGCGTTCTGCAGGAGGTGAGCCGCGACTTCGCCGTGCGCATCGCGACCGAGCTCGACGCGGACCGCATGGTGTCCCGCCCCGCGCGCGGCCGCGGCGTGGCCCTGCTCTCGTGGAGTGGGCGCCTGGACCCCGAGGGCGGCGACGAGTACGTGCACGCCGTCTATCGCAAGGGGCGCCGGCGACTGCGCCTGGTCGGCATGCACGCCCACCCGTGGTCGGCGACCGAGCGCAACGAGGAAATTGGCCGCGCCGTCACGGTGCTCGAGAAGGGCCGCGCGGACGTGCGCGTGCTCGCGGGCGACCTGAACCTCGACGTCGACATCGGTGGGGGGCGCGACCTGTTCACCGAGGACGAGCACCTCGACGTGCAGACCTACAACTACGTCGCCGAGCGCCTCGCCGACGCCGCGGCGGGGACCGGGCCGACGGCGGAGCCGGACCGGCGCCTGGACTACGTGTTCGTCGGTGGGGCGCAGGTGCGCGACGCGGGGGTGTGGAAGGGGCGGCGCGTGGGGGCGATGGACCATCACCCGGTCGTCGTCGACCTCGAGTGGAAGTGACGAGCGATCAGCCCTCGCTCTGCCCCTCCGACTCTTCCTCTTCCTCCTCGGGGATCTGGTACTTCTGCAGCAGCCCCATCTGCGTCAGCATGAACACGAACGTCAGCGGGATCGCGCCGAAGGCCTTCCAGGTCACCCACTGGCTCTCGCTGGAGTTGCGCCAGACGAGCTCGTTCAGCACGGCCTGGAAGACGAAGAAGAACGCCCAGCGGGCGGTCAACTTGTGCCAGCCCTCGTCCTCGAGCTGCATCGCCGAGCCGAGCAGGGGCTGCAACATCGACCGTCCGCGCAGCAGACCGACGCCGAGGATCGTCGCGAACAACAGGTAGATGATCGTCGGCTTGATCTTGATGAACGTGTCGTTCTGCAGCCAGAGCGTCAGCCCGCCGAAGATGAGCACGAACACGGCCGTGACGAGCGGCATGATCGGTAGCTTGCCCTCGATCTTCCACGACGCGGCGAGGGCGATCGTGATCGTGACCATCAGGACGCCGGTGGCGACGAAGAGGTCGAAGAAGCGAAACGCCGCAAAGAACAGGACGAGCGGACCGAGGTCGATCAGTAGCTTGATCCGCGGATTGGGGCCGGCTCCTTCGGTGCTCATGCGCGCAGCGTAGCCGAAGGAGCCGTCTAGTCGATAGAGTGGGCCAATGCCGACCAAAGAAGTCACCCTGGGCGCTGCCGCTTTCCTCGACTCCGAGCACGCGGCCGGCCTCGACGTCGGTCCCCAGGATGCGCGCGGGATCGTCGAGCGCTTCCTCGCGTGCGCCTACGAAGACGTCGGCACGGCGCCCAAGCTCCTCGACGCCCACGACGTGCACGGCATCGTCGGGCACCTGATGCCCGGGCGCTTCAAGCGCAAGGACCCGCTGGCCGCGCACGTGCCCGCGGTCCTGCGCGCCTGGCTCACGTTTCTGGGCGAGACCGAGGTCGTGCCGAACCTGTTCGAGATGCGGAAGTCGCTGGAGGAGACCCTCGGTGAGTTCCAGCGCACCGTCGAGACTGGCGAGGACCCGCACCACCACCGGCGCGAGGATCCTTTTGTGCACAAGGCGTCACAGACGGGGCGCAACGACCCGTGCCCGTGCGGCAGCGGCAAGAAGTTCAAGAAGTGCTGCGGGAAGCCGAGCTGAGCCGTCAGCGCCGCAGGATGTCGAGGAGCGTGGCGTCGAGCGTCGTGATCGGCCGCCGCTCGAGCTCTTCGAGCAGCGCCGCGCGCAGGTTCGGGAACACGTGCTCGAGGAACAGCCGAGCCGCTGCCGGGTCGGGGCCGTCCGCTAGGCGGCGCGCGAGTAGGTCGCGCGCCTCGGCCGCTGTGTAGCGGTCCTGGACGAACAGGATCAGCGTTCCCTCGTCGCCGGCCTCGGGGTCGAGTGTCGGGTGTGCCTCGAAGTACAGCGAACCCTTCGTTGCGCGCAGGATGACGGGAAAGGGATCGTAGCGCCAGCCGGCCCGATGGAGCGCGTCCCGCACCTTGAGGACCTCCTCGCGCGCGTCTTGCTGGACCTCTTGCACCCACATCGCCTCTGTGTGCACGAGGAAGAACCCACCTTGATAGAGCTGGCGGCGCTCGGGATGCGGCGGCAGCGGGAGCTCGGGGAGGCCGCGCTCCTCCTCGATCAGGTCCTCGGGCGCACCGGCGATCGAGCCGTAGTGTGCGCGCCACGAAGCGAGCATACCCGGCAGATCGATCCCGGCGACCAACATGCGCGTCGCTTCGTCGTGTCGCCGCGCCGCGCTCTTGAGACCGATCGACGAGCCAGCGACCGTGACGAGGAACTCAGCCTGGGCGGCCGAACGAAAGCTGTCCCGATCGTCGTCCGTTCGCAGCGGCCGGCGACCGACGCCGACGCGCACGTCATGCTCGAAGGCGTGGTACAGCGGCAGGTGCAGATCGCTCGTCCGGACGAGCTCGAGCGTCACGAAAAGGTCCGGCAGCGTCGACTCGTGCAGCGGCTGGTACGTGTGCGGAAAGTAGGCCGTTTCCTGCACCCAATCGAGGTCCTTGAGCTGGCTCTGCATCGTGACGGCGGTCTCGCGCAAGAGGCGCTCACCCGAGACGTCGAGGAACCAGATGCGGCGAGTCGCGACCTTGCCGCCGTGTCCATCGGGCAATGCGTCGCGCTCCGCGCCGACCGTGGTCGCTCCCCGGCTGCGCGTCACGTCGATGCCGAGCGCGAACTCGCCGTCGCCACGCTTGACCATCGCTCCGCTCGCGTCGCGCTCCCACACGAGGTACTCGTCCTCGAACCGGTGCGTCGGAGCGTAGGTCAGGACGAGCAGGAGCCCGGCGGCGATCAGGATCGCGCGCCGGCGATAGCGGCGTCTTCTGCTCACGCGGTCAGTTGCCGGCTCCGACGGGCGTCGCGGCGCCTGCGCCTTGTGGCTCTTCCCGCGTCAGCGACGGACTCGGGACGTAGTCGAGGCCAAGCGTGCGGCCTTTGCGGACCGCCGGGATGCCGCGCATCATCCACTCCGGGGCGGGAGCGTCGCGCAGGTAGTGATCGAAGAACTGGCGCATGCGGATCGCGTAGTCGCGCTTGTTGGCGTACTTGCCGATCCCATGCCCTTCGCCGTTGTAGTTCAAGAGCCAGGCCGGTCTCTCCAGCCGCCGTAGAGCGACGAAGAGCTCGATGCCCTGGTACCACGGAACCGCGCCGTCCTCGTCGTTGTGCAGCATCATCAGCGGGGTCGCGATGCGGTCGGCGAAGAAGAGCGGCGAGTTGACGATGAAGCGGTTGTGGACCTCCCACAACGTGCCGCCGAGTCGGCTCTGCGACTCTTCGTACTGGAACATGCGACTTCGGCCGGTACCCCAGCGGATGCCGCCGTACGCGCTCGTCATGTTGGACACCGGCGCGCCCGAGACCGCCGCGGCGAACACGTCGGTGCGCGTGACGAGGTGCGCGATCTGGTAGCCGCCCCAGGAGTGGCCCTGGATGCCGATGCGCCCGTCGTCGACGAAGCCCGTATCGATCAGTTTCGAGATCGCCGGGAGGATCGCGGCCTCGCAGCTCTCGCCGGGGTAGCCGATGCGGTAGGGGATGTCGGGCAGGAAGACGACATAGTCGTTGCTCGTGTAGAACGGGATGCGGATCGAGGAGCGGCTCGGCGTCGGTGCGTGGTAGGAGTGCAGGCGATCCGAGAGGCGCTCGTAGAAGTAGACCAGGAGCGGGTACGCGCGATTCGGGTCGAAGTCGTCGGGCTTGTAGGCGATGCCCTGCAGCTCTTCGCCGTCGAGCGAGCGCCAGCTGAACAGCTCGGCCGACCCCCAGCGATAGCTGGCCTGATGGGGGTTCGCGTCGCTCAGCTTCGTCGCGCCGGCCAGGTCGATCCCCGCGACCCAGACGTCGGGGAACTCGCGGTAGCTCTCGCGCCTGAACATGAGCACGTCGCCCTCGTCCGCGCGCACCGGCGTCGAGAAGCGCTTCGAGCTCATCAGCAGCCGGACCGGAACGTCGAGCCGGCTCGTGTGCCAGAAACCGCTGCGCTTGGTCTTCTCGTCGAACGCGGACAGGAGCAGCGGCTCGCGCTCCTTCGGGATCGTCGTCGCGTTCCCGCCGACCTCGGCGTCGAGGTCGACGTAGCGGAAGCGCAAGTCGTGCTGCCTGCCGTGGCCGCCGGTCTCGCACGAAGGCGACGTCCGACCATCGGGATCGAGGCGCCACAGATCGAAACGGTCGTACACGAAGAACGCGGCGTCGTCCTCGAGCCAGCCGGCCGAGCCGTGTGCGCGCGGGAGGCTCGGTTGGTCGTGACGCTCGTTGTGCAACGGGTGCGGGATGCCCGCGCTCGCGTCCACGGGCACACGTTCGCCCGCCGTCCGCAGCGTGTACCAGGAACGCTCGTCGGGCTGCCACCAATAGACGTACCGGCCGCGCGGGCTGAGCGCATGGCGACCGAGACTCTCCTCGAGCACGCGCTCGCGGGCGCCGGTAGCGACGTCGATCAACCACACGTCGGACGGCACCCACACGTCCCACGACGAGCGTTGGCGGTAGGCGAGGTTCGAGCGCCCAAGGGCGAAGGCGGAGTCGTTCTCGTCGGCGAGCGACACGTCCGGAACGTCGAGCGTAGCGAGCTGAACGACGCGGATCTCACCTTCGAGGTGGGCGATGCATGCGTAGCTGCGCTCCAGCTCGCGCTCGCGCTCGACGACTTGTTGCGATTGGAGCACGGAGTCGGTCCAGCTCCAGAGGTCGAGCACGACCTCGTCGTCCTTGCGCAGGTCTTCGGGCTCCGGCTCCGGCCGAGGAGCGGTCCCGAAGAGCAGTCGCCGGCCGCTCTTGGAGAAGCGCGGGGCGCGGTGCTCGCTGATGATCCAATCCGCAGGGATTCCGGGTGTCCCCGTGCGGGCGACGATGCGCGAGCCTTCGTTCTCGATGCCGGCGCGGTACAGCGTCCACGCGGGCTCGTCGCCCGCGTAGTCGTCCCGGTTCGAAAGGAACGCGAGCTGCGAGGAGTCTTCGTCGATCGCGATCGAGCGGTAGTCGCCCTCGCCCTCTAGGATCGGTGTCGAGACCTCGGCGACGACGTGGCGGACGAAGAGACCGTCACCGCCCTCCGCGCGGGTCGAGGTCGCGTAGACGACGTGCTGTCCGTCGGCGGTGAACGCGTAGGACGTGACGAAGTCGATGCGCGACTCCGTGCCGCTCGCGAGGTCGCGGACGACGAGGGTCGAGCCGTCCTTCTTGTCCTTGTCCTTGCGTGCTTCCTCGCCCGCGTCCTTCTCCTCGGCGTCCTTGCCCTCGCGCTCCTCGTCCTTGTCCTTGACCGGCTCGAGCCGGTACGCGACCCAGCTCCCGGCGTCTTCGGGCAGGCGGAAGGAGCGCACGCGCTCGACGTCGAGGCGTTCCCCGGACTCGAGATCGAGGATCGCGAGGCCTTGCTTGGGGCGCTCGTCGGGCTTTGTCTTCTCGTCTTCCGCGGCGCGCACCGCGTCCCGACTGGGGGCGATCAGGCAGACGGCGAAACGCTCGTCCGCGGTCAGCCGGGCGCCGGTGCCACGCTCGATCGCGTAGGCCGTGTCGCCCGCGGTCTGGCGCACGTGCAGGGTGCCGTCGCCGCCCTCGTCGGGGTCGACCTCCCAGTGCGCCCACGCGCCGCTTCGCGACAGCCGCGAGGCACGAATCGAGTTCCACGTGTCGCACGCCGCGTGGTCCAATGGCTGCTCTTGGTAGGCGAACGAGGCTCCGGACAGGAGGACGAACGTTGCGAGGCGCTGCGTGGACATGGAAACAGTCTGGCACAGCGCTCGGGACGTTGTCGCGATTCCCCGAGGGAGTCGGTAGACCGGGCGCATGCGATCGGTAAGGAGCCCTTGATGAGACATCGCCTGCTCGTTGCAGCTGTTTTGGCGCTGCCCGGAGTGGCCCAGGAGCCCGAGGTCGCCGCTCAAGTCGAGCTCACCCAGGATGAGGTCGACGCTGCGATCCAACGCGGTGTCGCGTTCCTGTTGGAGGAACAGGCAAGCAACGGTGGGCTGAAGGCGAGCGGGCGTTCGGCGCGTCCGGGCGCGTCGGCCTTGGCGGTCTACGCTTTGATCAAGTCGGGGGTCGACCCGGGCCACGAGGCGATCCGCCGTGCGCTGACGAGCCTCGCGTACCAGGAGATCACGACGACGTACGACGTCGCATGCGTGATCATGGCGCTCGCCGCCGCGACCGAGCTCGAGGAGCGCGATTGGCTCGAGGAGCTGACGCGTGAGCTACTCGGGTGGCAGCGACGCCACGGCTGGGGTTACCCAGTGGGCAACGACCTCTCGAACACGCAGTACGCGGCGCTCGGACTGCGCGCCGCGGCGCTGGCCGGCATCGAGGTGCCGGACCGGGCGTGGCTGGAGCTGGCAAAGGCGGTCGGTGGATTCGAGGGCGCGAGCGGCGGGTACACCTACCGCCGCGGCAGCGGGCGGCCGACGGGATCGATGACGAGCGCGGGGATCGGCACGCTCGCGATTTGCGACGCGATGTTGACGCGCTCGAAGGCGCTGACGCGCCGCCAGAGGAAGGGTTTCGAGAAGCGCAAGAACGAGGGCCTCGAGTGGCTCGCCCGCAATTTCACCGTCAGCGCGAATCCGGGAGCCGGGGGGTGGCTCTACTACTACCTCTACGGACTCGAGCGCGTGGGCGGGCTCACGGGGGAGCGCGCGTTCGGCGGGCACGATTGGTACCGCGAGGGAGCGCGCTACCTCGTCGACCAGCAGGACGAACGCGGCTATTGGGGCGGCAGGACATCCGTCTACCAGACGGCGTTCGCGCTGCTCTTCCTGTCGCGCGCGACGAGCACCCCCGTAACCGGCCGCGGCAGCCGGCGCTACGGCGTTCAGAGCGAGCGTGCTCAGGTCCGCGTCGCCGCCGCGGGAGACACGCCGTTGACGCTGTGGTTGACGGGCATCGAGGCCAGCGGCTTGGAGTGGCCGGGCGAGGAGGGCAGGGGGCCGCGCGTGCTCCGCGTCGAGTACCGGATGGGCGAGCACGCGATCGGATCGGTGCGCGGCGATCGATCGCGGCCGAGCGGGAGTGAGCGCTACGTGTACCGCCACAACTTCCGCGAGCCCGGCAGGTATCACCTACACGCGCAGGTCGAGATCCTCGAGCCCCGCAAGGATGACGCGCAGGGGCGCATGATGCCGGCCGAGGTGCGCGTCCTGAAGTCGCCCCGGTTCGAGGTGCACATCCGCGAAGTGCAGCCAGCCTGGGCCTTCGAGAACGCGGCCGACGCCGGCGAGAACCTCGTCCTGGGCTCGGGGGTGCGCGCGAGTGCGTCCTCGACCGCGTCGATGCAGGACCTTTCGTTCGCGCCCTCGTTCGCCGTCGACGGTCGCCTGCGTCGCCCTTGGCTCGCCGCGGCCGACGATGAACGCCCGACGCTCAACCTGACGTTCGCCAGGCCCCCGCGCGCGAACACGATCGTCGTCTCGCACGCGCGGACGACGCCGCACAGCCCCAGCTACTTCGGGCGTGCGCTAGAGGTCGAGGTCCTGGTGAACGGGAAGGACCGCCACCGCCTGCGCATGCACTCCGACGAGCGGCGCAAGGGGCGCCTCGTGCTCGACGCGCCAGTCGTGATCCGGGAGCTGGAGCTGGTGATCCCGTGGAAGGCGCCCGGCGAGCGACACGGCGGCGTGGGATTCGCCGAGGTGGAGCTACAACGCCGGTAGTTTCGCGAGGTCGTACACCTCGACCGTCGCCGTCGTGTTGAAGCCCTGGATGAGCCCGCCGACGACGTAGACGCTGTCGCCGACGCGCGCCGCGCCGACCTCTTGGCGCGCGAGCGACAAGGACGCGCGCGCCACGAAGGTGCCGCCTCCATCCGCTTTCGCCAACCCGCACAGAGCGATCAGCAAACCGACATGCGCGATTGTCATCCCGCCTCCGCCGCGTCCGAGCGTCGGCCGATTGCGCGGCGCAAGAGGTCGCCCAAGTTCGTGCCGAGCGTCTCGCGCGCTTCGTCCAGACCGAGCTCCGCGAAGCGCCGGGCACCCTCCGCCTCTTCCTCGGCGATCGGGCTCCCGTCGAGGCGCAGGAGCGAAAGCGACATCCGCTCGTCCTCTGGTTCGAGGCGGACGATCCGCACGGACACCCTCTGCCCGCGGCGCAGGACCTGACCGAGCCGCATGCCTGTCAAGCCGGACTCGGACTCGTGCAGGAGTCCTTCGATGCCGGGCCGCAGCGCGAGGAATGCCCCGAAGTCCGTCAGACGCATCACCTCGCCCTCGACGATCTGCCCCTCGTAGTGGTCGCGCTCCAGCGCTTTCCACGGGCTCTCCTGCAGCTGCTTGAAGCCGAGCCCGATGCGCTTGCCGCCTTGTTTGACGTACAGCACCTTCGCGTCGACGCTATCGCCGACCCCAAAGGTGTCGGAGGGGTCGTCGACGCGGTCGTACGAGAGGTTCGAGACGTGCACGAGCCCCTCGTGTCCGCGGCCAAACGCGACGAACACGCCGTAGTCCTCGATGCGCGTGATGCGGCCGTGCACGACAGTGCCGGGAACGATGCGCTCGACGCGCGCGTGCGCGCGCTTGTCGCGCTCGCGCTGCAGGACGAGCTTGCGCGAGACGATGACGCGCTGACGCTCGGGGTCGACCTCGAGCACCTCGCACGTCAGCGTCTTGCCGACGAGAATCGCCGGCTTCTTCTCACGCGGCAGGCCCGTTTGCGAGCGCGGCATGAAGGCGTGCAGCGGACCGATCTTCAACTGTAGTCCGCCGTCGATCGTGCGCACGACGCGCGCGGCGACGATCATGCCCGGCTCCGCTTCTTCCCAGGTCGTCAGGCTGCGCTCGCCCGCGAGCGAGAGTGCCCAGAGGCTCTCCTCCTTGCCGCGCAGCGTGAACTCGAACCAGTCCCCCTCCGCGGGCGGCGACTCGAACTCGCGCACGGAGATGACGCCCTGCATGCGCGGTCCGAGCTCGATGAATACGTCGTCACCGCTCAGGCCGACGACGGTTCCGCGCCAGACGCGCAACGTGTGGGCTCCGTGATCGTTCTCGTGTGCCGGGTCGCCATCGCGTCGCATCGTGCATCTCCGGGAAGAGGACCATGGGTCACGGGAACCCAGCTCGGTCGCGCCTGTTGTCGGCTGTCTATTCTGGTCTAGTGCCTGTCCGCGTCGCGCCGCGACTTGGGCAGGTAGTACTCGCGGTCGTTCGCCGTGCGGTAGCGCAGCTCCTCGGCTTCGAGCACACGATCGATCGTAGTGTAGTTGAACGCAGCGTGCACGAGGCCGTACGCGAGTTCCTCGGCGTCCGTCGCGCGGTAGCGAGCGGCGAAGCGCTGAGCGCCGAGCAAACCGCCAACTCTGGACAGCGCGTTCATGACGGCTGCTCCCACGCGCTCCAGCGGGCGGGGCTCGTCCCGTCCGGGTCCCGTGATGATAGGCGGTCTGGCGATCGTGTAGGGCAATCCACTCGTTCGCACCGCCTCCTCGGCGCGCCAGCGTGCACGCAAGTAGGCGCCGCGACTGTTCTCTCGGGTTCCCAAGGAAGATACGTAGACGAAGCGAGGAGGGTGTTCCAGTTCGGTGCACGCGGCCACGAGGAGCCGCGTCAACCCGAAGTCGACCTCCTCGTAGATCGAACCCTGGAGTCCTTCCACCCGCGCCGACTTGCGCGTCGTCCCGATCGTACAAAAGACGTGCGTAGGTCGGAGCTGGCGCAGGGCGGCGAGCAGTGGCTCGTGCTCCCACGCAAGGGCGAGGATCTCGGCACCAGCGGCGTCGAATCGCTCTTTCCATTGCCCCGAGCGCGACGAATCCGGTCGCACGTGGGCGACGGTGCGGGCGCCGCGCTGGGCCAGCTCGTACACGAGCGCGCGGCCGAGGTAGCCCGTTGCGCCGGCGACGAAGGCGGTGGGGGGAGTGGCCACGGCTCGGAATTCTAAAAGAACACGACGCGTCTACCCATCGAGATCCTGGAGCCCGCCAGAGAGTGGGCGCCACTCCTTCGCTATCATTCCGCCCATGCCGCCCGGTGTTCTCCCTTGGATCGTCGTTCCGCTGATCGGCGGGCTGATCGGTTACGTCACCAACCGCCTCGCGGTGAGGATGATCTTTCGCCCCGTGCAGCCCGTGAACGTTCTCGGATTGCGCTTTCAGGGCCTGATCGGTCGCCGGCAGCCCGAGCTCGCCGCGAGCATCGGGCGCGTCGTCGGTGGGCACCTCGTACGCCACGAGGACATCGTCGAAGCCCTGAACCGTCTCGATCTCGAACGCGTGGTAAACGGCGCGGTCGAGCGCGGGCTCGCGCCGAAGATCGAGGAGCTGCGCAAGGTCCCGCTCGTCGGCGGGTTCTTGACCGACGAGCGCGTCGGCGAGCTGCGCGAGCGCTTCGTCCAGGGGCTGATCCAGGATCGCGAGGGCCTCGCGAGCGAGTTCGAGAAGGCGCTCGAGGCGGGCCTCGACGTGCACGAGCTCGTCGAGAGCAAGGTCGCCGCGTTCCCGGTCGAGCGCCTCGAGGCGCTCGTCCTCGAGGTCGCCTCGCGCGAGTTGCGCTCGATCGAAGTTCTCGGCGGGCTGCTCGGTATCGTGATCGGGTTCGCGCAGGTCGCGGTGCTTCAACTCCTGTAGAGCGGCGAGCCGATAGGGAGGTGGCCCGCCGCCCCACCCATGCTCGACCCGCGCCTCACCGTCCCTGTCGTCTGCCTCGTTGTGGTGCTCTGCGCCGCTTGCGGAAGCCGAGGGAGCGAGGCCGAGCCGCAGGGCGTGCCGGCGCACGTCGAGGCGAGCGAGTATCGAATCGAGCTCCCGCAGTTGCGTCTCCGGCGCTTCGCCGTCGTCGAGGACCTCGCGGCTCGCTCGGCCGACTGGCTCGGCGGACTCTCCAAGAGGCTGCTCCTGCGCGACTTCGACGGCGCCGGTGAGTGGCTTGCGAGCGACTTCAAGGGTCACGACCTCTTCGGCGCGCGCCGTCGCGCCGTCCGCGCCAGGCCCCTCGGTGCCCGCATCGCGCGCCTCGAGGCGGAGTCGGTCGTCGACGCACGCGGCTTCTTGGCCGCGCTGCGCACCCGGCTAGGCCCATGGCGGCGCGTGCGCGCGGCCCACATCGGCGTGCGTGAAGCCGAGTTCGCACGCGACCGCGCTTGGGGTCGCTTGCTCGTCAAGCTCGACCTGCTCGGCGTCACGGCCGACGGCGGACGCGAGGCGATCCGCGCCGCCCTGCACGTCTCGGTGAGGATGGGCGCCGGCTCCGAGTCGTGGACGATCGATGGTCTCGAGGTCTTGAGCGCGACTTCCGAAGCGTCGCCCGCGCCGCTCTTCGTCGACGTGTCGCGCGCGAGCGGCGTCGCGTTCGAGGGAGTACGCTACGGCACGCCCGGCAACGACGCCGAGGGCTGGAACGGCGCTGCGGCCGCCGACATCGACGGCGACGGCTGGATCGACGTCTTCGTTCCCAGCGCGACGCGCAGCTTCCTGTACCGCAACGCCGGCGACGGCACCTTCCGCGAGGAAGCGGACGAGCGTGGGCTCGCAGCGGACGTGGCCGGGACCGGCGCCGTCTTCGTCGACTACGACCGGGACGGGGACGAGGACCTCTTCGTCGCCCACGTCGGCTGGATCGAGACGCAGGGCACGCGCGCGGGTGATCGGCTGCGCCTGTACGCGAATGACGGGCGCGGGCACTTCGACGACGTGACCGCCGCCGTCGGACTCGATGTGTTCGCTCCGATCTGGTCATTGACCGCGTTCGACCACGACGGCGACGGCTGGGTCGATCTGTTTGCCTGCGGCTACGGGCGCATGCAGGTGGAGCGCAACGACTCGTGGATCGAGGCGACCAACGGGGCGCGGAACTGGCTCCTGCGCAACGCGGACGGCAAGTCGTTCACCGACGTGACGGTCGCCGTCGGCCTCGAGGGGGCGCGCTGGAGCCATGCGGCGGCGGCTGCCGACTTCGACCGCGACGGTGACCAGGACCTCTATGTCGCGAACAACTTCGGCTCGAACCGGCTGTGGCGCAACGACGGGTCGGGGCACTTCGAGGACGTCGCCGCCGAGCTCGGCGTCGCCGAGCGCGGCAACTCGATGGCGGCTGTGTGGGCCGACTGGAACGGCGACGGCCGGCTCGACCTGTTCACGACCGGACCGACCTCGCACACCGGCGAGCGCGTGCTCGCCCGGCTCGCGCACTCGCGCAGCGCCAAGATCCTGCAGGACGTGACGCGCATGGCGTCCGGCAACGCGCTGTTCCTGTCCGAGGACGGCGGTTTCCGGCGCATGCGGGCCTCTGGCGCGGAGGACGCCGGCTGGGCGTGGTCTGCGGTGGTGGGGGATTTCGACCTCGACGGGGCGCTCGATCTCTTCTGCGCGAACGGCTTCGTGACAGGCGATCTGCCGCGCGACACGTGAAGCGCGTTCTGGCGCCAGGTCCTGGCGTCCGCATCAGGTCTCGACCAGCAAGCCGAGAGCCACGACCACGACGAACACGACGTCGATTCGCAGCCCGGGGCGGGCGCGAACGAGGACCTGCACCCTTGGGCGCGCGAGATGTATCGCCGGGGCCTGTCGTTCAACGGGGACGAGCGCAGCCACCTGTTCGTCGGCGGCGGGGACGGGAGTTTCCTCGACGTGTCGCCGACGTGCGGCGCGGACTCGCCCCTCGATGGACGCGCGGTCCTGGCCGCCGACTTCGATGACGATGGCGACCAAGACCTGTTCGTGCACAACCTGCAGCGCGAGCGGCACGAGCTGTTCCGCAACGAGACCGACGGGCGCGGCTACGTCAAGGTGCTCGTCAGCGAAGTCGGCGCCGAGGTCACCGTCGGCGCGAGCACGCAGGTCGTCGCACGCGGCTCGGGCTTCGCGTCCTGCCAGGCGGGCGAGCTCGTGTTCGGCATCGGCGATGCGCCCCGCGCGTCGATCTCGGTGCGTTGGCCCGGTGGCGGCGAGGCGGAGTTCGCGCCGATTCCCGCCGCGAGTCGCGTGCGCATCACCCGTTCCGGCGCGACCGTCGTGCCGCGGCGTGCGGACGTGTCGCTGCCCGACCCTCTTCCCCCGGGGATCAAGATCGCGGTCGGGGAGCTCGTTCCGACCCTCATGTTGCGCGACGCGGCTGGAGGGACGTTCGAGCTCGACCCGCGCACGCTTGCGGCCGGCCGTCGCGTCCATCTCACGTTCTGGGCCAGCTATTGCGCCCCGTGCATCACGAAGCTGCCCCAGCTCGATGCCATTCACGCAGCGGCGGACCATCACGTCGTCGCGATTTCGGTCGATTCTCCCGAGGATCGCGAGCGGGCGGTGGACCGACTGCTCACCGCTGGCATCGGGTACACGACGGCGTTTCCGCCGGCGGCCGGCGACGAGGTGGAGGGATTCGATGCGCTGATCGATTTGAGCCGCCTGCCGATCCCGACCACGCTCGTGATCGATCCGGATGGACGGCTCGAGTCGGTCGTTCGCGGAACTGCTGGCTTGTGAGTTCAGACCGGGCGAGCGAAGCGCCGAAGAACCCCGAGCTACGACCCCTCTCGGCCAACGTCCCTTCATGAGACATCACGTCACACTCCGCGTACTCGCGGCGCTCGCGCTGTTCGTTTCCAGCAGCTGTGCGATCGCGTACAAGGACTCCATTCCTGACGTCGCACCCGAGATCAACGCGACGTTCTCCAGTGCGCGCTCGACGATCCGCCCCGGCGACACGCTCAAGGTCGCGTTCCCGGCAGAGCCGGACTGGACGCACGAGACCGGCGTCCGCGACGACGGGCGAGCGACTTTCCTGGGTGTCGACGACTTTCCGGCGGCGGGCATGACGCTGACGCAGCTCGACGCTTCGCTGACGCACGCCTACGGCCAGGTCATGAACCAGGCGCCGACGTTGACCGTCTCGATCTCGAATCCGGTGCCGGGGACGGTGTCGGTCATGGGGGAGGTCGGCAACCCGGGCGTCTTCGCGATCGGACCTTCGGGCCGGATGACGCTGCTGGAGGCGTTCGCCGCGGCCGGTGGTCCGACGACGAATACGTCACACCTGGGCAAGACGCTGATCGTCCGTTGGCTGCCCGAGGAGCAACGGCACCACGTGTGGAAGGTCGATGCGCGCCGCAAGCACTGGAAGCAGAACGAGAACATTCTCATGGCACCCGGCGACGTCGTGTTCGTGCCGAACACGCCGATCGACAAGGTCGGCATCTGGATCGACATGTGGATCCGACGCTTGATCCCGTTCCCGCGCGTGTTCGTTGGCGCTGCCTAGCCGGACGACCAGGAAAGCAACCACTATGACGCGCTACGACCCGGCCGCCCTCCCCGACGAGGACGAGGCGCCGTTCGACTTGAAGCAGATCGTGCTCTACGGAGCCGCTCGGTCTGCACGCCTCATCGCGATCTTGACCGTGATCGGCGCCTGCGCCGGGATCTTCGTCGCGGCCTCGATGCCCAATACGTTCACGTCGACGATGTCGATGACGCTGTACTCGGGTGTGCGTGAGCGCCAGAACGTCGAGAGCGGCGTCGGCATCGAGAACGACTCGAAGTGGGGCCCGGGCATGGAGGACGAGGTCGAGCTCCTCTCCGATCCCGCCGTCTACGAGCGCGTGGCGAAGGAGCTCGGTCCCGCGTGGGTGCTCGAGGTTCCCGACCCCGCCGGAAACGGCTCGGCGACGATCCTGCACCGCTTCCAGCGCATCCTCATCGCGATGCGAGCGGAGAGCCCGGACAAGCTGACCGCCGACAACCCGCTCGCCGTGCGCAAGGCGGGTCGGCGCATCTTGGCGAACACGCGAATCGCTCCGGTGCGACGCTCGGCCGTCCTGAAGATCCACCACACCGCCTATTCCCCCGAGCGCGCTCGCAAGATCGCCGAGGCGCTCGTCAGCGCGTTCCAGGACCGCCACCGCGAGCAGTATCAGGCGGAGAAGCACTACCACCGCCAGATTCGCGAGCGCGACAACGCGTTCGAGTCGTTCAAGAACGCCGAGAAGCTGTACCGCGAGCACCGCGCGGACTGCGGCTTCATCGACCTGGCGAAGCAGAAGGACACGCTCTTCGCCGCTCTGCAGCGCCTCGACCAGGAGCTTGCCGACGGGCGTGCGCGCAAGGTCGAGATCGAGGCCGAGGCCGAGGCGCTGCAGAAGGCGCTCACCGGGATGGACGAACTCGTCGTTCTTCCGGCCAACCTCATCGCCAATCCCGAGTTTCAGGAGTGGCAGCGGCGCCTGTTCTCGCTCGAGTCGGACCTCGTCCTGCTCGAGGGCAAGACTGGCGCGAAGGTCACGCTCGATCGCGAACGCCAGTCGATCGAGCGCCAGATCAAGAGCGTTCGCCAGCGCCTCGAATCGCTCGATGCGTTCATCTCGACCGATCCCGCGGCCGCGCGCCGCGTGCCGAACCAGGAGCGCCTGCGCCTGGTCGCCAAGGTCACCGAGCTGCATGCGGAGCACGCGGGACTCATCAAGAGCCTCGAATCGGACGCGGCCTCTCGCCGCCGGACCGAGGAGCAGCTCGAGCTCGCCTTCCAGTGCGAGACGACGCACAAGGTGATGGAGCTCGAGGTCGCGACCGAGGAAGGCCTCTACGCGAAGTTGACGCGCAAGACGAAGGAGCTCGAGGGGCTCGCGTCGCTCGACGAGGAAGGCGTGTCGAACCTCGCGCTCACGATTCCGCCCAACCTGCCGACGTCGAAGGCGGGCCCGCAGCGGATCAAGCCGCTCGCGGCCGGTCTCTTCGGTGGCTTGTTCCTCGGTCTCGCGGTCGCGATCCTCGTGCAGCTGTCCGATCGGCGCCTGCGCTATCCCGACACGCTCGAGCGCGACCTCGGCATCCGCCTGCTCACGGTCGTGGACGACGTCCCGGCCCTGCATCCCAGCCAAGCCGACGAAGCAGCATGATGAAGCGCAAAGCACAGGGGCCCGCCGTTCCGCTCGCGGTCGCGTTCGAGGACCTCGTGCCCGCCACGAGCGCAGTCTGGGCCAACGTGGTTCCGCACGAGCGCGAGGAGGGGACGACGCGAATCCTGTTCACCGCCCCCGAAGCGGGCGCCGGCACGACCGCGCTCGCCGCGGCGACGGCGCTCGGCCTCGCCCGCCACCTGCGCTCGACGGTCGGCATCGTCGAGGCGAACTTCGCCTCGCCAGGCCTCGCGCGCTTCCTCGGCGTCGAAGAGCAGCCCGGTCTCGGCGATCACCTGGTCGGCGTCGCCAAGCTCCCCCAGTGCCGGCGCGAGGTCCCGGCGTACCCCGGTCTGCTCGCGCTCCCGGCAGGCAGCGCGCGCCCGCCGGTTCCCGGCGAGCTCGCCAACGACGCGGGCCGCGCGATGCTCGACGTGATCACGTCCGGGCCGCGCTTCGTCGTGATCGATGCACCGCCGATCCTCGAGGCGACCGAGACGCGTACGCTCCTGGACTACGCCGACGTGGCCGTGATCGTCATGCGCGCGCGGCACACGCAGCGCAAGGACGCCGAGCGGGCGACGCGGATGATCCAGGAGAGCGGCGTACACCTCTTGGGCACGGTGCTCAACGCGTTCCGGCCCGACGTTCCGTTCGCCGCGTAGGATCCTGACCGAAGGTCGGAACCTCGCGCTCCGGGCGCGGTTGTGGGGAGATGCTCCTCGGCCTCCTTCTCGCCACGATCGCCGTTCCACAGTCCGAACCGCCCGTCGCACGCGCGAGGGTGTACGACGTCGCGCTGCTCCCCGACGGCAATCTGCTGTTGGCCACGGACGACGGGCGGATCGTCGCCGCCGACCCCGCGACCGGCGAGCCGGTGCCGGGTCGGGACGTCTTCGCGTCACACGACGAGGCTGTGCGCAAGATCGAGGTCGGTCCGAAGGGGGAGCTCGTCGCTGCTTCCTTCCCCGCGGGCCGCGTCGCGCTCGTGCGCGACGACGATGTCCTCCTGCTCGCTGTCGATGGCGTGGGGTCGCACTTCTGGATCGTCGACGTGGCAACGGGGAAGGTCCGACTCGATCGGGCACTCGACGTCCGCGATCCGTTCCAGGAGTTCAGGTTTCCCACGTGCATGCGTTGGTCACCGGACGGCCGGTGGCTCGGGATGTCGCTGGGCAAGGGTCTTATCCCGAGTTCGCGTGTGCGTGCCACAAGGCGCAGCGGCAATGCAACTTCGCTGCCAATACGGTGATACTGGGATTGGTCGCAGGAGCCGCAACGCCGTGGCGCGTGCACGCGGGCCCGGATACGACTGCGAATGTCTGCATCACACCACTAGGTCCCGAACCGGGACCGCCCGAGCGTTTGGCGATCCGTGGTGAGCGGGGGATAGTTCGGATGATTCACCGCTCTACCTGCCCCTTCGAGAGACACAATGAAGCTCCACTCTTCGGCGGCACCCGCGCGCCTGCTCCTCGCGTCCGTGCTCTTGTCCGCCGTCTCCACCGCGCAAGTTGGCCAGTCCACGCTCTGGGCGTCAGATGACGTGACCCGCACGATCTATCACGTCACGCAAGACGGGGTCGTGCTGTTCTTCTTCGAGGCTGGCGTCGTCTCGAGCCTCGCCGTCGATCCGGGCGACGACACGCTCTGGGCCGCGAAAGAGGGCTTCAGCCGCATCGTTCACTACGACCGCCTCGGCAACCAGCTCGGGTTCTTCGAGACGACCGACTACGATGCCGGCGCTACGCGGCCCGAAGGCGTCGCGGTCGACTACTTCGACGGGACGCTGTGGGTCGTCGATGACGTGACGAGCACCGTGTACAACGTCGAGACGGACGGGACGCTGATCGGTTCGTTCACGACGGCGACCTTCGATCCCTTGGCGACGAGCCCACAGGGGATCGCGGGCGATCCGCAAGACGGAACGCTGTGGCTGACCGACAATTTGACGGACGCGGTGTACCACGTCACCGCCACGGGTGCCCTGATCGACTGGTTCCCCGCCGACGTCTTCGCGCAAGCGGCGAACAACCCCCAGGGCATCAGCGTCGACGAGATCAACGGGACGCTGTGGGTGACCGATCGGGTCACCCAGACCGTGTACAACCTCGAGCGCGACGGGACCGAGATCCACTCGTTCGCCAGCGCTCACTACGGATCGAACAACCCGACGGGCATCGCCTACGACCGCTCCGCCGGTCCGCTCGATCTGGGACAGGCCGCCGACTTCGGGATCCTCGGCTGCGGGCTCGTCAGCATCCGTCACGCGGACACGCTCATCGAGGGCGACGTCGCGCTCGCTCCGGGCGGACGTCAGAACTTCTTCCATGGCCTCATCGAGGGCTCGATGTTCGTCGACCCGAACGCCGACGACACCAAGCTGAACAGCGTCCAGATCAGCGGCACCGTGCTCGCGCGCGAGCTCGGACCGGCGATGCAGGACGCGCGCATGGCGTCCGACACGGCAGCGAGCGTGACGCCCACGCAGTCGTTCGGCAACGTCAACACGAGCCAGACGATCACGGGCACCGACGGCTTCAACGTCATCGACATCGAGCGCGTCTCGCTGCGGTTCGGTGAGAAGCTGACCCTCAGCGGGACGTCCGCGAGCCGGTTCCTCCTCAACGTCCACGGCCGGTTCCGGCTATCGAGCGGCTCGGAGCTCGTCCTCGAGGGCGGCGTTCTGCCGGAGAACGTGCTCGTCAACGTGATCGACAACGGGGGCATCGTGCGGATCACGGGCCACAGCACCTTGCGCGGCACGCTTCTCACGCCGCACCGCCGGATTCGGGTCGGCCGGTCGGTCGTCGAGGGGGCGCTGATCTCGGGTTGGAACATTCGCATCTGGGGTGCGTCCACGATCCGCTACGCCAACTAGTGGTGTGATTCACTCTTGTGCGGCATTTTGGTCGGTGCGTACGCGTTCGCTGCAAGGCGCAGCGACGACGCAACTTCGCTGCAAGTCTCGGAGGAGGCGCGACGCAGCAGCGGGCGGGTACGGGCCGACCAAAATGCCGCACAAGAGTGAATCACACCACTAGCCCGGCGCTCAAAACCTGCGTCTCAATTCGAGTGGGCGGCACCGATCGGTCGATAAGACCTCGCGTGCTCCCCATCCGCCCCGACAAGCCCACCGGAGAGCCCCTGCGCATTCTGTGCCTGGGCGCCCACTGCGACGACATCGAGATCGGCGCCGGAGGCACCGTGCGCCGCTTGATCGCCGACCGCGAGGCCGTCGACGTGCATTGGACCGTGTTCGCGTCCAATCCGGAGCGGGAGGGCGAAGCGCGGGCGAGCGCAGAGTGCTTCCTGGCCGGCGCTCGCTCGGCCGCCATAGACGTCCGCGGCTTTCGGGAGAGCTATTTCCCCGACCAGTGGAGCGCGATCAAGGACGCCTTCGAGGACGTGCGCGCCACGTTCGATCCCGACGTCGTCCTCACGCACCACAAGAGCGATGCCCACCAGGATCACCGCGTCGTGAGCGAGCTGACCTGGAACACGTTCCGGAACCACCTCGTGCTCGAGTACGAGATTCCCAAATACGACGCGGATCTCGGACGGCCCGGGCTGTTCGTGCCGCTGAGCGTCGAGGCCGTCGAGCGCAAGGTCGCCGACATTCTGGAGCACTTTCCGTCCCAGGCCTCGCGCAACTGGTTCGACGCCGAGACTCTTCGCGGCCTGATGCGGGTGCGCGGCGTCGAATGCGCATCCCCGACTCGCTACGCAGAGGCGTTCCACGCCCGCAAGCTCATCCTCTAGACCTCTCTCCCCCTGCACATCGATGAAGATTCTAGTCACGGGACACGACGGCTACCTCGGACAGGTGATGCTCCCGTTCTTGCGGGAGGCTGGCCACACGACGACCGGGCTCGACACGGGCTTCTACGCGCGCTGCCAGTTCCAGTCGCCACCCACCACGGACGCCTTGTGCCGCGACATTCGCGACGTCAGCGCCAAGGAGCTCGAGGGCTTCGACGCCGTCGTGTTCCTCGCGGCGCTCTCGAACGACGCGCTGGGGGACCTCGATCCGACTCTGACGGACGAGATCAACCGCGATGCGACCGTGCGCTTCGCGCGGGAGGCCAAGGCGGCCGGCGTGCGCCGGTTCGTGTTCTCGAGCTCCTGCAGCCTCTACGGCGCCCAGGGCGACGCTCCGCTGACCGAGACGGCAGCGCTGAACCCCGTCACACCCTACGGACGCACGAAGATCGAGGTGGAGCGCGAGCTGTCCAAGCTCTGTGACGAGAGCTTCGTCACGACCTACATGCGCAACGCGACGGTCTACGGCGTCTCGCCGAACCTGCGCATCGACCTCGTGGTCAACAACCTCACCGCGTACGCCCATACGACGGGCGAGGTCCTCCTCAAGTCCGACGGCTCGCCCTGGCGGCCGCTCGTGCACGTCGAGGACGTAGCGCGTGCCTTCCTGGCCGTGCTGGAGGCCGATGCGGACACCGTGAGCGACCAGGCGTTCAACGTCGGCGTGAACGAGGAGAACTATCGCATCCGCGACGTGGCCCGGATCGTGAGCGAAGTCGTGCCCGACGCCCGCGTCGAGCTTGCCGCCGACGCCAGCCCGGATCTGCGCAACTACCGCGTGTCGTTCGACAAGATCACGGCAGCGCTGCCGGCGTTTCAACCGGTTTGGACGGTGCGCAAAGGGGTGGAGGAGCTGCTCGCGGCGTATCGGGAGCACGGGTTGACCGAAGAGGAGTTCCGGTCGTCGCGGTACTTGCGGATCGCGACGATTCTGGAGCTCAAGAAGGCGGGACGACTGAACGAGCGCCTGCGCTGGGCGGGGTGACGTGAAACAGTACGGTGTCACTCAACAACAACAAGGTGTGCGACACCGTACTGTCAGGCCACTCGCGGTGCCGGGATCGGAACGATGAACTGGCCACCCATCGCCCGATAGGCATCCTGCTGCGCCAGAATCTCATCGGCGTGGTTCCACGCGAGCAGCAGCGCGTAGTCCGGACGATCCTCGACCAACAGCTCGACCGGCTCGATCCGTAGCGCTGCACCCGAGGTGTAGCGCCCGTGCTTGTGGGGGCTGAGGTCGACGGCGTACTCGAGGTCGCCCTCATCGAGGTCGAGATACGACAAGAGCGTCGTCGCCATGCCGCCGGCCGCACCGTAGGCGATGATGCGCTTCTCGTCGGCACGCAGGTCGTCGATCAGGAGCCGCAGCCGGCGCTTGAGTGACTCGACGCGTTCGGCGAACGCTGCGTAGAACGCGAACGTATCGACGCCGCGCTCTTGCTCCTCCTCGAGGATTTCGAGCGCGGCGTGCGTCTGGCGCTCCTCGCGCTCGATGTACACGCGCAGCGAGCCGCCGAAGGTCGGGATGCGCTCGACGTGGTTGACGTAGAACCCGTAGCGCCGGAAGGCGCGATCGAGCGAGGTCGCGGACCAATAGGTCGTGTTCTGGTGGAAGACGTTGTCGAACGCGGTCTGGTCGATGGTGTCGACGACGTAGGGGACCTCGATGCAGATGAGCCCGTCGGGGGCGAGCAGGAGGTCGATCGCCCGCATGAAGTCGGGCAAGTCCTGCAGCAGGTTGAGGACGTTGTTGCCCGTGATCAGGTCCGCGCGGCGACCCTGCGCGTGGAGCTCGGCGGCGACCTCCGCGTCGAAGAATCGGCAGAGGGTCTCGATGCCCTTCGAGTTGGCGGCTGCTGCGGGGCCCTGCGCCGGGTCGATGCCGAGCACGGGGATGCCAAGGTCGTGGAAGACCTGGAGCTGGTAGCCGTCGTTGCTCGCGGCCTCGATCACGAGTGAGTCGGATCCCAACGGCTTGCGCGCGAGCAGACTGTCGGCTGCCGCCGTGAAGTGACGGACCAGCGCCGGCAGCACGGACGTGTAGTAGGGGTAGTCGTTTCCGTAGAGCACCTCGGGCGGCACGTCCTCGGTGGTCTGTACGAGCGCCGACTCCGGGCAGAACACCAGGCGCAGCGGGTAGCGCACCTGCTCCTCGTCCAGCTCGTGCTCCTCGCGAAGCTGGTCGGCCAGCGGAGTGAGCCCGAAGTCGAGAATCGTGTGGAGGTCTGTGCTGCCCGATGCTCGGCAGGTCGGTGAATCGTTCTTCATGCGCTGCGTTTCCAGATTTCCCAAGGTGCTTCGTCTTGTGCGTGAAGGTCGTTCAACTCTGTGCGGTCCTTGAACGTGTCCATGTTCTGCCAGAACCCTTTGAACTTCAGAGCCAGTAGCTTGCGCTCGGCAATCAGGCGATCGAATGGCTCGACGACGATCTCCTCGCCCTTGTTCATGTAGTCGAAGATCGCTGGCCGCAACGCGAAGTAGCCGCCGTTGATCCAGAGGTCCGCGCGGCTCGTCTCCTCGATACCCGTGACCTGCATGTCCTGGTCGATGTGGGCGATATGAAAGCTGTGCGGCGGGCGGACCGCGACGAAGCCGGCGACGTTGTCCGACTCGCGCATGTGCTCGATCATGTCGGGGAGGTGGAAGTTCGTCAGGTTGTCCGCGTAGTTCGCGAGGAACATGTCCTCCCCCGCGAGGTGGCGCCGTACGGAGCGTAGGCGCTCGCCGATCGACGCCGAGAAGCCCGTGTCGCAGAACGTGATGTTCCACTCGTGGATGTCCTGGCGCAGGAGAGAGACCTTGCACTCGGCGCCACGCAGGACGAAGTCGTTCGACACGTACTCCTGGTAGTTGACGAAGTAGTCCTTGATGACGTCCGCCTTGTAGCCGAGGCAGAGGATGAAGTCCTTGTGCCCGTACGAGGCGTAGTACTTCATCACGTGCCAGAGGATCGGTCGGTTGCCGATCAGGGCCATCGGCTTCGGCACACGATCGGAGTAGTCGCGCAGGCGCATGCCGAGACCGCCGCAGAACAGGACGACTTTCAAGCCGGACTCCGCGGATCGAAGATCTCGAGTTCGGGGATCGGGACGGCGAGCTTGCCGCCCCAGTCGGCGACATATTCGAGCTGGGCGGCGATCTCCCGCTTGAGGTTCCACGGCAGGATCAGCACGTAGTCGGGCTGGGCGGCCTGCAGCGCCTCCGGAGGGTGGATCGGGATGTGCGTGCCGGGCGTGAAGCGACCGTGCTTGTACGGGTTGCGGTCGACGGCGAACTCGACGAGGTCGCCCCGGATGCCGCAGTAGTTCAAGAGGGTGTTGCCCTTGCCCGGCGCGCCGTAGCACGCGACGGTCTTGCCCTCGGCCCGTACCGTGATCAGGAAGGCGAGCAGCTGACGCTTCGCGCGCTCGACGCGCGGAACGAATCGAAGGTAGGTCTCGAGCTTCTCGTAACCCTGATCGCGCTCGCGCTGCTCGAGCTCCGTAACGCTGGGCCAGACCGCTTGCGTGCCGGTCTGCGCGTGTTGAGCGTATACGCGCAGGGATCCGCCATGGGAGGGGAGCTCCTCGACGTCGAACACCTCGAGCCCGTGCGCGGCCAGGATGCGGCGCGTCGTGAAGAAGGAGAGGTAGGAGTAGTGCTCGTGGTAGATCGTGTCGTACTGGTTCTCCTCGATCAGCCGCGCGAGGTGGGGGAACTCGAGCGTCAGGACCCCCGTCGGGGCCAGGAGCGCGGCAAAGCCCGCCGTGAAATCGTTGATGTCCGGCACGTGCGCGAACACGTTGTTGGCGACGATCAGGTCGGCGTTCCCGTGCGTGCCCGCGACGTCGATTGCCGTCTCGCGGCCGAAGAAGCGGACCTCGCTCGGAACCCCGTGTTCGCGCGCGGCGGCGGCGACGTTGGACGAGGGCTCGATGCCAAGGCAGGGGATGCCGCGCTCGACGAAGTTGCGCAGCAGGTAGCCGTCGTTGCTTGCAACTTCGACGACGAAACGCGATGCGTCCAGCTGGAAGCGCTCCACGACCGTGTCGCAGTACGACTTGGCGTGGCGGAGCCACGAGTCTGAGTAGGACGAGAAGTAGGCGTAGTCGTCAAAGATGTCCTCGGGTGCGACGCACTCGGGGAGCTGCACGAGCAGGCACTCGGCGCAGACCCGGACGTGCAGAGGGTGGAAGACCTCCGCGTTCTCGACCTCCTCGGCGCGCACGAAGCTCTCGCACGGCGGAGACATCCCCAGGTCGACGAAAGTGTGCTGGAGCTCCGTTCCGCAGAAGCGGCAGCAGCCGCGGCGCGGGGTTTCGAGCGTGACGTTCGCGCTGTCGATCTCTAGCTGGCTCACGCGACAAGTACCTCCGGAGACAGGCCCATGTCCGCGAGCTCGCGGCGAATCTCGTTCTCGTAGTTGGGGTTCATCACGACGACGAAGTCCGGGGCCGCGTTTGCGAGTGTCCTCGGGTCGGCGACCGCCTGGCCCGTTCCCGCGAGGTGACGGCCGTGCTTGCGCGGGTTCTTGTCGACGATGTGCTCGATGCGCGCGTCGGGATCGACGAGGTTGAGGAAGTTGACCCCGCGTGCTCCGGCGCCCCAGAGCGCCATCCGCCGCCCGCGCGCCTCAGCGTCCGCGATGCGTTGACGCCACACGTCGACGCGCTTCTCCCAGCCGTTGGCGAACTGGACGCGGTCGCGCTCGAGCTCGAGCGCATCGTCGACGTCGGCGGGGATGTCGCCCACCTCGTCGAACGCGGGCGAGGCCTCCACGGAGAGGAACTGGCCGGCGTAGGTCTCGGACGCTGCCTTGACGTCGAAGCCGCAGTGCGAGAGCAGGCGCGCGAGCGATGCGCGGCCGAAGTACGTGCAATGCTCGTAGACGACGTCCCAGAGCGAAATGCGCCGGAACGTGTCGCGCGCGTTCGGGACCTCCATCACGACCGAGGCGTCGGGGCGCTCGTCGAGCGCTTGACGAACGCCCTCGAGGAACTCGACCGGGCGCGGGATGTGCTCGAGGACCTGGCGGCAGACGACGAGGTCGGCCGCGAGGTCGGCGTGCTCGGGGCCGAAGTACTCGCGCACGAACTGCACGCGACCGCCGAGTGCGGTCTCGGGTCGGCCGGGTGGATAGGAGGGATCGAAGCCGACACCGGAGCTCGGGCCGAGCTCGCACAACAGGCTCAGGAACTCTCCGTCGCCCGAACCGATCTCGACGATGCGCTTGTTCTTGAGGCGGTGATGCTGAACGAGGTGCTCGGCGAAGTCCTGGATGTAGCCCTGGAAGAACTCCGAGAAGTGCAGCGAGTTCTCGTAGCCCTCTTGGTACTCGACGAGCGCGGGCTGGAAGTCGCGGTTCTCCACCAGGCCGCAGCGCGTGCACACGCTGAGCCGGATATCGCCGCGTGGGCAGGAGCGCGCGCTCGCCTCGTCGGGCCACAGCGCGCAGACGAGCACGGGGATGTCGGCGACTTCGAAGAAGACCTCGAGGTCCGGCGAGCCGCACGCAGAACAGGTCGTCGTGTCGGATGACTGATTGTTTTTGGGCATGGCGCTGGAATCCAGGTTGAGGGTCCCGCCAGAGGGATCGACGCGATCGGCCAAAGCCTTGAGGGGCCGGCGCCCGGAAAGGTCCCCGAAGGTCGCGGGGCGAGTCTGTCACAACGCACGTTGGCCCAACTGTTTACGTGGACTCGGCAGGTTGTCGGCGTGCGCCGCGGCAGAGACCGGCGTGCACTCCGGAGAAGGGGACGGACCCCGTGACTCCGGCGAATCCCATGAACAAGACCTCCCTGCGCGCGACGCTGCTCGCCTCGATCTTGCTCCTGTCCGTCTGCCCGGCGCCGTTCCCGCAGTCCGCGGCGACGTCCGATGGGGGGGGCGACGAGCGCTTCGTCTGTCCGCCGTGCGGAGCCGACTGCCACGACACGCTCGACGACAAGCCCGGCAAGTGCGGGACGTGCGGCATGACCCTCGTCGAGCGAGCTTCCGTCCCGACCGTCCTGGTGCTCTTGTTCGACGGCGTCGACATGCTCTCGGTCGCCGCCACGGCGAGCGTCTTCACGGCATCGGGCGCGGCCTTCGTCCACAGGGTCCTCGAGAGCGGACCGTGCTGGACGACGCCCGTCCTGGCGAACGGCTGGATCTACTGTCGCAACAGCGCGGGGCGGCTCGTCTGCCGCGACCACCGCGGCGAGTAGCCGAGGACGCGGCCGATCGCCGACTGCAGGACGTGCGAACGGTCCTCGTCGGTCAGGCCTTCGATGTTCTGCTCGAGGCGCACCGCTTCGTAGATGCGGTCGGCGAGGCGCAGGATGCTCGCGGCGTGCGGGTCTTCTTGGATCGAGGTCATCGTCTGTGCTTTCTCTTTTGTCTTCACTTGTGTTGTTTCGTCTGAATTGGGGCCTAGCGGGGTCAAGTTCCTGCAAAGAGCCGCCCGTGATCGTGTGAAAGAGCCTCAGCCGGCGAGGCGTGCCTTCAGGGCACGCTTGTATTCGCCGCCCAGGACGCGCCATTCACGCCGCAGGAGGCGCAGGAGCTTCGCGCGGCAGCGCACGCGCTCGCTAGCCGCGAGCGGAGCGCGCGCGATCGCCGCGCGGTAGGCGCGGAAGAGACGCACGCGGGGCATCGGGATTCGTTCGCCGGCGGCGGGATCGAACCATGCGGCGACCGCGGCGGCATTCGTGTTGGCTTCGAGCGACGAACCCGCATGCACGCGGCGCAGGAAGTGCGGCGCGGGGACTTCGGCCCAGTCGCCGCGTAGCGCGAGCTCGACGAGCGTCACCTTGTCGGAGCTGCCAAAGGAACCGATCAGGCCCGTGTCCACGAGGATATCCTTGCGGATGAGCCCACAGACCGGTGAGCACTTGTTCAGGTGCGTGTCGCGCGGATCGCGCCACAGGCTCGCCAGACGCGTCGACGGGCGGGTTCCGTTCCAGCGCGGTGGCGCGAGGTCGCCGATCGGCTGGCTCTCCGCGTCGATCCAGCGCGTGCGCGGGAAGGCGAGAACACATGCGGATCCGGCGGCGTCGAGCGCCGCGACGCAGTCGTGCAGGAAGTCCGGCGCGCTCTCGTCGTCGGCGGCGGCCCACTTGAAGAGCTCGCCCCGCGCCTCATGCACGAGTCCGTTGAAGTTCTCCGCGGCGCCCACGTTCTCCTCGCGCCGCACGTACCTCACCCGCTCGTCGCGCGCCTCGAAGGTCCGCACGATCGACTCGGTGTCGTCGGTCGAGGCGTTGTCCGAGACGATGAGCTCGAAGTCCTCGAACGTCTGCGCGAGGACCGACTCGATCGTGCGCGCGACGTAGGGGGCGCCGTTGAAGACCGGGAGGCCGACCGTGATTCGCGGGTGTCTCATTCTCGAAGCGTCTCTCTTCGGCAGATCGTGACTCGAACTGAAGCAGGGCCCCGAAACGTCCGATAGAGGCCCCGTGACGAGCGGTTCGGACCCCTCCGTATTCAAGAGCACCCGCTGGAACGCCCTGGGCACCGGCGGAGTGCAGATGCTCCGCTTCGTCTTCGCCCTGGCCTTGTTCCGCATCCTGGGCCCGGAGCGCGTCGGCCTGATGTCGATGGCGCTGGTCGTCACCGGCTTCCTCGACTACTTCAAGGACTTCGGCTCCGGCCAGGCGGTGATCCAGCGCGAGGACCCCTCGCCGCAGTTCCTCAGCGCCGTCTTCCACCTGAACTTGGCCCTCAGCCTGCTGCTCGCGATCGCCGTCGCCGTGGGCGCGGGCGCGGCGGCACGGTTCTTCGGGGAGGACCTCGTCGCACCGCTCTTGCGCTTGCTCTCGGTCGGCTTCGTCATCACGGCCAGCGGCATCGTGCACCGCAGCTTGCTCTCGCGCGCGATGCGCTTCGACCGGCTCGCGATCGTCAATTGCGCGGGCGCGGTCGCCTACGGCGCGGTCGCGATCCCGCTCGCTCTTGCAGGCCATGGGGTGTGGTCGCTCGCGTGGGGCGTGCTCGCGGGCATCGTCGTCTCGAACGTGCTCGTATGGCGCTTGTCGAGCTGGCGCCCGAGCCTGCGCTGCGACATGGGTGAGCTGCGCGAGACGCGCTCGTTCTGCGCGCACTTGATGGCCTCGAACCTGATGACGTTCCTGCTGCAGAACGCGGACAAGATCGTCGTTGGCCGTTTTCTCGGGAAAGAGGCTCTGGGCCTCTACGAGCTCGCTCTGCGCCTGATTCAGTTTCCGGTGCGCGCGATCACGCGCGTCCTGTCCGGCGTTCTGATGCCTGCTTTCTCGCGTCTGCAGAACGACCTTCCGCAGTACCGCGCCAAGCTCGTGCGCGCGTGTGCCGGCATCGCCCTCGTCACGGCGCCGATGATGGCCGGCCTCGCGGCCGTCGCGCCGGTCCTGGTCGAATCGCTCATGAAGGAGCGCTGGATCGGGGCCGTTCCGTTGATCGTCGTGTTGACGCCGGTCGGCGTCGTGCGCTCCCTCGCGAACACGACCGGCACCGTCTACGTGTCGATGGGTCGCACGGACCTGATGTTCCGCTGGAGCCTCCTGTTCGGCCTCACGGTGCTCGGCGCCTACTTCCTCGGCCTTCCCTTCGGCGTGTTCGGCGTCGCCTGCGCATGGACGATCGCGGACCTGGTGCTCGCCTACGCCTACTTCGCGGTTCCCTTCCGCTTGATCGCGCTTCCGGTCCGTGACCTGGCGCGGGCGCTCGCGCCATCGCTCCTCTCGAGCGCGGTGATGGGGGGCGTCGTGGCTATGACGCGGGTCGGGTTGAGCGGCGCGGGCGTGCCGGCCCTGGGCACCCTGGCCGTATGCGTGGCGGTTGGGGTCGGCGTGTACGCGGGCCTCCTCTGGCGGCTGCGGCCTCCGGCGGTGGAGGACCTGGGTGGCCTGCTGCAGATGCGAAAAGCCCGGCGCGCGGCGTGATCACCAGCCTTTAATAGGAAGGTGCAAAGCGGTTTGATTTCTTTTACGAAGAGCGTCGTAGATGTCTACGACGGCTTTCGTAGATTGGGGACATGCCCGAGTGCCCGCTCCCGACCGACGCCCATCTCGCCATCCTCAGCGTCCTTTGGCGCATCGGCCCCGCCACCGTCCGAGATGTCCATCAGGCCCTCCCCGATGAGGACCGGCGTGGCTACACGACGACGCTGAAGCTGATGCAGATCATGGCGGAGCGTGGGCTCGTCCGGCGCGACGAGTCCCAGCGCAGCCACGTCTACACGGCGCAGGCCGACGAGGCGGAGATGCAGTCCGCGCTGCTGGATGACCTGGCCGACAAGGCGTTCTCGGGTTCGGCCGCGAAGCTCGTCATGCGTGCGCTCGCGCGCCGGCCGGCCTCGCGCGAGGAGCTCGATTCGATCCGGCGCATGCTCGACGAGATCGACGGGGAGGGCGAAGCATGACGGATCGCATCGTGATCGCGGCCGGTTGGACGCTCGTGCATTTTCTGTGGCAGGGGATCCTCATAGCCGGGCTGCTCGAGCTCGTGCTCGCGATGCTGCGCCGCCATTCGGCGTCGACGCGCTACGTCGTGCGCTGCGGCGCGCTGCTCGCGATGGTGCTCGCCCCGATCGTTACGTTCTTCGTCGTTGCGCAGGGGGAGATTCCTCGTCCCTTGCACCCCGCGGTGCTGGTCTTCGCGCGGCCGCTGGAGCCGCGCGCGAGCGGAGTCGAAGGACTCCTGCCGTGGGTGGTGCTCGGGTGGTCGATGGGAGCGACGGTGCTGGCCGTTCGGCTCGGGCTCGGGATGCGCCGCATCCGCAACTTGCGCGTGCGCACCCGAGGTTGCTCGCTCGACGGCAGCGCGCGGCGGTCCTTCGATCGCGTCGCGGCGCGGCTCGGTGTCCGGGCGGCGGCGGTCGTCGTCGACTCGGCGCGGCTCGCGGCCCCAATCGCCGTCGGGTGGCTGCGGCCCCTCGTCTTCTTTCCCGCACATGTTCTGACCGGACTGACGCCAGCACAGATCGAGTGCCTGATCGCGCACGAGCTCGCGCACGTCGCGCGCCGCGACTACCTGGTCAACGTCTTGCAGTCGATCGTCGAGACCGTGCTTTTCTACCACCCGGCCGTCTGGTGGGTCTCCGCCGGTATCCGGACCGAGCGCGAGTTCTGCTGCGACGACGTCGCCCTCGACGTGACGCGGGACGGTGTCGCTTACGCCCGAGCTCTCGTCTCCCTCGAAGCCTCGAGGGGGAAGGAGGAGCTCGGTATCGGTGTTTCCACACTTGGAGGTTCCTTGATGCAACGCATTCAACGTCTGGTCGGTGCGTCCGACCTTCCGCGCCGTTCGCGCGGATACGTCACGGTCTACTTGCTCCTGCCCCTCTTGGGTGCCGGCGCGATCGGCGCGGCCGCGCTCGGCACCGGCCCCACACAGGACGCGCGCGAGCAGGTGGCGCCGGTCCGTGCCGCGCAGGACTGGGTGGCTGTGTCGCAAGATCCGCGGTCGTCGGCGCGCGACTTGGCACGCGAGGTTGCTGCCCTCCGTGAACAGGTGCGCGAGCTCTCGAATCAGCTGAACGCGCTGCGTGGGGGCGAAGACGTCGAAGAGCCAGAGGAGGCTGGCGCCTATTCGTTGTACCGCAAGCGGGACAACCAGAAGCAGCAGAACGAGGCCAAGGAAGAACGCAACCGCTGGTACCAGAACAAGAACCCGTTCGACGGCGACTCGTTCTATCAGCGCGCACCGAACAAGGAGTCGCTCAACCAATGGCGGCCCTACTTCGACGACACCCAGAACGGCTACCGCTTCTTCGGGCCGGGTGAAGCGCCAAAAGACTCCCAGAAGAATCGGCGCGAGGGCTCCGAGCGCACGAAGACGTGGCGCTGGAAAGTCGAGGGCCCGTCGCAGGGACAGACCCAGGAGTTCCGCTTCGATTTCACCTATCCGGAAACGCAGCAGTGGAACTACCGCTTCCCGGGCAACTTCAAAGCTCCGGAGGACTTCGAGTTCCCCAAGAACTTCCAGGGCTCCTGGCTCCCCGCCGAACCGGATGATTCGTCCGCCAATCCGTGGCAGAGCCGATACAGCGTGTGGTCCGGCAAGGGGGCGGGGCCGCGGGATGCGCCGGAGCCCGACGCGAGCTGGCCCAAGGTGAACAAGGAGATCTACCGCGAATGGCTCGAAGCCGTGCGCGAGTCGGAGCCGGAGATCGAGGAGATCCTCGAAGAGGTCTTCGAGGAAGTGGGTCCGTTCGGCGAGCCCATTGAATACGAACTCGAACCAGAACGGATCTATGAGGAGATCGTGGAAGATCTCGTCGAGGAGGTCTTCGAGGTCGAGCCGTCACCCGAAGAGGCGCTGGAAGAGATCTTCGAGGTCCGTGAGGTCCGCGAGGTCCGCGAGGTCAGCGAGCCGGTTCGCCGGCCGCGGCGGACCGAGCGTTTCCAGTAGCGCGACCACGCTGCACGAGACCGAGCCTCGGCGCGCCAGCGTACGAGGCTCGGCTCGTATCCGGGCCGCGTCGGCGCATGCATGGACCCTACGGATCCGGTTCCCGTCGCGTGCCCCTTCGTTCGTACATGCAGATAGGCCGGCATCGCCGAGAATCGTACGCATGCGTCCTGGCTGCGTGGCACTCTTGCGCCGCCTCGAGGTCCCGGGGCCCGTGCGTGAGCCTCGCGCGGCCCGCGTGATCCTCGTCGTCGTGTGTGCGCTCGGGTTGCACGGCGTCGTGCTCCTGGCGGCGCGCTCCCAGCGCCTCGAGCCGGCGGCGTTCCAGGGGCTCTTGGTCGGCCTTGCCGGTGCTCTCGCCTCCGCGCTCGTGATCGGATCGATCGGCGAGTGGCTCTTCCATCGCTACGTCATGCACCGGCCGTCGCGTTTTCGAGCGTTGCAGGTCATCTACGACCTGCACCATCGCGGTCATCACTGGGTGCACTTTCGACCGGACACCTACGCCCACCGAGGGCCGATCCAGTACGTGCCCGTTTATCCGCCACGGCCGACCGAGCTCGTCGCCGCCGGCGGTAGACACGCTCTCTCGATGCTCGCGCAGCTTGGCCTGTACGTCGTGGTCGCGAGTGTTCTCGTCCTGCTGCCCGCGTGGGCCGTGGCGCGCAACCCGCTGTTCCAGACCGTGTTCAGCGCTCTCGTGTTGATCGAGTGTTGGCTCTTCGTGCGCGTGCACGACCTCGTGCACTATCCGGACAAGAGCTGGATGCAGCGGCTACCTGGCTTCCGCGCGCTCGACCGACACCACTACCTGCACCACCTGGATCCCGCGGCGAACACGAACTTCCTCCTGCCCTGGGGAGACGTTCTGTTCGGGACGTTTCGAATGACGCGCACCGCGCAAGAGCGGCGCCGTTGGCCGCGGTTCGAGGAGGCTCGCGCCCGCCTCCACGATCCGACCTCAGCCGGTGAGCCGGAAGTCCGGATCCGGGCGCACGAGGCCTAGTCTCTGGGCTCCCGAACGCACCAGGCTCGGCGTGTCGGCGCGCAGGGCACCCAGAGCGTGGCCGAGTCCGGTCAGCGGCGAGCCCGAGCGTAGGGCGAGCCGGGCGGCCCGGATATGGGATACGGCGAGCCTGCGGCGTAGGACGCGATGAGCGTCGGCGGACAGCTCGGGATGACGTTCCATGAGGTCGCGCCACATGAGCGCCGAGAGGACCCAGTAGCGCAGCGTCTTGGAGCCGAGCGCCGTCGTCAGGCGATTCCCGCTGTTGTCGTCGGCGGTCATCTCCGTGCCGATGCCAGCGACAGCGCAGGCCGCGCCGCTGATGCCCAGGTTGAGGAAGACGTGGGTGTCGTCGCGCATGTGCAGGACCTCCCACAGTCCACCCGATGCGAGGAAGCGATCGCGGTGGAAGACGCTGGCCTGCAGCATCATCGGAATCCGCGGGCGCACGACCCACGGCGTGGCGTCGAGGAGCAGCTCGTGTGGGCCGTCGATCGTGAACTTCGCTCGCTCCCACTGGGTCGCGCCCCCCTCGTTCGCTGGACGTCGGATGTCCGCGAAGTAGAACGTCGCCGCGCCGTCGGTCGCCTCGATCGCGGCGGCGATGCGCTGCAGGTGCTCAGGGTACCAGTAGTCGTCCGAGTCGAGCAACGCGACCCACTCGGTCTCGGAGGCGCGGACGCCGCGGTTGCGGGCGGTCGGCACACCGGCGTTCGTCTGGGTGATGACCTCGACGGGAGCGCCGAAGCTCAGGGCGACTGCGCGCGTTCCGTCGGTCGAGCCGTCGTCGATGACGATGATGCGCTCGGGGGCGAAGGTCTGCTCGAGCGCGCTCTCGATCGCGCGCGCGACGGTGCCCTCCCGGTTGTAGGCGGGGATGACCACCGTAAAGCGCGGTGACTCCACGAGCTTCAAGCCGCCCTCCGCAGGGTATCGGGGGCCGCGACCGACAAGATGGCGTCCATCTGCTCGCGCACCTGTCCGCGGACGGCGACGAGCGCTTGGCGCAGCGCCTTGCGGGCCTCGTCGTGCACGAGCCAGGAGCTCCACAGGTGCTCGAGCGCATCCTGTGTGTCGAGCCGCCGCGCGTCGGTCACGCAATCGCCGACGTTGCAGGTCTCGAAGACGCCCTTGAACTTGCCGCTGTAGGCCAGGGCAGCCGCGGGGACGCCCGTGGAGAGCGCGGCGATCGTCGCGTGCATGCGCGTTCCGACGAACCAGTCGAACTGTGCGATCAGCGACTTGATCTCGGACGGTCCGTAGTCGGGACCGAGCACCATCACGCGCCCGTGGGCCTTGCGGCCGAGCCCGCGGACCAGCCCGAGGCACGCGTCGTAGTCCGATTCCGCGCCGCCGGGCGCGGCCAGGACGTGCGGTACGAGCACGATTCGTGCTTCGGTGCGGCGCAGGATGCGCGCCGCGAGACCGAAGACCGTGTCGCGATAGTCGGCGCGCAGGCCGTAGCGCTTCTTGGCGTGCTCGGCGCGCTGCCAGCAAAGGCCGCTGACGTTGAGGCCGATGACCGGCACGTTGTCGCCGAGCCAGCTCGTCGCGGGTGCGGGCCACGAGCGGCTGTCGTCCAGCTCGAGCCCGAACGCGAGGTCGACGCCTTGGCGATGGCGCGCCGGGTCGAAGTCGTCCTCGAGCAGCTCGCGCAGGGATTGGAAGCTGCGCTCGTCGCGTGCCCAGGCGCTGGCGGCACCGCGCAAGACCGAGCGTGCCTCCTCCCGCAGGCGCTCCGAGCGGAAAGGCCCGTAGGTCTGCGGCAACAGCACGAGCGGTCGCTTCTGCTCGATCGCGATGCGCTTGGGCAGCGTGACGGTCCAGAATCGATGCTCCCCGTAGAGATCCGTGAAGCTGTCACCGCCGCTGGCGTCGAGGACGAGGTCGGCGCGTCGCAGGTGGGCGATACCCGGGTTGCCGAGGCCTCCGAACCAACCGGAGACGCGCATGTTCCACAGGCTGTCGCGGCGGTGCAGCCGGCGCGAGTTCTTGGCTCCACACACGCGGTGCGTGAAGTCGTGCGTGCCAACACGCGTTCGTTGCTCGCGCACGCCGTGGCCGAAGTCGTAGACGGTGACGTCGGCGTCGGGCGCGCGGTCGAGTACGCCGGCGAGGGTGGAGTGGCAGAGCGCGGAGACTCCCAGGTTGCGCGTGCCGGGCGCGGCGCCGAAGAGGCAGACGCGCAGCGAGGGGCTGGCCTGGGACAACGTGGGACGAGGGGATCCGGACATCTCCACGTTGAATCGGCCGACAGGCACCCCCGAGTACGGGCATTCCTGTTTTAGCGCTCGGAAATCCTTTTACGCGGAGCAGAGCCGCCGCCGATAGACGCGGCATGACCGCGCCCGAAGTCGACGTCTTGATGATCACGTTCCGCAGGCCGCACTACACCGAGATGTCGCTCGCGCGCTTGCTCGACAGCGTGGACGAGTCGGTGCGGGTCTGGGTCTGGCACAACGGTGAGGACGCCGAGACGCTCGACGTCGTCCGCTCGTTCGAGGACCACCCGCGCTTCCACCGGCTACACGTCAGTCCCGAGAACCAGCGGTTGCGGGCGCCGACGAACTGGCTGTGGGAGAACGCGGAGGGGGCGTACCTCTCGAAAGTGGACGATGACTGTCTCGTTCCGGAGCGCTGGGTCGAGACTCTGCGTGAAGCGCACGAGGCCGAGCCGCGCTTTGGGGTCGTCGGCTGCTGGCGCTTCCAGGACGAGGATTTCCTGCCGAACGTCGCGGGTCCGAAGATTGAGACCTTCTCCGGGGGACATCGGCTCCTGCGCAACTGCTGGGTGCAGGGCAGCGGCTACTTGATGAAGCGCGAGTGCGTCGAGGAGCTCGGGCTCCTGGGCGAGGAGTACTCCTTCACGCGGTACTGCATCCGGCTCGCCGAGCGCGGCTGGCTCAACGGCTTCTACTTTCCGTTCCTCAAGGAAGACCACATGGATGATCCGCGTTCGCCGAACAGCGACCTGCGCTCAGATCAGGACCTGGTCGACTTCGCGCCCCTCGGCGCCCAGGCCGATGGCGTGATCGACCTCGAGGCATGGAAGAAGCGCGTGCGGTGGAACGCGCGCATGGTGCAGGAGGCACCGCTCGACCCGCGTTGGTTCTCGGGTTGGCGCAGGAGGCTCTACCGAATCAAGGCGCAGTGGCTGCGGCGCGGCGCCTGAGCCTTCGGATCGGCACCCGCGCAGGCCGATAAGCCGGGACAGACCTCGAGAGAAAGACTCTCCCCGTCCTCCTCCCCAACGCTTCAACGGTCCATCTCGGAATGGGACAGAGCCTCAACGGCATTCCCGACGTCGCCGCCAAGCACCTGTGCTGCGGGTGCGGTGCGTGCGCCTACGTCCAGCCCGACGCCATCCGCATGGTCGACGACCTCGATCGCGGTCGGCGCCCTCTCGTGCAAGAAGGCTCCGATACGGGCGAAGCGCTGGAGGTGTGTCCGGGCAAGGGTCTCGAGCACACGTTCGACCGTGACGGCTCAGAGTGGATCGAGGAGCTCGTCGACGGCTGGGGCCCCGTGCTCGAGATGTGGGAGGGCTTCGCCGCGGACGACGAGGTGCGCTGGCTCGCGTCGAGCGGCGGCGCCGCGACGGCGCTCGCGCTGCACGCTCTGGAGCACGAGGATCACCACGGTGTCCTGCACGTCGCCGCGCGCGAGGACGTGCCGTACCTGAACCAGACGGTCCTCTCGCGTTCGCGCGCAGAGCTGCTCGCCGCCACCGGTTCGCGCTACGCGCCAGCCAGCCCGTGCGACGGACTGCAGCGCGTCGAGGACGCACCGGCTCCGTGCGTCTTCGTCGGCAAGCCTTGCGACGTGGCCGGGGCGGCAGCCGCAGCGCGCAAGCGGCCTGCCTTGGCGGACAACCTCGGATTGACGATCGCGATCTTCTGCGCGGGTACGCCCTCGACGCGGGGCACGCTCGAGATGGCGCGCGCGATGGGTGTCGACGAACCCGAGGCAATCGACAGCGTGCGCTACAGGGGCAAGGGCTGGCCCGGTGGCGCGGAAGTCACGACCGAGGTCGATGGCGCGGCGCGCACCGAACGCATGTCGTACGGCGCGTCCTGGGGCAAGATCCTGCAGAAGCACCGCCAGTGGCGCTGCTACGTCTGTGCCGACCATACGGGCGAGTTCGCCGACATCGCGGTCGGCGATCCGTGGTACCGCGAGATTCCACCCGACGAGCCCGGCCGCTCGCTCGTCGTCGTGCGCACCGAGCGCGGACGGCAGTTCGTGCGTGCGGCCGTCGCGTCCGGTGCCCTGCAGCTCGAGCGCGTGTCGCCCGACCTCCTGCCGGCTTCGCAGATGAACCTCCTGCACACGCGCGGGGCGGTCTGGGGACGCAGCCTCGCGTGTCGCATGCTCGGCGCCGCGGCGCCCGTCTACCGCAACATGGCGACCGGCCGCATCTGGCTGCGGCATCTCTCGCTCAAGCAGCGCGCGCAGTCGATCTACGGGACGTTCAAGCGCGTCTTCACCAAGCGTCTGCGTGAGCCGGCGCCGGTCGTGCCGTTCGAGCCGCTCGCGCTCGCGCCGCACGCCGACGAGCGGGAGGAGGCGGAAGCAGCATGACGATCGCGGCGCTCCTACAGGAGCACACCGTCAAGGAAGGCTTCGGCGAGAAGGACTTCCACAACCAGACGACACTCCACCCGCTCGGGCTCGCCGCGATCCTGGTGCTCGGCATCGCGACCCTGGTCGTGCCGCGGCGCTACGCGCTCCTGCCGATGGCGATCCTGGCATGCTTCATCCCGCCGGCGCAACGGCTGGTGCTGTTCACCCTCGACTTCAGTCTGCTGCGCATCCTCGTGCTGTTCGGCTGGCTGCGGGTCATCCTGCGCGGCGAGCTGCGCAGCTTCCGGCTCAAACGGCTCGACACCGTGATCTTCGCCTGGGCGTTCGTCAGCGCCGCCGCGTACGTCACCCTGCGCGGCAGCTCCGAGGCGTTCATCAACCGCCTCGGCGGCACGTACGACGTCGTGGGCATGTACGTGCTCTTCCGCGTCTGGATCCGGGACCTCGGCGACATCGACCGTGTCGTCTCCTGGATGATCCTGCTCTCGGTGCCGGTGTTCGTGTTCTTCATGATGGAGCGCGCCACTGGCCGCAACCCCTTCGCGGTGTTCGGCGGCGTGCCGCCGATCACCAAGGCTCGCGCGGGCCGCTTGCGCTGCCAGGGGCCATTCCACCACCCGATCCTCGCCGGTTGCTTCTGGGCCGCGTTCGTGCCGCTCGTCGCGGCGCGCTTCTTCCGCGGCGGCCGCGGCAAGTTCACTTGTGCGGTCGGCATGACGGCGATGGGCGGGATCGTGTTCTTGTCCGCTTCCAGCACGCCCGTGCTCGGCGTCGGTCTCGCCGCGATCGGTTGGGCGGGCTGGCTGCTACGCAAGCAGATGCGCATCGTGCGCTGGGGCACGCTCGCGACGCTCGTCGGGCTGCACATGGTCATGGAGGCGCCGGTCTGGCACCTGATCTCGCGTGTCGGTGCCGTCCAGGGGTCGACCGCCTACCACCGCTACCTCCTGATCGACCGCTGCATCAGCTCGTGGCGCGAGTGGTTCCTGATCGGAACGCCATCGACGGCGCACTGGGGGCATCAGATGTTCGATCTGACGAACCAGTACGTGCGCGAGGCGGTGAAGGGGGGCTTTCTCGCCCTGATTCTCTTCGTCGCCTTCGTCTTCTACGCGCACGGGGGTGCGGGACGGCTGTGGCGCCGGTTCCAGAAGCTGCGCTACGCCAGGGCGCTCGCCTGGGGAGTCGGCGTGAGCCTGTTCGCGCAGTCGCTCATGTTCCTCTCGATCTCGATCTCGCACTCGCAGCAGAACCTCATGGTCTGGTTCTTCGTGCTGGCGGCGATCGGGAGCCTCGCGCCCGTCGCGCGGCGCTCGCGCGGGCGCGTGCCGGGTCCGCCCCAACCCAGGGTCCGGGAACGGCGACCCGCGGAGCAACCGCCCGCCGAGCATCTGGAGGCCGCGGCATGAGCGAAACGCCTCTCGTTTCCGTCGTCGTCGTGAGCTACAGGACGCGCGAGCTGACTCTCACGTGCCTGCGCTCGCTCCTCGAGCACACCTCCTGCGCGATGGAAGTGATCGTCGTCGACAACGCGTCGGATGACGGCTCCGCGCAAGCGATTGCGGCCGAGTTTTCGGAGCTCGAGCTCCTAGCGCTCGAGGAGAACCTCGGCTTTGGAGCGGCGAACAACCTCGCCGTGGCGCGTGCGCGGGGCGAGTACGTGCTCCTCTTGAACCCCGACACCGAGCTTCGCGACGATGCGGTCGATGCGCTCGTCGCCTTCGCCGAGCGAGCTCCGCACGCGGGCATTTGGGGCGGCCGCACGCTCTTCGCGGACGGTCGGCCGAACCCGACCTCGTGCTGGGGCGCGCCGACCCCCTGGAGCGCGCTCTGTCTCGCACTCGGGCTCGCGAGCGCTTTCCCCCGCAACCGGCTCTTGCACCCGGAAGGACGGCCGGGGAACGAGGTTGCGAACGGGTCGGAGATCGAGCGCGACGTGGCGATCGTCTCGGGTTGCTTCCTGCTGATTCGCCGCTCGCTGTGGGACCGGCTCGGTGGGTTCCATCCCGACTTCTTCATGTACGGCGAGGACGCCGACCTGTGTCTGCGCGCCGCGCGCCACGGCGCGCGCCCGCGCGTGACGGCCGCTGCGACAATCGTCCACCACGGCGGTGCCTCGGAGCGCACCCGGGCGGACAAGATGGTCCGACTGTTCACCGCGAAGGCGCAGCTCTTCGCGAAGTTCTGGAGTCCGCGCGCCGCGGCGTTCGGCTGTTGGACGCTGTCGTTGTGGGCGTTCGTGCGCTGTGTCGCGCTCGCGGTCCTGCCGCGGCGCGAAGGACGAGCGACGTGGAGAGCGATCTGGGGCAGGCGCGGCACTTGGCGCGACGCAGCCGTTGCGACGGGACCCTATGCGAGCCCGGCGCGCGTTCTGGTCGTTGCCTCCGGCGGCGGACATTGGATTCAGCTGAGGCGGCTGACGCCAGCATTCGAGGGCGCCGAGCTCGTCTACCTCACGGTGAAGGAGAGCTACCGCCCGGAGGTCGCCCCGCACCGCTTGCACGTCGTGCGCGATGCGAACATGAAGGCGAAGCTCGGACTGCTTATCCTGGCGGTGCAGGTCTTCTGGATCATGCTTCGCGAGCGACCCGAGCGCGTGATCTCGACCGGGGCCGCGCCGGGCTATTTCGCTCTCGCCTTCGGCAAGTTGTTCGGTGCCCGAACGATGTGGATCGACAGCATCGCCAACGCGAACGAGCTGTCGCTCTGCGGGCGCAAGATCGGTCGATTCGCGGATGTTTGGCTGACCCAGTGGCCGGAGCTCGCAGCCGAGGACGGCCCGGAATACGCAGGAGCCGTGCTGTGATCCTAGTCACTGTCGGAACACAAGGTCCGTTCGAGCGGATGATCGAGACGATTGACGCCTGGGCTGGCGAATCCCGGCGTGGCGACGTCTTCGCACAGGTCGGTGCGACGAGCCAGGAGCCGAGGCATCTCGAGTGGGTCGAGTCCCTGGACCCCGACGAGTTCACGAGTCGCCTCGCGGAAGCGGAGGCCGTCATCGCGCATGCGGGGATGGGCACGATTCTGACGGCGCTGATGCTGGAGAAGCCGATCCTCGTGATGCCGCGGCGAGCCGAGCTCGGGGAGCAGCGCAACGATCATCAACTAGCGACGCTCGAGAAGCTGGCCGAGCTGGGGGCCGTGACACCGGCCTGGGACGAGCACGAGCTTCGCGCGCGCCTCGACGAGATCGACGGTCTCGTCGCTGCCGCTGCAATCAAACCCCACGCCTCGACCGAGCTCCTCGAGCGCGTGCGCAGCTTCTTGGAGACCGGACGATGAGTGTCGAGCGCCCCTTTGACGGTATCGTCTGCTTCGGTGGCGAGGACTGGTGGTACCACAACCGCGGTCACTTCGACATGCAGATGATGCGCGAGATGTCGCGCGACATGCCGGTCCTCTACGTCAACTCGATCGGGATGCGCGTGCCGAAGATGGGGGAGGGACGGATGTTCCTCACCCGCGTCGTGCGCAAGCTGAAGAGCTTGTCGCGCGGCCTCGTGCGCGTCCGTGAGAACTTCGGCGTGTTCAGTCCGTTCGTCGTTCCGGGCGCGGCTGGCATGCGTGTGTCCGGTGCCTTGCTGCCTGGACAGGTCCGGCGGGCGGCGCGCCGGATGGGGATCCGGCGGCCGCTCGTGTGGGTTGCGTGTCCGCCGGGTGTCGAGGCCGCCTCGAAGCTCGCGGCGGCGGGGCTCGTGTACCAACGGACGGATCGCTTCGAGGCTTTCGCGGGCGTCGATCCGGAGCGCATTGGCGACTACGACAAGCGCTTGAAGGAGAGCGCGGACCTCGTCCTGTACTGCTCGCGCAAGCTGCACGCGGAGGAGCGCGCGGGCGTCGAGGCGTCGGCCTTCGTCGACCACGGCGTCGACTACGACGTCTTCGCGCAGGCGGGCCGCGAGACAGGCGAGGAGCCCGTCGAGCTGCGCGATCTCCCGCGGCCGCGCGTCGGCTTCGTCGGCGGCATCGACAGCCACACCTTCGATCCTCCGTTCTTCCTCGAGGTCGCGGCCGCCCTGCCGGACGTGACCTTCGTGCTCGTGGGCGCCTGCTCGCTGCCGGAGGGCTGGTGCACGCTCGACAACGTGCACTTCATCGGGCGCGTGCCGTACGACGACGTCGCGCGCTACATGGCGGCGAACGACGTCTTGATCATGCCCTGGAATAGGAGCGACTGGATCCAGGCCTGCAACCCGATCAAGCTCAAGGAGTACCTGGCCGTCGGGCGTCCGGTCGTGTCGACGGAGTTCCCCGAGCTCACACGCTACGCGGATTGCGTGGCGAGCGCGCGCGAGCCCGAGGCGTTCGTGCACGCTGTCCGTGACGCTCTCGAGGACAGCGGGGAGGCCGAGGCGCGGCGCGAGCGCGTGGCGGCGGAGTCGTGGGCGTCACGCGCCGCGCAAGCACTCGAGGAGCTCGAGCTGCGCGGTCTCGTGCCGGCTACCACCAAGCTTCGTCGTACCACGGGGCCGACGCTTCCGCGACAGCGGCGCGCAGCCTCCTGACCTCGTCCGAGGTCAGGCGCTGCTTCCAGTTGCTGACGTTGGCGCGGCTGTCGCGCACGAGTGCGTGCGTCGTTCCGCTCGGCGCCTCCGCCGGGTTCGCCGAGCTCGTCTGGTGCTCGAGCGTGCGCTCGACGTCTTCGGTGAACTCGATGTTCAGCGAAGTGTAGAGGTCGCGGAACCCGTCGATCGGGTCGAGCGACAGGTCTTCGTGACGGACGAAACGCCAGTCCGGATACTTGTCGTGGTACATCGCGGCGACGCCGTGGATCACGTTCCACATGAGCGCGGCCTGATCGATCACGTCGCGCGGCTCCGAGGCGAAGTCGTGGATCTCGCTCTCCCACGGGTGCAGCCAGTCACGCATCAACAGCGGCTGGGCGAGCCAGTTCTCGAAGTCGAAGTGCCAGTCGAGGCGCTTCAGCGAGCTCGCGAACGCCGCCGGGTGGCGCACGAGAACGACGACCTCGCACTCGAACGTGCGCGCGAGCCAGGGCGCAGAGAAGAACGCGATCGGGTCCTTCAGGAGCGGCCGCGCGGATCGCGCTCGCCAGCCGAGGAAACGCGTCCAGTCACGGACGAGGCGTCCGGCGTCGCGCAGGGAGCCGAGGTGCTTCACTTCCTCGGCGACGGCGTAGTCGAACACCATCGTGCGCTCGAACGCGCGCTTCCACTGGGCCTCGTTCTCCTCGGTGATGTACTGATACCAGCGCACGAACCGAGCGCTGCAGACCCCTGGCCGATGGCACGGATGGAACGGCTCGTTGATGAACGCCACCTCGGGCACCTGAGCGAGCGTGCGTCCGACCCACGTCGATCCGGAGCGGTGCGATCCAGTGATCAGGATCGGCCGGCGCTCCGGAGCGAGCGTGTCGGGGGTGACGAGCCGCAGATGCGGCTTGTCGGGACTCTGGGTCTCCTGACGCCGGGCCTCGTCGAGGCGGGGCAGGAGGCGGAAGTTGGGAGTCTGTCCACTCGGGGCGCCCATGCCCACGTATCGAATCGAGGACGCGCCGGACTTGACCCCACTCACCGTCACGGTGGTTTGTGGCGATAGGAGGACCTCCGCGTGTCTCGAAAACGGTCTCAATAGCATGCAGCCCAGACCGCGTGGGCCTGGGCTGCAGCTAGAGAGCCTACTGCGGAGAGCCTCGAGCTCAGTGGTTGTTGATGTCCATCAACTCGCCGGTCCCGTCCCATACGTTGCCTTCGATATGAACGGGGCCGGTGGTCGACAAGACACCGAAGCGGTAGTCCAAGCCGAACCGGTTGTTGAGGAGCGTGCAGTTGGTCGGGTCGCCGTAGCCGACGCCCTTGTCCTTGAGATAGACGGTGAAGTTGCCGCCGTTGACCCAGTTGCCCTCGATCAACACGTTGTCGATCGGGCCCTCGCCCGTCTGGATGATGAGCGCCGCATTCGACTTGTAGGGCCCGGGAACCGTGATCGGCATGTCGAAGTTGTTGGCCCGGAAGACGAAGTTGGACCCGTAGCGCGTCTGGTTGCCGTCGGCGTGCGCGCCCGGGTTGGTGCCGAGGTGGTGGATCCAGCAATGCTCGACTAGCACGTTGCCGGTCGTCTTGAATCCGTCGCCGCCCGACTCGTGGACGTTGAGGCGCCGGGCGGTGAACCCGCCACCGTAGATGCAGGAGCTCACGACGTTCTTGACCTCGCCGTCCTCGATCACGATGCCCTGGTAGCCGTCGGTGGCGCGGATGCCGTACGAGGACCCGCCGCCGCCGTCGACGATGAAGTTGCGCACGGTGACGTTGTTGGCCTTGATGCGCAGCGTGCCGCCGACGCGGACGTTCTCGATCAAGGCGCCGTCGGTCGTGACGGTCATCGAGCCGACGGACGTCAGCGCGGAGGGATTGGTCGGGCCCGTGTTGGTCGCGTCCGGTCTCGGCCCGTAGCCACCCCCGTTGTTGGGGTCTTGGGCGGACAGCGTCGCGTTGCGCGCCGTGCTGCCGAAGCCGTTCGTGTCGTTGCGCAGCGTGATCAGGCCGTTGTGCGCGCCGATCGGCAGCGCATTGGCCGGACCGTCGACGAGCTCGATGACGACGAGCGTCGACTCGCCGGGGTCGAGTCGCCCGTTCTCTTGGCCGACCGAGAGCCACGGCTCGGAGACCGTCACGCTCCAGTCGATCGCCTCGTCACCGGGGTTGCTGAGCGTGTACGTCTTCGAGTCCGGCTGGAACGCGTCGCCGCCAGCCGGGCCGCTGCTCGAGTATCCGCTCGCGGGAGTGACGGCGAGCTGGCCGAAGGCCGGCGCACCGGAGCCCGCCTCGAAGTTCTGATCGATCTCGGCCGCGGAGAGCGCGCGGTCGTACATCGCGACCAGGTGCATCTCGCCGAACCACGGTCGGTTCGCTCCGAATTCGTTTCCAAGGCCGAGGGCGTAACCCGAGCTCCAGCTCGACAGCGTGCCGCCGATCGAATCGCTCGCGACCTGATCGCCGTCGATGTAGATCCGAGCCTGGCCGTTCGTCGCGAACGTGTAGACGAGGTGCTGCAGACCGGTGTGGGCCGAACCGGCTCCCGTCGTCAGGAGCGGCACGCCGTCGTTGTCGGTCGTGGTCGTGCGCAAACGGCAGTTGAACGTGTCGCGCGGCTGCGAGCCCCACAGGCCCTGACCGAGCGTCAGGTTGCGCAGGTAGGTGCCGTCCGAGAGCGTCACGATCCGGGCCGGGCCATCCTGCTGGAGGTCGCGCGGCCGGATCCAGGTCTCGACCGTGAGCTCGTTGCTCGCGTCGACCGCGTCGAGGATCTTCGTCGCCGGGCCGGAGGAGCGCACGAGCGTCCCCTGTTCGAACTGCAGGGCGCCGGGCAGCCAGTTGATCGCAGCGGCGTCCTCGATCGTCAGATCGAGCGCGGGCGTCATTCCGGAGCGGTCGCGCACGGTCGTGCCGGTGCCGTCAGTGAAGTCGTAGAGCACGACGAGGCCATCGGTCACGCGGACGTTGCCGCCGGGCGGGTCGCTGAGGACGACGCGGACTCCGACCGCGACGCGGTCTCCGTGATCGACGTCGTCGACGACCAGGTAGCCGCTGTGCGTGCCCGCGCCGAGACCCGCGAGCTGACCTTGGTCGAGCGTGACCGCGAGCGCGAGCGACTCGCCCGCCGCGAGGGCGCCCGAGGTCGCCGGAGCCACCGAGATCCAGGGCTGCGTCACGGATGCCGCCCAGCTCAAGGGGGAATCGCCGGCGTTGCCGATCGTGTACGTCGCGCTCTCCGGCGCCACCGGCCCGCCGACGCTGCCGGTCGCGACGAACTCGGTCTCGGGGGTGAGCGTCAGCTCGCCCGGTCCCGGAACGGCGTCGAGGACGTGCAGGATGAACCCGAGCTGGATGGTCCCCGTCGCGCCGCTCGTGTCGACCAGCGTGATGTTGGCGGGCCAGTCGCCGACGACGAGCTGCGCCGCGCTCACTTGATCGATGACGACCGTAACGAGCTCGCTCGCTCCCGGCGCCAGCGTGCCCGATGTGTTCGAGAAGACGAGCCAGTTCTCCGATGCACGCGCCGTCCAGTCGAGGTTGGCTGCGCCGATGTTGCGCAACAGATAGGACGATGAGTCGGTCGGGAAGGGGCCGCCGAGCGGGCCGCTCATCTCGGCGGTGCCTCCGCTCGTGACCGTCAGACCCGAGGCGCTCGCCACGGGACCGTCCGGCGATGTACTCGCCGAAGTGCCGTTCGAGCACGCGCTCGCGAGCGCGAGTGCAGCGGCACACGCCACCGCTTGCAGCGGTACGAAACAGTGATGGACCCGTGCTGCGGGTCCTTGGATGGAACGCCTGAACATGATTCCCCTCTTTCAACGCCCCTCGCGGGGGCGAGCGTGCAGCGCGTTCAGGCCGCTGCATGCCACTGAGTAGTCCAAGGAACGGTTCGGGGTCCGTCGACCCCGCCTGCCGGATCTGCCTGATCCGAACCTCGGCGCGGAATGCTAGCGGCGTTCACGACGCCAGACGCGAGAGAGCGGGTTTTCTTGATTTAGCCCTGATTGCAGGGCCCTAAGAGGGGCGGCTTGATCGTTTTGGGACGTTTGCTCAGTACGCGCCGCGGCCCGAAAGGACCGCACCGATCGTGCGGAAGAGCAGTTTGACGTCGAAGGCGAACGAGCGTTTGCGCTGGTACTCGAGGTCCATGCGCACCCAATCCTGGAAGCCGACCTCGCTGCGCCCACTCACTTGCCAGATGCACGTCAGGCCGCCGGTGATGTCGAGTCGGCGGCGTTGCCAGCGCTCGTAGCGGTCGACTTCATTGAGAGTCGGCGGGCGCGGGCCGATGAGGGTCATGTCGCCCTTGAGCACGTTGAAGAGCTGCGGCAGCTCGTCGATGCTCGCGCGGCGGATGAAGCGCCCGACCGGGGTCATGCGCGGGTCGTTCTTCATCTTGAAGATCGGGCCGCGCTTCTCGTTCAGGTGCGCGAGCGCCTTCTTGCGCTCCTCCGCGTCGACGTACATCGAGCGGAACTTGTAGAACGTGAACGGCGTGCCGCCGCGACCGGCGCGGCGCTGGCGGAAGATGATCGGTCCGGGGCTCGTCATCTTGACCGCGGCGGCGGTGACGATGAGCACAGGTGAAAGCAGCGCGATCGCGGTCCCGGAGACCACCACGTCGATGATCCGGCGCGGGATCGAGACCTCGCGGTGGAAGAAGGGCTCGAGGTCGCGCACGGAGCGCTCGCCCGCCTGCGCGCGAATGTGTGCCAGACCGGGACGATCCTCGGACATCATGACGTCGTCCGTACCCGTCGCCCGCGGGGCGACTTCTTCCTCCTGATCCTCCTCGTCGCTGACCAGCGACAGCGGGACCGGAGTGGGGCGGACCGCTTCGGTCTCGTCCTCGACCTCGGGCGAGCTCCAATCCGCGGGGTAACTGTAGACCTCGCAGTTGAACTTCAGGCCGGATTCGGCGATCCGGGCCAGGTTCTTGTCGGCGAACGCCCACCCCCCCTCGCTCGGAGTGTCCGGTAGGAGGACGGCAAGGCGGCCCGCGTCGAGCTGACCGATGACGTCGTAGTTGCGGACGTGCTCGCGGACGACGTCGACGAGGGCGTCGAGATCCTTGAATCGGTCTCCGTCCGGGACGAAGACGACGGTCGAGAAGACCTGTCCGTTGCGGTCGACGCGCGCGCGCTCGAGCTCGAAGAGCCGCTCGAGTTCGCTCGCCGTGAAGACGCCATCCAAGCGGTCGTTCTTGCGCCCGCCGAAGAGCTTGTGTTGAAAGAGTCGGAAGACCATGCGGTGCCGGAGATAGACCCGCACCCTCCCCACGAGAGTGCCTACGCCAGATAGATCGGGAAAAGGCAGGGCCACCGTACTCCCTTACCCGGAACAATCGTCGCGCTCTCGAAACGGGGCGCTCGTTTCGAGAATCACCCCAGTAGCAACTTAGGGCCCGTCCGAGAACAAGTGTCACGTTTCGCCGGCCCTCGCCGCCCCTGGCTACGTTGCGCCTTCTCCGAGTATCCAGCGAATACGCGTCGGCGGCGCGCCTTGCCAGGAACGACGATGGCTCGCCGAAACCTGACACTTATTCTCGGACGGGCC
>JAAELL010000449.1 GCA_024226735.1 bacterium | reverse complement strand
CGCTGCTGCGTTGCGCCTCCTCCGAGACTTGCAGCGAAGTCGCGTCGTCGCTGCGCCTTGCAGCGAACGCGTACGCACCGACCAAAATGCCGCACAAGAGTGAATCACACCACTAGTGGACCGCGATTGGGGCCGTCGCGGTTCGAAACCCTACGGCGCTGAACCGCATTCTTTCGCAATGTCGCGAAAGAATGCGCGCCGGCCGCGCCGGTCCAAGATCGGGTCTTTCAGTGCCCTTCCAACGCCCCCTTCAGCTCCTGCACGTTGCCGCGCATGAGCGAGAGATAGTCGTCGCCGGCGGCCTGTTCGTCCGGACCGAGCGCTTCACAGGGGCTGAACACGACGCTGCGCACTCCGATCGCGTCGAGGGCGGCGACCGCGGCGGGGAGCGGCTGCCCTTCCCACAGGAGGATCGGCTTCCCATCACCCGTGGCGGCCTCGCGCACGGCGCCGAGCTGCTCGTCGGACAGGGCCTCGCCCGGATCGAAGTCGAAGTTGTCGATCGTCCAGTCGTAGCGACGACCGAGATAGTTGTAGGCGGGGTGTGACGCGAGCAACCGCGCGCCGCTGACGTCGAGCGCCGCAAGCTCGCCCCCGAGCGCATCGAGGTCGGCTGCAAGCGCCTTCAGACCCGCCGCGAACGCCTCTGCGTGGTCGGGGAGCCGCTGCGCCAGGGCCTTCTCGATCGCCTCCGCCTGAGCCCGCGCGAGCTCTGGATCGAGCCAGGTGTGGCCGTCGACCCCCTCGTGCGTGTGCTCGCCGCCGGCACCGTGGCTGTGGGTCGCCCTCGACTCGTACTGAAGGAAGTCGCTCTGGAAGCCGCGTGCGGTATCGACCAGGCGGCTCGTGGGCAGACTCGCCTGCTCGATCCACTTCTCGAACGACGCACCGTTGACGACGATGAGGGTCGCTGCCTGGTAGGCCGCAAGATCCTCGCGCGTCGGCTGCCAGAAGATCGGATCGGCGTCCGCGGGCACCGGACAGACGACCTCGAGCACGTCGCCAGCGATGCGCTCGGTGAAATACGTCGTCGGATAGAAGGTCGTGTACACGACGAGCTCCGGCACCGCCTGGACCTCACCACCTTCGTCGCCGCATGCGGCAAAAAGAAAGAGGCTCCAGCACGCGAGGGCGTGGAGCAGCCCGGAGTTGTTCTTGGAGTGCATGTCCTTCACACGAGTCGCTGCATGAGATCGGGGACGAGAGTGCGTGCCGCAGCGACCCCGGCGGCGGCGATCACGGCGCTCACGACGAGGATCATGCCAATCTCGATCGCGAGCAGGCGGAAGACGGTGAAGCGGCTCGAGCCGATGCGGTCGAGGGTCTCGATCTCTCCGGCGCGCAGCCGCGTCGAGAGGACGACGACGAGCGCCGAGAGCAGCACGGTGGTCGCCGCCAGCACGCCCGCGAACGAGTCGAGGAAGGCCTTGACGCGGAAGACGAACCCCAAGAGGTCGGCGATCACGTCGCCCGGCACGAGCATCCGGTACCTGCGTTCGGCGTTCATGCGCGCCTTGGCGAGCGTCCCGGTCTTCGCGCTCGCCGGGAACACGAGGATCGCCGAGAGCGGCAGTTTCGACGTGTCGCCGTGGTAGTGGAACGTGCCGACGTTCGCCTCGGTCACTTCGTTGTGCTCGAGCATCGCCTGCGAGACGGCGACGTTGTCACCGCGACGCTCGAGCACCAGGGACTCGTCGACGTCCGTCTCGACGTCCCCGTGTCCGTGCGCGAGCCCCTCTAGGATCCAGGCCGTCTTGGTGTCGACAAAGACCGCCTCGTCGTCCGCCGTGCCGCGCGGCGCGAGAACGCCGACGACCGAGAGCTTGAGCGCGGGCGGCTTGGAGATGTCGTAGAGCTCGCGCTGGTCGGAGAAGAGCGAGTCGCCGACGACCACTCCGAGCTCGAGCGCGACCTTGGCACCGAGCGTCGCGTCGCCGATGCGCAGGGGCACGGTCCCCGCGCTGGCGCGCAAGCCGCGCTGCGCGTAGTAGTCGGGCGACGTCGCGACGACGGCGCGGCCGCGCGCCGTGAAGCGCACGTTGAGCGGAATCGCGAGCCCGACGCCCGATGCATCGAGGGCCTCCAGCTCCGAGAACGGGATAGGCTCGAGGGCGCTCGGGCGGAAGTACAGAGCCGCGAGCGTCAGGTCGAAGCGGTTGCCCTTCGTCCCCGCGATCAGCGGCGTGTCGTTCGCGCGCGCGATCAACTGCGCCTCGTAGTCGCGTACGAGCCAGTGCGTCGCGGCCGGCAGGAAGATCGTCAACGCGAGACACGCCGTCAGGACCGCCGTCTGCACGGGATGGTAGCGAGCGTGACGCCAGGACAGGTAGAGGATGTTCATCCCGCCCCCCCCACGCCCGGGGCCTCCACTCCGGCGTTCAGCTCGCGCATGTCGATCACGCGCGAGAAGCGATCGAGGATCCCGTGGTCGTGCGTGACCATCAAGAGCGTCGCGCCGCGTGCGCGCGCTTGCTCGAACACGAGATCGAGCGCCAACGCCGCGGTGTCCGGATCGAGGTTGCCCGTCGGCTCGTCGCAGATCACGAGCTTGGGCTCGGTGACCAGCGCGCGGCACAGGGCGACGCGCTGGCGCTCGCCCTGGGACAGCCGGCGCGGCGGCCTCCCGAGCACGTGCTCGATGCCGGTCGCCCGCGCGAGCTCGCGCGCACGCTCGCGCACGCGTCCATCGAGCACGAGCCGCCGCGAGACGCGGTACGGCAGCAAGATGTTGTCGAGCCCGTCGAGGTAGTCCAGCAGCTCGAAGCGCTGGAAGACCATCCCGATCTCGGAGATGCGCAGCGCGCGCCGATCGGCATCCGAGATGTCGTTCAGTGCGACGCCGTCGAGAACGATACGCCCGCGCGCCGGCACCTCGATCCCAGCGATCAGGTGGATCAGCGTCGTCTTGCCGGTGCCGCTGGGACCGATGCACGCCACCTCCTCGCCGGCCTCGATCGCGAGGTCGTCGACGCGCAACGAGAAGCCCGCCCCTCCATAGGCGAATTCGAGGTCCGCGATCTCGATGATCGCCGTCATCGTTGCGGTACCCCTTCCGCCTCGAGGAGCTCGCGCGTCACTTCGACCTCGCCCGACGCACCGCCGGGGAGCTCGATGCGCATCTGCTCGATCGTCTCGGCTGCCGCGATGCGCCAGCCCTCGTCCCCCGCCACGACCGTGTAGACGGCGCGGTACTCGTTGGTGCGGTTGTGGCTGTGGCCCCAGTGGAAGACCAAGCCGTCGACCTGCCAGCGCGCGTCGACGCGGAATCCAGGCAGGTCGTCGCCGAGGAAGCGTCCGACCTCGAGCACGTCGATCTCGAGCGGGCGCACGGCCTGGACGCGACTGACGGCGCCACCCTGTTCCTGCATGACGAGCCCGGCGTAGATCTCCGCGTACAGCACGTCCAAGAGGTCGCCGCGCACGCTGTGCGCGAGCGCGTCGTAGATGTCGCTCTCGCGCGCGTAGTCGAACGCGCGGTAGATGTTGGCGTGCAGCGGCTGGAACGTCGTGCGCGCGCCGTCCTCGTCGAGCTCGACCGAGCCGGACTCCATGCGGTAGGCGACCGAGGCGCACACGCCGAGCACGACGGCGAGACCCGCGTACGCGGCGCGGCGCTTGCGCGGGATCGCCAGCGCGGCGGCGACGACGGCCGCGACGGCAAACAGCGTCCACGCGCCGAACGCGCTCCCCGTGGCGGAGCCGAGCTGCGGAACGGCGAGGAAGCGGTCCGTGCGCGAGACCGACGGAGCGCGCCAGTCGAGCGTGGGCTCATCTTGGGTGAACACGTGCAGGAAGCTCGCGCCGAGCGCGGTGACCTGGCACGGCGTGTCCTTGATCGGAACGTCGTCGGGCGTGGCGTTGTCGAAGTCGGGCACGTACGCGCCCCAGGTCAGCTCGACGCGCGCGGGGTCGGTCTTCAACGAGTAGTCGAGCCCGAGCCGTACGCCGACAGTCGAGAGGACGCCGCGCGGCCCCTGGTCCTCGCCGCCGGGATGCTCGAGCTCGATGATCGCGAAGTCGGCGAGCACCGGTGCGACCTCGACCCCGTCGACCCGCACGCCGTTCACGCCGCGGTAGTACTCGACGAGCTTGTCCCGCAGGGCGGCCTGCTCCTTCTCCGTGAAGCGCGGCGGTCGCTCCCAGTCGAACTCGACGAGCTCCCACACGAAGGCGATGTTCATCGTCATCCCGACGTGCACGGCGTCCGACTCGATCCCGATGCGAAGATCGATGTCGGGCCCGTCCTCGGGGTGGACGGTCAGCAGCGCGGCGAGGATCGAGGCGAGAAGCATGGGGTCATCCTACCGACGGGGGGTACGGGAGGGAGGCGAAGGTCGATGTCGGGAAGTGCCCAAAGTCTCGCGTGGGGTCTCGCGCGGAGCCTCACTGACCCCTCAACATCCGCACCCAGGTCCCCACGAACGCCCCGTGGTCGTGGTACGTCCGCCCCGTCACGAGATTCCCGTCCACGACGCACCCCTCGTCGACGAACCGCGCCCCACAGACCTCCACGTCGAACCGGCACTTCGGCACGGTCGCGACCCGCTTCCCCTCGAGGCACCCCGCCCGCGCCAGGATCTCGATCCCGTGGCAGACGCTCGCGACCGGCTTCCCCGCCGCGACGCACGCGCGCGTGACGTTCCAGCCCTCGGGCTGCTCGTGCAGGACGCTCCGGTAGCGGCGCCGCTCGCGGCCGCAGACGACCGGCTCGAACCCGTCTTCCTGCAGGCGGAAGTACGGATAGAACGTGTCGAGGGTCTCGACGGCATCCCCCACGACGATCAAGACGGGCTTCACGCGTGCGTTGTACAAAAAAGCGGTGGTTCCCCGTCATCCGTCCACCGCCCGGCCGCGTCCTTGGAGTCCCGATGCGAAACCTCCTGCTCCTCCTCGTCTGCCTCGCGCCCGCTTGCCTCGAGAGCGAGGAGAGCATCGTCGTCAGCCCCGACGGCACGATCACGATCCAGGTGACGGCTTCCGGCGATGCGAGCGACCTCGCCGACGGCTACGCGGTCCCGCTGCACGGACCGTGGCGCGCGAGCGACGAAACGACGAGCCGCTGGATCCGCGACGTCGGCCGGGCCGCTCATGCGGCCCACTCATACGGCCCTGCGGCGCCGCTGAGACCCCGCTCCGTTCCACCGACCAGGTAGCCCCGAGAGACCACACGACACTTCATGCGACACGATCCGCTGCTGACTCTACTCCCCCTGCTGATCTGTAGCTGCGCGAATACGCCCGCCGCGCGGGACGACGGCTACGCGCAACGCGTCAGCCTCGTGTACGGCGAGCGCACCCTCGACGACGGGGACTTCGACGTGCTCGACGACATGCCGCTCGTCGGCATCGCCTACGCCTGGCACCGCCCCGGCGCTCTCTTCGGCTTCGAGGCCGAGCTCACCCACGCCGAAGAGGACGAGGACCTCGACCCCGCGGGAAGCTTCGAGGTCGGCCTCAGCTACCGCTTCGTCACGGAGGAGTCGCTCGACTACGGCGGCTTCGACCTGGATGGCGATGCGCTCGCCTTCCGTCTCGGCTTCTCCCTCTGACGGGCGCGGGCGTCAGCCCCCGTCTCTTGTCGCCGCGCCGCGATACATGTACGTCGCGACCTTGGGCCCGCCGCGCATGTGAAACTCTTCGATGCGCTCGACGCGCAGCGCCGACTCCTCGACCACGGCGCCGATGTCCACGTCCAGCCGGCACCCTCCCGCGAAGCACATCTGGATGCGGTTGAGCCGCCGCTGCCAGCGCGCGAGCTTCGGGTCCGCCGAGAGCCCGTGCTCGAGGAAGAGGAAACGGCCGCCCGGCTTCAAGACACGCACGACCTCCGACAGCGCGCCGCCACGGTCGGGGATCGTGCACAGCGTCCAGGTGCTGACGACGGTGTCGACCGACGCGTCGTCCAGCGGAACGCTCGCTCCGTCGAGTCCGGCGAACGTGACGGGGAACCCGGCCGCGGACACGCGCGCGTGCGCGAGCTTGCGCGCGACGGACGACGGCTCGAGCGCGATCAGCTCGGTCACCGCATCGGTGTAGTGCGCGACGTTGTGGCCCGCTCCGAACCCGAGCTCCAGCACGCGACCGCGCGCCTCTCCCACGCAGGTCGGCCTGAGCTCGCGGCAGTGCTCACTGCCCATCGCGAACGCGATGCCGCGCGGGAGGATGTGGTCGGCGTAGAGTCCCATCGTCGGTGATTCGAGCACGGACCGCCCCGCATCTGGGTTGCAGCGGTCAGTTATGACTCGCTATTGCATAACACGCCGCGCGCGCGCTTGCGACGGCGCACTGCGACGTCCTTGTGCTTTCGCCAAGGTGCGCGGAGAGTCGAGGCTCGGAGGCGGAACATGAGCTCGCAACCCTGCCCGCTCCAGCGACGTCCGCTTCCCTCGTCGACTGCCCTCAGGAGAGTCCGCATGCAGATGCTCAAACTGTGCGCGAGCGCGCTCGCGGTGTACGGCGCCGCGATCGCAGCTCCCGCGACCGTGCCCATCACCTACTACGTCAACTTCCCCGCTGTCCCCGACAGCCAGGCGCCGAACGCGATGTTCACGAAGGTGATCCTCGAGTCCAACGGCGCGGGTTGGCTCGCGGGTTCGGGTTTCAATGGAGAGAACGAGGACTGGACGGACGTCCAGCTGTTCGACGGTCCGGACGGCAGCGGTCTCAAGACCGCGCCGTTCGATTACCGCGTCACCTTCGAGATCGTCGGCGCGGCGACGACCGCGAGTAATCTCGATCAAGCGACAGCACCGGCGATCGACGTCGACTTCGACCTCTACCGGCTGGCCGACGACGCGAATGCGGCCCCGTGGCCTTTCGCCGGCTCGCCGAGCTACGAGTACGAGCTCGACGTGCCCGCGGGCGAGCCCGCGAACGGCGCCGGCCGGCGCGTCCACCTGCGCACGTTCGCCGATCCCACCCCGGCAGCCGAGGGCTACGAGTCCGTCGTGCTGCGGATCACGGGCGTCGAGATCACGACGAGTCCGCCCCCGGCGGGCGTGACGGTCGAAGTCGGCGATCACGACCAGGTGCGCTGGCTGATCCGCGACGCCGCGGTGCACGCTCCGCAGGCGGGCTCGGCCGCGACGTCGGATATCGTGATGCAGTTCGACCACGCCTCGCCCGCCATGGCTGGCCTCTCGTTCGCGGGCTCCGGGATCCCTTCTCCCGGCACGCCGGCGATCGATCGCGCCCAGCCGTCGACGCGGCTGGTGACCGAGGGCGAGAACGACTTCGGACAGGGCCGCGCGAGCGAAGACGTCCGCGAGATCGGGCTGTACACGACCGACGCGCTGTCGATCTGCTCCGCCGCCCAGTCGATGGCGTGCGGCACAGTCATCGGCCTCGCGACCAAGAGCGCGTGCGAGTTCGACCTGCACTTCCGCGTCGACCCCACCTCGACCGCCACGTGGCGCGAGGACTACCGGATCTTCGACTTCGTAACGGCGAAGGAGCTGCTTCCCGACGCGAGCGGTGCCTTCTCGTCGTCGGCGACGATCGGCGCGGACGGCCGCTTGCCGGAGGGTCACGGGCTGCGCATCGAGGCCTACCGCAACGACGATGCCAGCGACGCGGACTACGAGGACTTGATCGTCCACGTCACGGGCGCGACGCGCACCGGCGGGTGCACGACGACCGCCGAGCCCCAGGTCGGATGGAACAGCGTCGCCCTCTGGATCATCGAGGACGTCCCGACGCCCTGAGCCCCTTCTTCCCGCTTCCCAAAAGGAGAGTCACCATGCAGATCGTCAAGACCGTCGCGGGCTCACTCGTCGCAGTCGGCCTCGCCCACGCCCAGACGCAACCCGCCACCTACTACGTCAACTTCCCGTCGGTACCCGCCAACCAGCAGCCCAACACGATGTACACGGAGGCGACCATCGAGTCGCTCGGCGTCGGTTGGCTACAGGGCTCGGGCTTCGCGGGGGAGAACCAGTTCTGGGTCAACGTCCAGGCGACGACCGGGCCCGGGGGAGGCGGCGCGCGCGTCGTCCCGTACGAGTATCGCGTGTCGTTCCGGATCGTCCCCGAGGAGACGCGCGCCCGCAACCTGGATCAGATGGGCCCGTTCCCCTGGCAGCAGCCGGACTTCGACCTGTACTCGATCGCCAACGACCCGACGGCGTTTCCGATGCTGTTCGACCCGGTCGGGGCGCCGCCGTACCGCTACGACTTCGTCGTGCCCGCCGATGCGCCAGCGAACGGCCAGGCGCGCCGCATCAACCTGCGCACGTTCCAGGACCCGTTCCCGTGGCCGGAGGGATTCGAGAGCGTGACGCTCGAGCTGACCGGTGTCGAGTTCACCTTCAGCCCTCCGCCGGAGGACGTCCAGCTCGTGCTCGGGGACAACACGAAGATGCGCTGGCTGATTCGTGACGCGTGGTTCCACTTCCCCTCGACGATCCAGCCGCCGACTTCCGATATCGTCGTGCAGTTTTCGCACTCCTCGCCGTGGATGTCCGGGCTCGACTACTTGATCGCGACCAACAACCCGAACCCGGGCTCGGTCACGATCGACCACACGCAGCCCTCGGTCAAGTTCATCACCGAGGGTCTCAACGACTTCGGCGAGGGCCCGGCGAGCTCGGACCGCACGGGGATTCGCTTCTTCACCCAGGACGTGATCTCGACGTGCACGGCCGTGCTCCCGCTCGGTTGCGGCAACGTGGTCGGCGTGCCGAAGGCGAGCCAGTGCGAGTTCGACCTGGACTTCCAGATCGACTTCCGCTCGACCGCGAAGTGGGGCGAGGACTTCCGCATGTTCGACTTCTTCACCGGGGACGAGCTCGTTCCGGATGCCCACGGCAACTTCAGCACGCGCGTCCCCATTCGGCCGGGCCGGACCGAGACGCTCGTCGGGCACGTGATCCGCATCGACGCCTATCGCAACGCCGCAACGCACTTCTTCAGCGAGCTCCCGTACGAGGAGGTGATCATCCACATGACGGGGGCGCGGCGCGCCGACGGCTGCACCACCTCGCCCGAGCCCGAGATAGGCTGGAGCAGCGTGGCCGTCTGGATCATCGAGGACAACCCCGATCACTGATGCACTCTCTCCTCTCTCTCTCCCCGGGCCGGGTCGCACGCCTTCTGGCGTGCGGCCTGGCCGCCAGCATCTGGGCACCGAGAGTCTGCGCCCAGTGCAACGAATCCGTGCTCGAACCGGCTCCCGGCGCCCCGCTCCAGCTGTTCGGGACCGCCGCCTCGTTCGCCCTTTCGGGCGCAACGGCAGTCGTTGGAACCGTCCTCGACGACACGGCCGGCAACCTGACCGGGTCGGTCCACGTCTTCGACCGGCAGGGAGCCGGATGGGTCCTCGCGACGCGCCTCTTTCCGCCCCAGCCGCTCCCCCAGTACTCACTCGGCACGTCGGTCGCCATACGCGGCGACACGATCTTCGCCGGCACGCGCGCGGACTCGGACGACGGCAGCGTGCTCGTCTACCAGAGGCAAGCAGGCACGTGGACCGCGATCCAAGAGCTCGGTCCCGCGCCGAACGGATCCGCCGTCGACGCGCGCTTCGGACGCGGTGTGCACGCGTTCCGAGACGGCATCACCGTCGTGGCGCCTGGGCAGGAACGGATCTACTTCTTCGAAGAACAAGCCGGGACGTGGGTCGAGACCGGCTGGATCGACCCCGGCGTGCTCGCGCCGTTCGGGTTCGACCCGGCGGGCAACGTATTCGGCACCGGAGTCTCGACGAGCGGCGACCGCATCGCGATCGAAAACCTCGCGGGCCCGGTCTACGTGGTCGAGCTCCAGCCCGGCGGCGCCTGGGCAGCGATCGCCGAGCTCGAAGTGCCTGGCGTCGACTGGGCGCTGCACCAGGCGACCATCGCCGGCGGCACGGTCGCGGTCGGCTACGCGGGCGCCGGCTCCTCCGGCGCGGTCTACGTCTTCGAGGAGGACGGAGGATCGTGGGTCCACGCGCAGACGCTCACCCCGTCCGACGCGATCCCGGACCAGGCCTTCGGTGCACACGTCTCGCTCTTCGAGGACCGCCTGCTCGTCGGCAGCAACCTCGACGACTCGGTCGTCGAGGACGGCGGCTCCGCCTACCTCTTCGAGCGCTCGGGCGGCTCCTGGTCCGAGGTGCAGAAGATCGAACCGGACGCACCCGTCCAACGGGCGGCCTTCGGCGACGGCGTCCTGCTCTGGGGCGACAGCGCCGTCGTCGGTGCCCCGGGCACGCTCGCCGGCTCCGGCCGCGGCGCGCTCCACGTCTTCGACCTGGAGGACGAGCAGGGAACGCCCTACTGCCCGACGAATCCGACCTCGAGCGGACTCGCCGCGAAGCTGCGGGCGACCGGCAACCGGCGCGCGATCCTCGACTGCCTGACGTTCGACGTGGCTCAGCTCCCGCCGGGTCAGTTCGGGCTGTTCCTGATGAGTCGCGACCAGAGCTTCGTGCCGTCGGTCGGCGGCGGGGACGGCAACCTGTGCCTCGCGCTGCCGTTCGTCCGCTTCTCGAGTGACATCCAGGTCTCGGACGGCGCCGGCAACGTAGTGTTCTCGCCCGACCTCGGTGCGCTCCCGGGCGGCGCCTCGCTCGCGCCGGGCGACACGTGGAGCTTCCAGTACTGGACGCGGGACGGTGCGACGTCGAACCTGTCGAATGGACTGAGCGTCACGTTCGCCACCGGCGACGAGCCGACGGTTCAGTTCCCCGAGGCGACGGCCAACGTCACCGAGGAATCGACGACGTACGAGGCGCTCGTCATGTTGTCCGAGCCGACGCACGGAATCGTGCTCGTGCCCTTCGCGACGGGCGGGTCGGCGGAGCACCAGGTCGACTGGCGCATCGAGGAGACCAACCCGCTGTCGATCCCGGCCGGCGCCACTTCGTTCGCGATGACGATCATCGTCGCCGAGGACGCCGAGGTCGAAGGTGATGAGACCGCGACGATCACGCTGCTGGACCCCACCGGCGCGGCGGCGGGAACCCAGACGGTGTTCTCCCTGACGATCGTGGACGACGACTGATCGGGCCGCTGCGGCTGATCGCGCCCGAAGCCGTTTCTCCGCCGATGCCGGGGATGCCCGTTCCGGGCGTCCCGGTCGAAGCGGACGTTTTTTTTCACATGGGTGTGTCCGCCGCCGCCACGGGCGATGCGACGTGGTACTTCCAGTGCTGGTTCCGCGACGGCGCGAGCAACAACTTCTCCGACGCACTCGGGGTGACGTTCGAGTGACCTGCGCGCCGGGCGCCGCCGGCGAACTGCGCTGGCGGCGCAGGGATTCCATGCGAGAATGGTCGCGATGCTCGATGTCGTCCCCCGATCGTGAACCCCGTGCCTGAGAGACGACATGCCTCGGATAGGGAGCCCCCGCCGCCTTGGGACGAGCTCTTCTCCCCGGCAGTCGCCGTGTGCGACGCCCGCACGGACAGCGCCGCCCTGGCGACCGCGGAACAGGAGCTCGACGAGCGGGAGCGCGACGCGGTGCGCAGCGCCGTCCTCAAGCGGCGGCGGGAGTTCGCCGGAGGCCGCTGGTGCGCGAAACGCGCGCTGGAGCGCCTCGGCCGGCCCCCGGTCCCGATCGGCGTCGGCGCTCGCCGCGAGCCGCTGTGGCCGCCCGATGTCGTGGGCAGCATCTCGCATGCGGCGGGCTACTGCGTCGCGGCGGTCGCGGCGCGTGAGGCGTGCGCCGCGCTCGGGCTGGACGTCGAACCCGCGGAGGATCTCCCGCGCGATCTGTGGGGCAAGATCCTGCGCCCGACCGAGGTCGCGTGGCTGGAGCGTGCCGCCGATCGTGCGGGCTTGTACGCCAAGCTGATCTTCAGCGCCAAGGAAGCCGTGTACAAGTGCCAGTACCCGCTGACGCAGGCGTGGCTCGACTTCCTCGACATCGAGATCGTTCCCGATCTCGCGTCCCGCTCATTCGATGTCTGCTGGCACAAGTGTGTCGAGGTGCCCCGCGCCGACGCGTGGACGGGGAGGTTCGCGCTCGATGCCGAGCTCATCCGCACGGCCATCGAAATCGAGGCGAGTTAGAGGCTCCCCCTGTCTCGACTGGGACTTGATCAGTTCGTGCTCGTCCCCGACAGGGCCATCGCGAACGGGCTCGGCTCGTTCGGCGCGGAGTGGATCAGCTCCAACAGCGCCGAGCTCGAGCCGACGTCCGTCGTCGGATCGAAGGAGACCGTGACGGACACGTGGCCACCAGCCGCGAGCGAGGCATCGGCGAGACAGCTCGATCCGACATTCGCGCGGATGCGCTGCGCGACGAATGGATGAAACTCGAGCCGGATGTTCGCCATTCCTCCGCAGAGGTGGCAGTAGCTCATGATCGTGCCCGGCGTGCACGCCGTCGACGCATCGCAGTTGGTGTAGCAATTGTCCAGCGGCGGACAGTAGCTGTGGGTATGGCTCGACCCGAAGTTGTGGCCGAGCTCGTGCGCCACGACCACGAAATCCCAGCTCAAGACGCTGGGCGCGCCAACAAAGGCGCCCCAGTCGATGTTGCCGTTGATGCTGCCGCTCACTCCGAAACCGAAGCTCGAGTTGCAGAGGACACCAACGTAGGCAACTCCTCCGCCCAAGGGCGCGCCTGACACGAAGTGCGCGAGGTGCGCTCCGGCCGGGAGGTTGCCGGCCCACGCGGCTCGAAACTCGTCGAGGACGTCGCCCGCGTCGCTGCCGGGAAGGTCCTGCGCCGTCCAACCGTCGTCGGGATCGCTGTGGATTCCGAGATAGACGATCGAGAGGCTCGTCTGCACGTCCCGCTCGTACATGTCGGACACCGCCGCCACGAGCTGCGTCACGTACTGCGAAACGGCGGTCGTGTCGCCGAACTTCGCGTAGAGCTGGTAGTCGGTCTCGATCGCCAGCCGGCACTCGGGCAAGGTCCGGCCGAGCGTCATCGCCTCGGACGAGACGCCGGGCGCCTCGGCGCTCGGGACGAGCCCCGGCAGGAGGCGGTCGCCCTGGCAGACGCCGGGCGCATCGCCCGTGTAGGCGCTCTCGAGCTGCGCATCCCAGAGCCAGCGCACGATCGGCCCACCGCTCGAGAACTCCGTGTTCAGGTGGAGCGCTCCGAGCCCGTCGCCCAGGCGCACCCAGCCCTGGCACGAGAGGCTCGAGAAGGAGAGGAACGCGCGCGACTCGGGGTACCCGAGCGCCTGACCATGCCACATCGACGAGTCGCCGAGCAGGGCTTCGGCGCCGACGGGCACCCCGTCGACGTGCACGACAGTGCTCTCGTCGATCGGTGACTCGGAACGCTCGAGCTCGAGCGTCAGCGTCCCACCACCGGGCAAGTCGACGTCGTAGAGCGTCACGACCCCAGCGTCTCGAAGAGCGGAGAGGTGCAGGGCGTCGATGCTCAGACAGGCTCCGTGGTCGACGTCGTCCTGCTCGATCGCGAGGGGAAAAGCACCGTGGGTCACGGCCGGCAGCGGATCTGGCTCCTCGTTCAAGTCCAACGAGAAGTCGGCCGTATCCCCCGAGAGCCGCAACGGCTCCAGCACGATCGGCTGGTCCCCCACGTTCTGCAGGGTGAGCTCCAGCGCCTGGTTCGGACCCGCGTCCAGCGGTTGCGCGCCGAGATCGAAGGCCTCGCCGTCCGCCACCGCCTGCGCCGGCCCGCCGCCGAGCGCGGTGGTCACGACCAGGAACGGGCTGCCAGCGACGTCGTCGTCGGTGATCGTCGAGACGTGCGCGGGCGTCGTGACGAATGCGCCTGCGCTCGCACCTGTGAGCGCGAGCTCGACCGTCTCGTCGGCCTCGGGGTCCAGGTCGTCGATCGACTGCAGGACGACCGACTGCCGCGTCCCAGCGGCGGATCCACTGGTGAACGAGAGCTGCGCCGACAGCGCCTGATAGTCGACGCCGCTGGTCGCCGTGCCGCCCCCCGAGTCCGCGAGCGTCACGTCGACATCGACGCCCAGCGTGTCGCCGGGCTCCAAGGACAGCTCGACCTCGACGGTGCCGGCAGCACCTTCCGCGAGCACCAGGTCCGTCGCGGGGAACGAGAGCAACGCGAAATCGGTCTCCTCGATCACGAGCGTGTGCGTGCGTCGCGCGAGCGCGCCGCGCGTGGGACTCGCCAGGCTCAGCGCCAGCGTCTCGTCGCCCGCCTCGACCAGGCTGTCCAGGACGACCTGCACGTCCACGTCGACCGCGGCCCCGCTCGGCGAGCCGATCGGGAACTCGACGACTCGATCCGCTATGAAGTCGTGGTCGGCACCGGGGGACGCGTCGCCCGCCGCCCGCACGACGAACTGCAGCGGCTCGTCGAGCGGCCCGTTGCGCGCGGTCAACACCACGGCGACCTGCGCCGTGGCTCCCTCGAGAACCGACGAGGTCCCGAGCTCGAAACCGACCGTCAGCGCCGGGCTGGAATCCTCTCCACCACCGTCCGAGCTTCCACCCGCGCCGCTGCAAGACGCCAACAGCACGCCCGTCAGCGCAAACCCCTTCACTGCATGGCACGTCATGTGCCCTCCTCCCCCTCTGCACACCCACGCACCCACCGCGGTGCGCCTAGACCTCATCGCCCAGCGGGAGTGCCTTTCTTGAAGGCCGGGGGCCTATCAGAAACAGAACGGGACGCGGAGCGCGTTCGAGGTGTTCGAGGTCACGCCCGGATTCGCATCACGAAACCAGTACTGGAAGGACCACGTCTCGCCCGCCTGCACCGTCGTCCCGCCGGGCAGCTGCGACAGATCCGGCTGAAAGGCGACCTGACCGCTCGGTCCGGAATCGAGAACGCTGCCGGCGAAGCGGACGACCGGAGCGCCCAGGCAGAGCACGCCCTGGCTCGGCGGAGGCAGCGGCCCCGTCGTCGCGTCGAGCGACATGAGGAAGTAGCCCGGGCGGTCGGCGGGCAGGGACGTCACCTCGAGTCGCACGTCGTTGAACACGATCGACGGCGTGCCGCCGCCCTCCAGGACCGCGGCGGCGCCACTCGAGTTGGCTGTCGCCGAACACGTGGGCTGCATGCCCGAGACCACCTCGATCGTGGCCGGCGTCCCGAGCACTCGCGCGCCCTGGCCGTCGACGAAGACCGCCTGCAGGAAGCTCCTGCGGTTCGCCTCGCCGACGCCGAGGGGTGGCAGGTCGAGCAGCACGGCAGCGACGCCGGACGCCGGCACCGTCGCGATCGGCGCCGGCGAGAGCGTCGCGGGCAGCGCGGGGAGCCAGACACCGGCCAACGCGAGGTCGCGCGCGTACGCGGCCGAATCGCGACTCGCCAAGTAGACCTGGTCGCCCGGGACCCCGACGATGTCGACGCGCACGCGTAGGCCCCCGCAGTCGTGCACGCGAAAGCGCGAGGTGCGCACTGGATCCGACAGCACGGTCGCGGGAACCGCCAGTGGCTGCCCCATCGTTCCGTCCGGCGCCGAGCCGCCGGTGCACCCGTTCATGCCGCCGGGACTCCCGCTGCCGCCGACCGCGAGGACGTCGAGCAGCACCACGTCCCCCGTGACTCCATCCCCCGTGATGCCCGGCCCTCCGTGTCCGCCGCGCGTCGGACCGCAGCCTGCGTTGCACGAACACGGGCCCGCGCCACAACTGCAGCTGGCGCCGTAACCACCGCGCCCGCCGCGCGCGGACGAGGAGACGGCAAACAGCTCCGAGCCGAAGAGGTGTACGCCGGCCGCTCCGTCGAACCCAGGGCCAGGAGCGTCCCGCGGTCCGCGCCACAAGATGCCGTCGCCGCCGCGCGCCGCGCAGTTGTGGAGGTAGACCCGACTGAAGCGAGCCACGAGACCTGGCTCGGGACCATCGAAGTTGTCGTTGAAGTCCTCGACGTTGTTCGCTCCCTCGAAGACGGTGTAGGTGAAGAACACGTTGCTGTTCGTGCAGTTCGCTCCGGGAGAAGCACTCGCGATGGGGCTGACCTCGATCCCGCCGCGCAGGACACAGTTGTGCACGTGCAGCACGCCGTCGACGTCTTGCGCGACGATACCCTCGCGCCCACCTTGACTGACCGTCATCGTTCGGATCATCACCGTCTTGGCGACGGGGATCCCGTGGACGACGATGGTGCCGTTCACCATGGTGCCAGGCGTCCCCACGACGCTGATGTCGAGATCGGTGACCGAGAAGCCCGAGTACGCACCGGGCTCGACGAGGACGACGTCGCCGTCCTGGGCCGCCGCGATCGCGGCCGGGATGTCGGTGAACTGCGCGGTACCGGAATCGTCGACGGTCAAGACATCGGCACTCGCGTGCGCGGCGAAGACTGCGAGGAACAGCAGCTTCTTCATGGGGGCCTCCAGCGTTTAGGGCTCGGAGCTCTGGGCCACGCTAGCACGGAGCCAAGGGACTTGCCGGTGTTGGGAGCGGGTCCCGCTGCGCGCCAGGACCGCTACCATGCCTAACTCGCTCCACACGCCCCTCCCGAAGTTGCCATGAACCTCGGTTTCTTGCTCGCCGCCGGCCCGGAGTTCAAGAGCCTCGCGATCAACACGCTCGACGAAGGCTGCGACGCTTCGCCCGCGATCGTGGGCGACGAGCTCTTCCTGCGCACGAAGTCACACGTCTACTGCATCGCGGAAACGAATCGGTAGGGACGGTACCGCGACAAGTCATGACGGATTCGAGCTACGCCTACAGCTTCGTCGTCGCGTTGTCGCCGCGCTCGATGCCTCTCCCGGCCACCTCGAGCTCGACGACGCCCAGACAGTGGTCGTGGGAGGTCCGCGTCACCTTCACGCGGCCCTTGTACTCCGAGCCGCGGTAGACCTCGAAGTTCAGCCCGACGCGCACGGCATCGTTCGTTCCGCGGTTGATCGACACGTACGTCGATCCGTTCACGGGCTGGACCAGCAGGATCGCTCCGGCGACGTCGGGGATCGTGGGCACGGCGTTGTTGACGTTCGATTGGGCGGGATCCAGGAGGTCGGTCGTCAGCTGTGAATCGAGCCCGAAATCCGAAGATCCATTGTCCGGAAGCGCCGGGCCAGCACCGGTACCGCCAGCGGGACCGGAGCCGTTCGCAGGGCCGGAGCCCGAGGCGGGACCGCCCCCGGCGAGCCCGCGCCCGACTCCCACGCCCAAGGAGCCCCTACCCCCGCCCGAATCCAGGCCACGGCCAGGGGCACTTGTTCCAGCCGGCAGCCCGCCTCGATGCGCGGGGCGCTTGGTGATGCTGAGTAACTCGACGCCAGCAACCTGCTGAGCGAGCACTTGCAGCGTCTGCTCATTCGCTCCACGCAGCGTGACGAGAGCGACACGACCACTGCCGGCCCCAACCCGTGGCAAATCGACAGCCCCGATCCGCATTCCGTCGTCGGCTGCTCCAACCAGGAACGCCCCGAGGGCGCGCTCGTCGTCGAACTGGAACCCGACGCTCAGCTCGACCGCAGCAGGCAGCCCGCCTCCGCTCGTGACCAAGGACGCGATCAGACCGTCACTCGACGCCTGACCGCCCCCGCCCGACTGGGGCGCGCGTCCCCAAGCGACGGAGATCGAGCCGAGAAGGAGCACCGCGCACAGTCCGCGTGCGGCGACGTGAAGAGAGGAGCTGCGCGTTGCCAGTCGAGTCTGTCGCATCAGTAGAGTCTCCATGCGTTCGAGGAATTCGTGTCGGGAGCCGAACGCCCCCGGTCCCAGCGCGCCACCCACGAGCCGTCCGCGGGTGGCGCTGGCCACCTCGCAGAGTTCCTCGATGTAACGTCGCTTGTCGACGCTGTCGATCGCCATGTCGTCGGCGATCAGCTCGGCGCTGCGGCGCGCCTCACGGACGAGCCACCAGAACAGCGGGTGCCAGTACAACAGCGGTGCCGCGCACGCGACGAGGATGCGTCCGCGCGGGTGACGCTGCGCGAGGTGCGCGAGCTCGTGCGCGAGCACCGCGAGCAGGCGCGTCTCGTGTTCGGGTGCTTCGAGCTGCTCCGGCACGACGATGGTCGCGCGCGGCAAGGCGCAACAGAACGGGCGGCCGACCTCTTTCGAGACGAGGACCCGCGCGGCACCGCGCGCGTGGCGCGTGATGCGCTCCGGCGCCCCGCGCGCGCGGCTCAGCGTGCGCGAGAGCATCAGCAATGCGAAGACGAAGTGCGCACCGAGAACCAGCGCGCCGACCAGGAAGATGCGCGCGACCGTGCGGCCGGCGTCGTCGTCCGCGGCGGCCAGTCGAGGCTCGAGCACGCGGGGAGGCGCGGCGCCGAAGTGCGCCGCAGGGACAGCGACTGCCGGCGAGCCCGCTTCGAACCCGACGGACTCGGTCCCCGCGACCGGACCCGCGAGCCAACCGGCTCCCGGCCGTGGCAGCGGAATCCAGAGGAGCAGACACAAGAGCAGGGACGCGCCGATCGCGAGCTCGGCCGTGCGGTAGCGTTCTTGCGGCGAGCGGCTCCCGCGCAGAGCGGCCGCGCCGACGCCGAGGACGACGCTCACCGCGGCGGCCGCGACCAGCCCGTGCGCGGTCAGGAGCGAGACGACCCAGCTCACGCCTCGTCCTCCCCCTTCTCGAGCGCATCGAGCAGCGCCCGCAGGCGCGCGAGCTCCTCGGGCGAGGGCGGCTTCAGTCCGACCGCTCCCGCGACGAGCCGGTCGAGCGCCCCGTCGTACGCGCGGGTCAGCACGCGGCTCAAGAGCCGCTCACGGGTCGTCTCGGGCGCGACCGTCGCGCGGTAGACGAAGGCGCGGCCCTCGCACCGGAAGGCGACGAGCCCCTTGTCCGTCATCGTCCGGAGGAAGGCCTGCACGGTGTTCTGGACGATGCCGAGCTCATCGCGCAGCTCCTCGTAGACCTGGCGCACGGTGGCCTCGTCGTGCTTCCAGAGCACCTTGAGGATGGCCAGCTCGCGGTCGGTGGGGTCAGGGGGAGAGCTCATTCGTGTGCCTAGATCGGCAAACTTAGCCCACTAAGCGTAGAGGAACAAGTGAATGACACGCAAATCCCATTTGCCCCACGCGGATGGCGCGCCGGGGACAATTGGGGGTCCAGAGGCTCGGGCGAGCTCCAGGTGCGTGCATGTGGCCCACGACTCGTGCTCGACGACGATTGAAGACCCTCTCGCGAAATCACGATGCGACTCCCCTTCTTGCTCACGACGCTCGTTCTCTCCCCGATCGCGGCGGCCCAGTGCGACGATGAGCGCGCTTCCACGGCAGCCTGACGACCCCCGGCGACCGCTTCGGCCAAGACGTTGACATCGAGGGCGACCGACTGATCGTCGGCTCCTTCCGCGAGGATGCGAGCGGCTCCGCGAGGGCCGGAGTCGCGTACGTTTTCGAACGCTCGGGCGACGATTGGGTAGAGACGGCACGGCTCGCATCGGCGACCGCCGAGGTCGCGGGCAACTTCGGCCGCAGCGTCGCGCTGCGCGGCGACCTCGCGTTCGTCGGTGCGACGGCCGAGGGTCCCAGCGGCCAAGTCCACGTCTTCGAGCACGATCAAGGCGTCTGGACCGAAATCCAAGTCCTGACGGGGAGCGGCCCCGGCGTCAGCGGCGGGTTCGGTTACTCGCTCGCCGTCTCGGGGGGCCTCCTGCTCATCGGCGCGCGCCACGAGTCGGCCGGGGTCGGCGCCGCCTATCTCTTCGCGAATCAAGGCGGAACCTGGACCGAGATCCAGCACCTCGTTCCGTCGCAACCGCGCGAGGGCTTCGGCACCTCGGTCACGATCGACGGAGAGATCGCGGCAATCGGCGACCTGCAGCCGGCCCCGACGCCTATCTGTTGCGCGGGCGCCGCTTACGTGTACGAGCGACAGGGCAACGTGTTCGTCGAGGTCGCGCGGCTGATGGGCGACCTGCCCGGAGCTTCCATCGAGTCCTACGCGGCCGAGATCGCACTTCAGGGCACGCGGCTCCTCGTCCCTGCGCGCGGCGACAATGACCTCGCCACCGAAGCCGGCGCGGTCTACATCTACGAGCGCAACCCGGCTGGCGCCTGGCTGGAGGTGCAGAAGCTCTACTCCCCTACACCCGCGACCCGCACCGACTTCGGCGCCGCGCTAGCAGTTCAGAACGATGAGCTCTACGTGACCCAGATCAAGCGCACCCTCCCCAACACCCCGGGCGTTCGCCACGGCAGCATCCACCGGTTCGAGCACACGGGCAGCGAGTACGTCTGGGTCCAAGAGATCGCGGCGACGCTACCGCAGACCGACTCCAACCTCGGCCAGAGCCTCGCCGTCGACGGCGAATACCTCGCCGCTTGTGCGCCACGCGAGAACTTCGCCGGCACCGACTCAGGCGTCGTGCACGTCTTCGGTCCGGGCGAGGTGGGCGTGGCGTCCTGCGTGGCGAACACGAACTCGAGCGGTGCGCCGGGCGAGCTCCGGGTGCGTGCATGTGGCCCGCTCCTGAGCGGCTTCGAGCTGCACGCGCGCGACCTGGCCCCAAGCGAGTTCGGCTACTTCCTGATGTCGGACACACAGTCGTTCCTCCCGCTCTTCGGCGGCAGCGAGGGCAACCTGTGCCTCGGCCTGCCGCTCGTGCGCTTCTCGATGGACATCCTGAACTCGGGTGCGCAGGGCGCGGTGAGCTTCACCCCTGATCTAGCAAACCTCCCCGGTCCGACGACTCTTGGTCCCGGCGAGACGTGGACGTTCCAGTACTGGTTCCGCGACGGCGCGTTGTCGAACACGACGGACGCGGTCGCGATCACATTCGAGACGGCCCGCGATCCGTCCGTGCAGCTACCCGTCGCGCTCGGAGCACGTTCCGAAGAGGCCGAGAGCTTCGTGATTCCGGTAACTTTGTCGCAGGCCACTACGAGCAGCGTGAGCGTCCCCTACACCGTCGCCGGGACCGCGACCTTGGGCGTCGATTTTCAGGTAACCTCGACCAACCCGCTCGTGATCGCCACCGGTGACACGAGTGCCGCGATTACCGTGACCCTTCTCGAGGACAGTGACCTCGAGCCGACGGAGACGATCGTCGTGTCGCTCGATCCGCCGACCGGCGCGGTGCTCGGAACACAGACGAGCCACACCACTTCCATACTCGACGACGACTAGCGGGGATGATTCATGAGCATCCCGCTGGACCCGTGCTCGGACACCATGCGGCTTCTCTTCCTGCTCACGACGCTCGCCCTCTCCCCGCTCGCGGCGCCCAATGCGACGACGCATGGTTCCACGGTAGCCAGACCGGATCCGGAGACCAGTTCGGGGAGGACCTCTACCTGGAGGGGAACCGGCTTCTGGTCGGCTCACGGCGCGAGGACAGCATCGTATCCGTGCGCGCCGGCGTCGCCTACGTCTTCGAGCGCTCAGGCGCGGGCGATTGGGTCGAGACGGCGCGGATAAGCGAACGATCAAGGGGCGGCGTACGTCTTCGAGAACCAGGGCGGCACGTGGATCGAGACCCAGCGGCTCATCTCGTCCGTTCCCGCAGTGGGCTTCGGCACGTCGGTCGCCATCGACGGAGAGATCGCGGTCGTCGGCGAGCTGCAGCCATCGCCAGGACCCTGTTGCCTCGGCGCCGCGTATGTGTACGAACGCCAGGGCAACGTCTTCGCCCTGCGTGCACCAGAACAGCGGAGGGCGTGGGAAGTCGCGGAGCGAGAGAGCTGGTGTTATCGCGTCAGCCTCGCACCGAGATCAAGCCGTGCCTGCGCCACCCCACGCGTTGCAGCCACGTGCGCGCGGGGGCCAGCGGAGGTGGTTCGCTGACGCTGAAGTCCTCGAGCCGGTGCTCGCGCCAGCCATCGAAGAACATACCCGAACAGAAGATGTCGATCGGGTCGGCCGTGCTATGGCTCTTGTGGTGGTCGGTGTTCTTGAGCACGTACTGCAGCGCGTTCTTGACCTCGCGCGGCGTGCGCAGGATGCGGTCGAAGTAGCGGTCGGCGAAGAGCTTTCCCGTGCGCCCCCACAGCTTGTTGAGGCCGCGGGCGATGCGCACCGAGAGGCCCTGAACCCCACGTGAAAGGGCCGTACGGTCCTTCGCTTCGACGATGAAGTGCAGATGATTGCCCTGAACGGAGTAGTGGTTGAGGCGGAACCCGTTCCTGTCGCAACCCGCTCGGAACGCCATCCGCAGCGCCTTGAAGGGCTTCCTCGTGCGTAGGCTCGGGAGTCCCTCCTTCAGCTTCAGCACCACGTGCACGGGGAATCGTGAGGCGAGTGCTTCGCGCTTCAGGTGCGACACGCCCGAATCCGGACTCGGCGGCCTGCCGACACGATGGCCCTCGCGCCGCTGGAACCCGAATGTCAGCTGAGGACCGAGGTGGCTAGCCCGAGCCTTCTTGCGCACTTTGCGCGCAGCCTTCTTCGTTCGGCGGGTCATGCATGAATTGTAGCACTGATCTTGTCGAACTCAAGACCCCATCGCGCGCGCTCGTTCTTGCCGTTGTGTGTTCCCTTCACGCGCGGTCCGCTCATCGACGACAGCGTCGCCCACCTCCGCACGCCCGCCGGCCCAGTGTTTTTTTCTCCGAGCTTCGTGAACGGGGCTTCGGCCTCCGGATCCGAGCAAGAACTACGGGGCCCGTCCCGCCGCGTTGCCCGCCACCGACACCATCGCCCGCCCGGAGGGCGAGCGGGCGACGCTGACGGT